>CP064968.1:351572-703144 GCA_016699245.1 Candidatus Kaiserbacteria bacterium | reverse complement strand
TGAATCAAATCAAGTTAATGCCGAAAACGGTACTGGTGAGCAAGTGAATGTCGGTAACCCCGCATTACAAAATTTGCCAAATGGCGGTCTCGTTCCTCAGGGTACTCCCCCTGAGCAGGTGCCTGTTGTAGAAGAAATTCCCGCAACTACTACGGATGCATCCGCAAGTACTACTTCTGAGACAACAGTATCAGGAGAAGAATCAGCAACCGAGACTCCACCAGAAACATCTCAATCAGAAGAAGTCCCTGCAGAAGAGACACCCGTATAGCAATACGTGGATTACCCACGTATCTGCACACATGCATGGGGTATAATGCACGTATATGCATACCCACATAGAGAATTTTTTGCGTGCGGCAAACTATATTTCCGCAGCACAAATTTATTTAAAAGATAATTTTTTACTTGAAGAGCCGCTCCGTCCCGAGCATGTTAAAGAACGACTCCTTGGTCACTGGGGTACCTGCCCGGGAATTAACTTTGTATACGCACACATGAATCGTGCGATTAAAGCACACGACCTCAACATGATGTTTGTGCTTGGTCCAGGTCACGGCTTTCCTGCAGTGCAGGCAAATCTTTTTTTGGAAGGGACACTTTCAAAGTATTATCCAGAGTTGCCACGAAATCGTGATGGTATTAACGCTATGGCAAAGCAATTTAGTTGGCCGTATGGTTTTCCCAGTCACAGTAACCCTGGTGCACCGGGAGTGATTCTCGAAGGTGGGGAACTTGGGTATGCGCTTTCAACTTCGTATGGCGCTGTGCTCGACAATCCCGACCTTATTGCCACCTGTCTTGTGGGAGATGGTGAAGCGGAAACAGGTCCTACTGCCACTGCATGGCATCTGAGCAAATTCCTTAATCCAGCAACCAATGGGGCTGTATTACCCATTCTCCATCTCAACGGCTATAAGATTTCAGGCCCTACCATTCTCGGTCGTATGAGTGATGAGGATTTAGTCCTTTTGTTCCGTGGATATGGCTACGAGCCACATATCGTTGACGCATACCAGGAAGGAGACGTACACGATCGTATGATTTCGGTTGTGGATACCGCTGTTGAGCGTATTCGAGGTATTCAAAGAGCAGCGCGTGATGGGGCAGTTGAGGAGCCACCACGATTTCCGATGATTATTCTCCGTTCGCCAAAGGGATGGGGAAGTGTTCACGAAATGCATGGCAAGCGTCTCGAAGACAATTGTCTTTCACACCAGGTTATTCTCGAAAATGCACGTATTGAGCCTGAGGAACTTGCAGCACTCGAAGGATGGCTTCGCTCGTATCGTTTTCATGAACTCTTTGATGGAAAGCAATTCCATGCGGATATCGCTGGACTCATTCCTTCAGAACATCGTCGTATGGGTGATAATCCACACACCATGGGAGGAGCACCGGGATACAAGCCACTTGTACTTCCCGATGTTGTTCATTACGCAAATGAGCACACCGCGCGCCCCGATGGAGGGTCATGCGGCGAGGAGAGTAGCATGCAGGCCATTGGAAAGTATGTGCGTGATGTGATTGCACAAAACGAAGGTTCAAAAAACATGCGCATCTTTTCTCCCGACGAAACCTACTCTAACAAACTCGACGCTGTCTTTGAGGTAACGAAGCGCTCGTTCATGCTCCCTATCCGTGAGTGGGACCGCGACATGGCACGCGACGGACGAGTCATTGAGATGCTCTCTGAGCATAGTCTTCAGGGGCTTATGCAGGGATACATTCTCACGGGCCGCCATGCCATATTCGCTTCATACGAAGCTTTTATGCAGATTGTGGCGAGTATGGCAGACCAATATGCAAAATTCCTCAGCATTGCACGCAACATTCCATGGCGGGGTGATGTGCCGTCTCTCAATTACATTCTCACATCGGGTGCATGGCGACAGGAACATAATGGATTTTCACATCAAAATCCTGGCTTTATCGATGATATGCTTCAGCGTCAAGGGCACTTTGTGAATGTCTATTTCCCTTCAGATATGAATACTGCACTTAAGGTGATGGAACGCTCACTCGGTTCGAAGAACGAAATGAATATCTTGGTTCTTGAAAAGCGCCCCGTGCCATGCTGGCGTACACTCGATGAGGCTACTCATGACGTTGAGGAGGGAATTTCTATCTGGCATTTTGCAAGCGATAAAGAACCACACATCGTCTTTGCGGCTGCAGGAGACTATCTCACCAAAGAGACGCTCGCCGCTATTACTATTGTGCGCGGTGAAATTCCTGAAATGCGCATGCGCTTTGTAAATATTGTGTCACTTTCCGCAAATGGGCTTGGTAATACCACTTCTCGTGTGGTGCCTCATGATATGGACTACTACTTCACGAACGATAAACATGTTGTCATCAACTTCCATGGCTACCCACAGACCATTAAGCAAATTCTTTTTGATTATGGTGCAGAACCAAAACGGTTCACCATACATGGGTATGAGGAACACGGTTCAACGACGACGCCATTCGATATGTTCGTTCGCAACAAGACAGACCGTTACCATCTTGCAATGAAAGCATTTGAAGTTGCAGAGGAAGAGGGGCTTATTACGGTGCATCAGCGTGAAGAATTGATTGCAAAGTATGAAGAAAAACTCACTGCGCATCGGGCATTTGTTGTTGAATTTGGTAATGATCCTCTTGATATAACTAATTGGACATGGACACCACGTTCGTCGTAAATCCAGGAAGTTCTTCTAAAAAGTATGCGCTGTACCGTGATGGGCGCGAGGTTTTCTCGGTGTTTTTTGAACGCATAGGAGATGAGTTTGGGCATTGTGTGGAGGTAAATGGTGAGCGTCAAATTTGTGGAGATGCTACGAGAAGTCAGTTTGATGAGGGTCTCGACGAAGCGCTTAAACGTGCTATTGCCGCAGGAGTCATCTCACACATAAAAGATATTACTCGGGTAGGTGTGCGTATTGTTGCACCAGGGACATTTTTCACCACACACAGACTCATTGATGGAGCATATGTGCGTCGACTCAGTGCAGTTGTCGAAGCGGCACCACTGCATATTCCTCATGAACTTTCAGAAATTGCTCGCGTGCGCGAGGCGCTACCCCATGCGCGGATAGTGGGTGTCTCTGATAGTGCATTTCACGCCACTATGCCTCAGCATGCACGTCTGTACAGTATCCCAAAAAAGGATTCAGTTGCATTTGATTTGTATCGTTTCGGGTACCACGGACTCTCGGTTGCATCAGTTGTACGCAAAATTGCAGAGGAAAACGAGGGGCGTGTACCTGCACGTATGGTGGTCTGCCATATTGGAAGCGGTATGAGTGTCACTGCGCTTAAGGAAGGAAAGAGCGTGGAAACCACCATGGGCTTTGCTCCGACGAGCGGACTTATGATGGGCACACGTGCTGGCGAAGTAGATCCTGCCGCACTTATTTATCTTTTTAAACAATACGGAAACAATATCGAAAAAACAGAACTTGCGGTAAGTCAGATGGGCGGTTTGCGAGGAATGCTCGGAAGTAACGACCTCCGTGTCGCAATCGATAGATATATGAAAAAAGATCCCGATGCACTCATTGCGGTAGCAATGTACATAGAGGGAATTCGAAAAGCAATAGGTGCAGCAGCAGCAGTTCTTGGGGGTGTTGATATTCTGGCTCTCACCGGTACTGCACCTGAGCGCAATGCTCTTGTCCGCGAACTCATTACCGAACGTTTCGCATACCTCGGCTTAGTCCTTGATGAGAAATTGAATGACACACTGAGTAACCGACCAGGTGTCATAAGTACACCAAAAAGTCCCGCTACTATGTACGTGGTACATACTGAAGAGGTTGCAGAAATAGCCCGTATTGCAGGGGTGTTTTAAACTATATGCTTTTGCAAGCACGGCAGTGGCAGCCACGTGGCTTTATATACTCAGACACATAATCTTTTCCATAATCATAGGTGATTTCATCGCCCGGAAGAATAGTCTTTTTTGCTGAGATGCGAATTTTGCCCGCATCTTCGTCTGTTTCTGCTTCTGCATTTGGCTTGCATGAGTGATTGATATAGCGAGCAGTATTTTCACGACCTTTCCCATCAAGTACTACTGAGTCTGAGAGGATAAAAAGATATTTCCCACCACGACGGTCCGCTTCCTCATGTGAGATTGCCTCACCCGTGTATTCAATAATAAAATCCCCACGTTTAAACGTGGTATGTGCAAAAAGTCCAAGCCCTGCAGTCGAGCGTTTGACAACAACTGGTGTATTCGTGTGTTTCATACTGAGAGAGTATAACAGAGTATATGAAACCCACATGCCTTGATATGTGACTAAATGCACACGCGCGACCTGCTATGATATATGTATGCATCCAGAGTACTCAGTTTCTTCCTCACTCACTGTGTCTGGGATAGTGTGTGTTGGTCTCATGGGAATAGGTTTTTTGGTGTGGAAGTATATCAATATACCACCTGCTTTTTTACCTATTCTTTTCGTAGGGGCAGTACTTTTTTCTTTTGCACTCATTACCGTTGTAGTATATCAATCACTTCGTATGTACGCGAGCGCACATTCCATTGCGCGGGATATTACAAGCGAAATACTAACCTATTCACGAGAACTTTTTTCAGAGTTGTATCGCAATAGCCCTGTTCCCTATATTCTTATTGATAAAACAGGAATCATTGAATCAGTTAATTTTTCTGCAGCACGATTATTTAGTATTGAGATACAAAAATTTGAGGGCGTTGATGTGTTTACGTTGATTGAAGGAGAAGATGAGCAAAAAATAGCTCTTATTCCAGAGTATTTTAAACAGGGACGCTTTGTCAATGATGTTGAAGCAATTGTGCACGAAATGGATGGGAAAGTGCACTGGGTAATGCTCTCTCTTTTTTCGTTTAGAGATACAAACAATGATTTAAAAGGTCTTATGACTTTGGTAGATATTACAAAACAGAAACAAATTGATAAAGCAAAAACAGAATTCGTCTCACTCGCATCCCATCAATTGCGTACCCCAGTCTCTGCAATGCGCTGGAACTTGGAACTTCTCGCTACGGCAACAGGTACACAACTCTCTGAACTGCAACAATCATATGTGCAAAAAATTTCCCGTGGACTTGAGCGCATGCAGACGCTTGTTGATGATTTCCTCAATGTGTCTAAACTTGAGTTGGGAACACTTTCAATTCAGCGAAGCACGTTTGATCTCACGCAGTTTTTTGGTTTGGTGGTAGAAGAGTATCGAGCATATGCTGCAACACGAGGTGTGGAAGTTGAGACAAATTGGAACGAACCGTTTGGCACCTTTTCGTCTGATTCACACCTCCTCAACATGGCGGTGAGTAACATTTTAGGTAATGCAATCAAGTACACGCCTGTCGGAGGGAAAGTGCGCGCATACGCCTTTCTTGATGAAAAGACACTCACGATTGCTATTGCCGATAATGGGATTGGTATTCCTGAAGAGGATCAAGAGATGATTTTTTCCAAGCTTTTTCGCGCCTCAAATGCTCATTCCCACGAATCGGATGGTACAGGCCTTGGGCTGTATATTGTGAAGGAAGCAATACGTATTTTAGGGGGAACTATCACTTTTGAGTCAAAACAGGGTGTGGGAACGACATTTACCGTGATATTGCCCACGTAGATAGCACACATACAGTTATTTGTAGTATACTAATAGGACTATGGAAACAACATCAAAAAGTATTTTGGTCGTTGAAGATGAAGCAGATCTTCGCGAGGCCTTAAAGACGGTGTTTATCTATGAGGACTTTACAGTATATACTGCGCCCGACGGAGAAGAGGGAATTAAAACTGCGTTTGAGAAAAAGCCAGACATCATTCTTCTTGATGTGCTTATGCCAAAAAAAGACGGCGTGACCGTCCTCAAAGAACTTCGTGCGGATGAATGGGGAAAGAGTGTGAAGGTAATCGTACTCACTGCACTTGATGACCTTGAAAAAGTGGCAGAGATTATTGCGGCAGGTGGTGACGATTATATTGTGAAGACTAATATCACGCTCAGCGCCATTGCACAAAAGGTAAAGGAGAAGCTCGCGAAATAATTTTTAAATTCTATAAAATAAAACGGCACCAGGGACGGTGCCGTTTTTGAAATATAGTTTTGGACTATGGTGTTGATTGTGGACTACTCAGATTTTTCTTCGATGTATCAAAAAGTTCATCAGTCTCAATGCGTATACCTGTTTCGCGTACTTTTGACATAAGTGTGTCGAAGTCCTCAAGAGAAGGGAACGCGTGAGCTACACTGTTATATGCTTTTATGAAACCCGCTTCACCATGAAATTGTTCCGCAAGTTCTTTGATGTACTCTGTATCAAATACACATCGCGTTTCTGGATGAAACAATGCCCAGCACGCAGTGAGAGTGGTATCACCTATAGTATCGACCATCTCAAGTATTTTCATCGCGCGCCATATGGGCACAAGTTTATGGTGTCCTTTCGGTCCCCAAAACAAGGCTCTTCTCAAATCGACTGTAAATGATCCAAGTCCAATGTGTCCACTTTCACCTGTGCCAGTGATGCCAATAAAGGGGTAGGTGAGCTTGTATCCTCCATGATGAGGGACTAAGCGTATTTTTTGTGTTCCTTTTAAACATACAGTGATGGTCACAGCGTATTCCTCCTAAGGGTGAGACAAAATATAATCTGAGAAGAACTCAGTCCAGTAGGCATTAGACCATACTTTATGCTAAAAAGCAAACTATGCACCTATACGTTCTTTAGTCCTTGTTTCCAGTCGGGATACGCGAGATGTGTTTTCTTCTCTGCTTCAAGGTGTTTGGTGATATAGGTGTATATCAACATTTCTTTTTCATCATGAACATTAAGTGAGTCTTCCATTCGATGAATAGTGTCTGCAATCCAGAGATACGAAATATAACTATCGACTGCACCCTGCTTTGCGTGAAGTACGAGTACTTTGAGTGCTTGTAAAGACGTATGTTTTTCTTTGTAGTGTCTGGTGCTCAATATTGCATTTTCCACATCAGCAAGATGAATAATATCAGCCAAAGCGACACTCACACGTAGCGTGCCTATAGTAATCGTGTATGAACTTTCATTATTGAAATGGTGTGAACCCGCAAGAGTTGCTTCAATTTCGCGTCCCGTGCCATGAAGAATCTCTTTTGAATATTTGTCGTGTGTACGCATGATGTGCAGAAGTGTGTCATCGAGTGAACATCCTACATGGGAGAGTTGTTTTTCAATCTCATCAACCGATTCCGCATCCAGATTCCCCAGAAGCAGTTTTACAGGAGCAATAGCTTGCGGACGGATATGCAACTCTTCATGGAGATAGGTGAGTAACCTATTTTCAGAAGTAATACTTGGTGGAAGTTCAAAATTTGGATTCTTAAGATGGGCTCGGAGTGCGGGGAGAAGTATATCCTCAGTATGCTCAAAGAGAAGATATGCACATTCCTCATCGCTTACGCGATTGATGACTACCGAATGAGGTACCTCGACTTTTCCAATATCATGAAGGAGACAAGAAACATAAAAGGTGTGGAGATCGACACCTTCACGTTCGAAACAGTCAGCAAGTACAATACCGTTCCAGAGTTCAGTTTCCACTTTGCTCTTTGCAATATGGTACGTGTCCACACAATGACGCGCAGTTTCGGGATCAAAGAGTTCAAGCACGGTGAGCATTTCCCATACATCTGACTCAAGATCTTCACCAAATTCTCCAAGATCTTCCCTAAAAAGTTCTTTAACACGTTGTATTTCCGCATCAAAAATCCCTTCTTGACGAAGTGTGTGGATTATATGACTAAAGCGCAAATCATCAGGATTGACTGATTTGTCGATGAGTTCTAAGTCACACGCAATAATCCGTGCACGCTCAGTCGCTGATTCAGGTGTATGTATGCTTTCAAGCGTGGAGGGACTTTCGTTGTGCATGTGCTAGATATTGAAGTGTTTTGCGTACTGACCGACAAGTGGTAACTCGACTTGCTTTTTATTGAGTACATTCACGATACCAATAATTGAGAGAACAAGCGTCGCGAGGTTTGCGAGCATGAGTACTGGAGCGAGCATATAGAGCATTGAGCCAGCAACCCACAGAGCAACTTCAATAACAACAAGCACGAGTCCCTGCTTGATATGAAACTTCACTACTGGATTTTCCTTTGCGGTGAAGTAGGGAATAAGTACGAGAATACCAATATACGCCAGTACGCTCATCAGTACAGTATTGTCCTGTGGCACTTCAGCTGGTTTTGGTGCTTCAGTTGCTGCGGGAACGGGGGTTGTTTCAATGTCGTTCATAAAAAGGATTATTATAATGGTAAACCAAACAACGTAACTCTATATATTGTATGCTCTTTTTGCTCTGTCGCAAAGGGCATTTGTTATTTGTGTGGTGAGGCAGTTGCAGTGATTAGAGATACCAGAGTGGTATAGGTGGTGGGGGCTAATACAGTGGATTGTTGCAACCGCTTGAGTTGGGGTAAAATAGTACGAATGGAAAACTTTTAAAACAGTACAATCATATATTTCAGCCCAGCCGAAAGAACTAAGGTCTGTGTTGAACGAAATGTATGGCATTGTAAAAGGAGAGGCGCCTCTAGCCCATGAGGCTATCAAATATGGGATGCCAACGCTTGTGGGGAATAAAAATATCGTCCACTTTGCGGCGATGAAGAATCATCTCGGTTTTTATCCGACACCGTCCGCCATCACTCATTTTGCGAAAGAACTCGCTTCGTACAGTACGTCAAAGGGGTGCGTAAGATTTGTGTATAGCAAACCGCTCCCAAAGTCGTTAATTGCAAAGATGGTACGCTTTCGTGTACAAGAAGACCGCAAAGGTAAGTAACGAGAGATACATCGTTTGACTTAAATGGAGAGTTCAAATTTTTTGAAGGGAGTGGATTTTTGGTAAGAAGTCTATATACACCAGATTTAATGTGTGAGTAGCGCCTCGAGTTGATTGAGTCCCATATCGAAACCTTCTTTCATCCCCATGTTAACAACAGTTTCTAGTCCATCTGCAGAATTATAGGTGGTGGTGACACAGATGTGTGTTACTCCATCAGCGTGAGAGAACTCAACTTTCCAATGGCTCGTTGGCATTTCAGTATTTATTTCCCAATGCTCGTTCGTAAATGAATCCTCAGCAGTAAATTCCTGTTCTTGCGTGATGGTAAGGTATTTATTTATACAGTAGTGAGCATCACCTTCTGGTCCTTTCATGATGTATCGCCACTCACCACCTTCAGTAAAAGAAAACGAGTGAGTGATTGCGTTATATGGCTTTGGTCCCCACCACATGTCTAACATTTCACTGTCAGTCCACGCGTGCCAAACTTTTTCGAGTGTTGCATTAAATGATCTCTTTGCAATCAGTGTCTTTTTATCTTCTCCTATTGTGTAGTTTGTTTTCATAAAATAATATTAGTGAGTAATTAAATCTTCTAATGCGGTGAACCGAGTCTCCCAAAGCTGTTCATAGCGTTCTAAGTGCACTGTCGCAATTTCGATTGTGCGCGGAACAGCGGTTATAATTTGTTGTTTACCTTTGCGCTTTTTCTCGATGAGTTGTGCACGTTCGAGTACACCAATATGCTTAGCGATGGCTGCAAAAGATATTTGATATGACTGAGCGAGATCAGAAATCGAGAGGGAAGCTTCAGCAACACGACGCAAGATATCCCGTCTTGTTTTATCTGCTAGGGCGCTGAAGATAGTATCTAGATTTAGACTTTGTTCAACCATATAGTTGAATGATAGTATAAAAGAAAAGGGAGGTCAATTAAATTCCTGTGTCTTACTCTGACGGTTGAGCAATTTTCTCTCTGTCCGGAAGTACCAGATGCTCTGCTATAATTTATATATATGAAAGAAATCATACTTCATGATCAGTGGGTGATTAACGCATCTATTGAAGATGTTGCGAGGATAATGACCGATTTTGAAAAACTTCCTGAATATTTTCCGAAGGTTGCTGAGTCGGTGGTAGTTAATAAACAAGAAGGTAATAACCTGGAGATGGAAGCGACTGTAAAATCATTTGGTAGATCATTTAAGGTAAAAATGAAAACCCAAATTCTCCCAGGGAAAGGATTTATTTCAGATAATGATAGTTATCAATTTGGCACTTCTGGACATGAGGAACTATTGCTCTCTGAACATAAAGAGGGAACATTGATTGACTATACGTATCAAGTTTCCATTCATAAGCCATGGCTTCGCATCGTCGCAACACCCTTAATCAAGTGGTACTCAATGAAATTCTGGGAGAAGGCGGTTATCGGTGAGTTGCGGAAGATGCTCGAGACACAGTAGATATTAAAACAATATAAAACTATCACTATGAAAACAATGAGTCCGTGGATAAATTTTAACGGAAATGCTGAAGAAGCATTCAATTTTTATAAATCTGTCTTTGGTGGAGAGTTCACCAAAGTAATTCGTTTTAAAGACATTGCCAGTGATGAATTTCAAGTAAGCGAAGAAGATGCAGAAAAAATCATGAATATTACGTTATCTATGGGAAGTACACATTCACTCATAGGAAACGATGTTCCTGCATTTATGGGAAAAGTAAATGAAAATGAAAACAGAAGTAAAATTCATATAGACGCAGAGAGCAAAGAAGAAGCAAAGAAAATATTTACAGGGCTTTCGAGTGGAGGGCAAGTAGAAGTACCAGTCGATGATAGTGCAGAGGAAATATTTGCTATGTTTAGAGACAAATACGGTATTGAATGGATTATTGAGTTTAGTCCTACTGTATAAAGTAACTTAAAACTTTTCCTTAAAATAGTGGATCTGTGGTGAAAAGAAGAGCCACCCAATACCGTATCGGTAGGGTGGCTAAGTGGCAGGGGTGGCGTGGTTACTTCAGAAACTCGAGCAAACGCTCAGCCTTCCAGAGTTCCCAGTCTTTGAAGGTTTTTTCGGCATCGGGGTGACCGGTGCGAAGTTTCAGACCGAATTGCTCGACTGTCGCTTCACAGTAGGCAAAACCAGCTTGCTCGATGGCCTGTACCGCATTGCCCATACCCCATTCGATGTTCGCGATCATCGCCCGGATTACATGTTGAGGCGACGTTTTGTTCACGAAAAGAATGAAGTGCCCGACCAGTTTGTTCCGGAGGACATCTTGGTCAATAGTACCGAAGTGTTCGGCGGGCTTGTCGAGGATGGCGGCATCGTATGTGGGTGCGGGCACCGCGCTTTCAATGTATTCCCTGACACGCAAGGTACACGCTTCGCCCAGCCTGAACAGCAAGCGGTCATAGCCGTAAGCATCGAGATATGCCGCAAGAACCTCGACGCCTGTATTACCGAAGAAGGACTCGGTGGACATGCAACATTCACGTACCACGATTTCGGGCGTGATGCCATCACGTTCGGGAAGGTCTACCCACCGTATACGTTCAATGCCTTCAGCCCAACTGGTGTAGAGCGTATCAAGTCCGTGTCGCATACTCATCAAACACTCCATTTCGATTTGGTCGATAAGGTCTTCAGGATGATGTCGCCTTTCAGCAGCGGCCGTGGCTGCCTCCATGCGTTCCTTGTGTTCGACGATTTTCTGCGGTAGAGGCCTACCGTTTTGCATGTGGTCTAAAATGCGTATTGTCGCTTCGCGACTCAATACTTTGTGCGTCATGTGGTTCTCCTAGAAGGTTCAAATTGATGGGGAACTTATAGGGTTCTGCACCCAAAAGCTAGTCGAACAGTATAATGAAAAGGTTGGTTTGTAAATACAGACTGGTAATGCGCTTGCACATTACCAGTATCTATTGACTTAAGTGTGTTTATATTTTAGGGTATGACAAGTTCTTTTACATGAATCCAGACAGTTTCGTCATAGCAGAAAGTGGCCATATTTATGGCTATTCTCTGCTATGACGAAACCAGTCGGCCAAGTCCCCTAGCAACAAACAAAAACCTTGAAATGGAGTCAGTTATGGTATCTACTCAACGTAATGCAGAATTGGAAGCGGCTTTCGAAAAAGGAGCTGCCTGGGGAGCAAGTATCAAATTCCTCGACACGATTAACTCGGTCGATGAGTTAGAAGAACTTGCTCCCTTGCTGAAAGACGCGAGTCGTCAAGATTCCGAGCCAGTCGATGATAGACTGCTTTCCTTTTATCGGAAATGTCTCACTCTCTGGCCTGATCCGAAACTGGAAGACTGGTTTATGAAGGAGTTTCCACTGGTAACCGCACGTCTCGACACTCCGCAGAAAGTTCGAATTTTCCTGCGAGGCGCTGAGTTCCGTCGAGTGAGCGTTTCGACGATGGCGTCCGTTTTCGAGGACATCATCAAGAAACACGAAGGCGAAGGACAGAAAGTGGTTCGATATGAGCGCTATCGCGGAAATTCTTGGTGTGACGCTCTCCGTATCGTGTATCACACTCAACTCCAAGCCTGGACTCTGACTGGCCTGATGTTGCCCGGATACACGCGCTGTAGCATCTGTAGTGTCGAAGGACTGTCCATCGACTGGCGTTCCAAAGAAGAAAGGGAGGCCGCCGGCGAACAGTAACAACAAACGCTATGAAGATGCTCGTATCACTCCACCCCCCTCGAACAATTTAGTTCGAGGGGGTTTTATTTTTTTGTAAAGTCGAAATGAATTATTTTGACTTCCGTATTAGGACTAACTTTTTTATCATTTTCTCCATAGGTCAGACCTATGGAGAAAAACAGCCCTAGTTAGCCATATATATTGAGTGTGACTAGCCACATAAAGATAGTAGAACAGTAATGTATAATCAAGTTGTATTTATGAGTCTAGGAAAGAAAACATGGGATTTGAAGGTTTAAATAAACCAATAAAGAATACGATAGAAACAGACAAATATGGCAATCCTGAAAAAGGAGAACAGTTACTTGAACAAGATGTGGCAAGTTGTAGAGACTTCAGAGATTTGATTGTGAATGTTATAGATAGATATGACGATTGGAAATACTCAGATGGGGAACCAATGGATAAAGAACAACTAAAAGAAATAATAAATTCTGTAAGGTTGGGTGAAAGAGGGGTCGAGACTGTAACCCGACGATATGGTTTGCGTAGTAAAGTGACAGAACTTTTAAATCAATTAATTACGAATATAGAAGAACCAGCAAAAATTGAAAGTAAAGAAGAAGATTTAACTTCTCCTGAGAACCAAGCTAAGTTAGCACAAGAGTATCTTGATGCCTATGCAGACTATAGAGAAATTGCTGACAGAAGAAGTAATGATTTGAGAATATTGGATAAATTAAGAGATGAGGCGGTTTCTCCAGAATCAATCGCTGAGCAGGAAGCTTTATTCGCTTCAACACATGATGCAGAAGAGATGGCAATGAAAAAGTATGTAGAAATTGGTAAAAAATTAACAGAGCAAACTAAAAATGAATACTTAAGATAATACTATAATACCGCTCAATAGAGCGGTATTATTAATGTGGTGGAGCAGTTTAACTCAAGTAAAAACCTCTTTGATAGAAATGGAGTGTCCTAATTTTTTGAAGATTATTGATTTGTGGTAAATTTATGTATATGGAAAAGTATAAATCATTAGAAGAATTTTTTTCTGGTCAAGATGCTGAAAAACTCCAGCAAATCATGGCAGTACGTAAAGTTATTTTGAGCTCTAGTTCTGATTTAACAGAATCTCTCAAGTGGAATGCTCCAAATTATTTATATAAAGGAGAAGATCGCATCACTTTTAATGTGATGAATAAGCAAAATAAAGTGAAAGTTGTAATCCATATGGGTGCTAAAAAGAAGGAAGATAAGAAAGGCTCACCTGTTATTGCCGATCCTGATGAGTTGGTAGAATGGAACTCTGATATCCGGGGGGTTATTCAGTTTGAAAATTTAAATGATATAAATTTGAAAAGTAAAAATTTCAAAAAACTAATTAAGAACTGGCTAAACGTTGCATAACGTTGCATAACGTTGAAGTTGTCATTAAAAAACTGCCTTCGGCAGTTTTTTAATGTTCTATGTATTTCTATATGTGGAGATGGGCGGATTTGAACCGCCGTCCGAGAGTGACCGAACGTCTGGGTCTACAGTGTGTAGTTTACCTTTTGATTTGAACTGATGATGTAAAAGGAAAACCAAAGCATCAGCAGTCGAGCCTCGAAGAATTTGGTCTCTACCGGAGGCGAGGGAAGAGACTAGAGCCTGATGTTTATATCACCACGCGTATCGTATTAGGCATTCGACACGGTGATGCCACACGAGCGGGGTAACCTAATTTCTTGGGTTACGCGAATGCTGGTGCGAATCCGAATGCGTTAGCATAAGGACTTGGTACGCTTTTCTTAGCACGTACGGATAGATGCATTTTAACGAAGTTACATCCAACTTCGACACTGCACAGATCGTGCGGGGCAAACCGTCAAAGCCTGTCATCCCCCCATTGGTACCTTTTGAAAGACTTCAAAAAGTGACAATGGGCGAATTGCTGGCTTATACAATGACGTACCCGAGGGTACTTTATTACCGGTAACTACTGGTACTTAAAATCGCGGGCGAGGTCGCGCTTCACGTCGCGTTCTTTGATACTTTCACGCTTGTCTTGCTTTTTCTTTCCACGGGCAAGGGCAATACGTAGCTTGATTTTTGAATTAACATTATGCCACTTAATGGGCACTATTGTCAAACCCTGGCGTTCGCTCCCTTGGTCGAGAATTTGAATTTCCTTTTTATTGAGGAGGAGTTTGCGGGGACGCTCGGGGTCATACCCTTTGCCTGCATTTACTTGCTGGAAAGCGGGAATAGACGCACCCACGAGAAATGCTTCGCCACCACGGATAATCACGTGCGCTCCGTCTAGTTTCCCTTGGCCATTACGGAGTGATTTTACCTCGGTACCGAGCAGGGAAACACCCGCCTCGTAGGTCTCGAGGATTTCAAAATCAAAGGTGACCCGTTTGTGTACAATGAGTGCCATCTTCCTACTATAACGTTTCTCGCGAATGGAGGGAAGTGTGATTAGGAAAGAAGTTCGCTCTCATTACTTTCATGGTGAAGAAAATTCATGCTGGTTTCAGCATGATACACTATACTTATATGTTAGAAGCAATACTCAGCCAAACTGAGATTTACCTCCAATCAGATATAGCCCTCGTAAGTCTTTTTGTAATTTGGCTCATTACCTTTCTAACCGGAGAAAATGGAGCGCTCCTCGCTCTTGTTCTGGCTTTTCAGGGATATCTTCCTATTCAGGATGCTATCCTCTTTTCATTTCTCGGGTCACTCTCAGCTGATATCTTTTGGTATGGTATGACCGTAAGTACAATCCGCCCATGGATTGAGAAAAAATTTAAGAAGAAGTTTCCAAAAAAAGTTGAAGCAGAGCAACGCTCATTTTTTGCACTTGCAGATACACATCCTTATATTGTGCTCGTTTTCATAAAATTTTTAGTGGGCATACGATTGTTTCTTACGGTGTATATTATCTCCAAAAAGAATATTCCATTTATTCGCTACGTCATAGTAAATGTGTTTGCAAACATTCTTTTCATAGCAGGACTTACGCTCCTCGCTTGGTTTTTCAGTGAGAGTACAGAATATGCATTTAAGACAGAGCAAACTATTACTCATTTGTTTACACTCATCGTGGTTGTCTCTATTGGGGGAAATATCGTGTTACGCTTTCTTGAGAAGGTTGTATTGAAAATTATTAATACGCCGAAAGAAAAAAAATAACCAAAATAATAGAGTGATGGATATTTTGTGCAGATTTATATTTCGCTCCTGATTTCTCGCAAAAATGCCCAGTATATGTATAATGGGCATCATGACACAGAATCACGAACCACAAAAAAATACACCGCCTGCTCCGGGTGAAAATGAAACAATTTCCACTGAAACGGGTACTGATAAGCCTAAAAACAAGAAGAAATCCCCGCTCAAAATGCCTGACCGTATGCCCGTAGGTCCCGGTAATTTTTGGAACAATATTCTTTCGACTGTTCTTTTCCTGATTGCGCTCACATTCCTTTATTCCTATGCGACGGATACAAATGGAGAACCCGAGGAATATTCAGTCTCACAGATTGCAGAACAAATAAAGAATGATGAGATTAAAGAGATTGTGGTAAAGGGTACCGCGCTCGAAATTCACTACAAAGATGAAACGCGCACACAGGGTCTTTCCAAAAAAGAGAATGATGCTGCCATCACCGAAACACTTACAAATCTCGGTGTAACATCTGAACAAATCTCTCGTGTTGCGATTAAGGTACAGAATGAGTCTGGATTCAAATATTGGCTCTCTAATCTTGCACCTTTCTTATTCCCACTCATTTTGCTCGGGTTTATCATTTGGTTTTTCACGCGCTCGGTAAAGGGTGCGGGGATGCAGGCGCTCAACTTTGGTTCCTCAAAAGCGCGTGTTATCTATCCTGACGACACAACGCAAAAAGTAACCTTCAAGGATGTTGCGGGTGCAAAGGAGGCAAAACAGGAACTCGAAGAAATCGTAGACTTTCTCAAGAACCCAAAGAAGTTTCTCGATATTGGTGCGCAGATACCGAAAGGGGTGATGATGATGGGTGCACCGGGTACCGGAAAGACGCTCCTTGCACGCGCCGTTGCGGGTGAAGCAGGGGTACCGTTCTTCTCAATTTCTGGTTCTGAATTCGTTGAGATGTTTGTGGGAGTTGGAGCAAGTCGTGTACGTGACCTCTTCCAGATGGCAAAGAAAGCAGCGCCGGCAATTATTTTTGTTGATGAAATCGACGCGGTAGGGCGCGTGCGAGGCACGGGTGTGGGGGGAGGGAACGACGAACGTGAGCAAACCCTCAATCAAATCCTCGTGGAGATGGACGGCTTTGAGCCGAATGAAAAAGTGGTGGTGATAGCAGCCACGAATCGTCCTGACGTACTCGATCCCGCGCTCTTGCGCCCTGGCCGCTTCGACCGCCGTGTGACGATTGACCTTCCTGATCGTATCGACCGTGAAGCAATTCTCCAAGTGCATGCCCGCAAGAAGCCACTCCAGGAAGATGTGAATCTCGATATTATTGCGCAACGCACACCAGGCTTCTCAGGAGCCGACCTGTACTCGCTCATGAATGAAGGTGCTATTCTCGCCGCGCGTGAGAGTAGGAAGAAGGTGGGGCAGTTCGACCTCATTCGCTCTATAGAAAAGGTGATGCTCGGCCCCGAGCGCAAGAGCCATGTGCTCAGTCGTCGCGAGCGCGAGATTACCGCCTATCATGAGGCAGGGCATGCGCTCGTGGCATCAGTACTTCCGTATGCCGACCCCGTACAAAAGATTTCTATCATCTCGCGCGGACGCGCTGCAGGATACACGCTCAAGCTTCCTGACGAAGATCGTCGCATGCAGTCAAAGAAGGAGTTTCTCGATGATATTGCAATGACCTTAGGTGGCTATGTCACCGAGGAGATGATTTTTGACGACCTCACCACTGGCCCTTCCAATGACTTGCAGGTGATTGCCAATCTCGCGCGCGACATGGTGACCAAGTATGGCATGAGTGACAAGTTTGGTCCTATTGCACTTGAAGGTACAGGTGGCCGTCTTATTGGCGGCGGTATGAGCGAAGACCGTGGTTATTCACTTGAGGTCGCAAAGCAAATTGACGAGGAAGTTAATATGATTGTGGAATCGGCTCGTATGCGCGCAAAAGATATTCTCGTGCGCCATAGGAAAGCACTCGATGCGGTAGCAAAGCGTCTCCTTGAGGTAGAGACACTTGAGCGTGATGAGTACGAAGCGATTTTGAAAACAGAGGGGGTAAAGATAGAGGATGCATACAAGGCAATGCGCGAAAAAGAAGAGCGAATTGGTGATCCTTCGAAAGTGCTTGAGCCTGCTACCGACACGCTTGCAGGAAAATAATTGAAGTAAATAAAAAACACCACGGACGCAGTACCTGCGCCCGTGGTGTTTTTTATTTCATTCATATGCAGATGATTTCGTGGCAGTGGTGGCGCGAGGTAGATACATTGCTTATTATTAACACTCATTGGGAATACGCGATTAAAGATTATATGTTCTCAAACTCTGTACTCTGGTGTTGTATCACGCACATCCTCATGGGTAATAACACCATCCTCGAGAAAGATAATCCTATTGCACTTATCGGTGTACTCTGCTTCATGGGTAACCATAACAACGGTTTGTCCACTTTGATTTATTTCAGCAAGAAGATCAATGATTCTGCGACCTGAGACACTGTCAAGGTTTGCGGTTGGTTCATCTGCAAACAGAATTTTTGGCCTTCCTGCTATTGCGCGAGCAATTGCAACACGTTGCTGTTCGCCACCAGACATTTTGTTGGGAAGATGTGTGTACCTCGTCTCAAGCCCTACGCGTTCAAGAGCAGTATGAGCCAAATTCTCTGCTTCATCCCATTTCATATTGCGCATAAGGAGTGGGAGTATGACATTTTCAAATGCAGTGAGATCGAGAATGAGTGCGTAATCTTGGAAAACATAGCCCAACGTGTTGAGTCTGAAGATAGTAAGTTCATCTTCATTCAGTGCAAGAATATCGGTTCCTGCAACAGTAATACTTCCTTCACTCGGTTTATCGAGGGCTGATAGTTGGTACATAAGCGTAGATTTACCAGCCCCCGATTTACCCATGATTGCAATGAACTCATTCTCTCGAACAGAAAGTGACACATTTTTGATAACATGGAGTGACGTATCCGCTTCTATAAAATATTTGTGTATACCGAAGGCCGAAATCATTACTGAGTCTGTTCGGGGTGTATTCTGTTGTATATGCTCGAATGCCATTCAGTCGTGATTGTTAATAGTATATATTACGATTTTTCTCTGCTTATTGTATATTCATTACCAGTTTTCACAAAACAAATTTTATTTTCTACCAAGCACTGCATTGAGTGTATTTTGCCTTGTAATGAGCCATGCGGGAACGAATCCAGCGATGAGTGTTACGCATATGAGTGCACCTGCACGAAGGAAAAGATCGGTGTCGGTGAGTGAAAGAGACACATATGAATAGGGGAAGTCGATAGGATTCTCTATGAAGTAGGGAATAAGGAAAAAATATGTGAGGAAGAGACCAAGTGCCGCCCCGATAATGGTGTATGTTCCTGCTTGTATGACGTATGCGTATTCAATACTCTCCTTACTCATGCCAATCGCTTTGAGGATACCAATTTGCCGTCTCCGTGAAAGTGCGTTGATGAAAATAATGATAAAAATAGTAATAGACGCCACGATGATACCAATGACACCAACAAATAGACCAAGAACGTCGAACGTCTTCGACACGTCAAGTATATATTTTGGTAATGACTCTGTAAAAGTCTCTACGCGAGTGAACAAACGTATATCAGTCATTTGCAATGCTTTTTTTACTACATCTTCATCTTCTCCTGGTTTTAATCTAACGATAATCTGATTAACATTATGGTCATCGCGACCAAAAAGTCGGCGAAATTCTTTCTCAGGCATGAACATACTGAAAGAGATGAGATCAATTTTTGAATCAATGATTCCTTTTACCACAAATTCTTCACTTCTATCTCCTGCAGTGACACGCACGGTGTCACCAGGGTATACGTTTTCAAGTGAGGGAAATACACTTCCAAATTCCACGGCATAACGGTCTATTGCATATTTTCCGAGTATGATGTAACCACTCTCTCCTTCTTTGAAGTATTCGCCCTCACTGATAATCGACTCAATGGCGACTGTCTCTGCTTCCTTCACAGGATTAATACCTGTCATGGTAATAGAGATAATGTCTGGATCAATACTGAGGTCACGACGTTCTTTGTAGTTTGCTTCTATCGTCGCGAGATTTGTATAGCGGGGTGAATACGATTGAATTTCGGAGAATGTATCGAGTATTCCGAAGATGCGTGCTGATTCCTTTATGGCGCTTTCACCAGCGAGGGGGTTAATGATAATGTCCGCAAGCCCCTCACTACGGGTTGCCTTCATAGCGCCATCAACGATACCTGAAAGAATGCCACTGACAACGACGAGATTGAGAAACGTGAATACGATGACAATAATAATAAGTATTGTTGTCCAGGGATTCGTGTGTTGCATCTGTCTCAGGCCTAGAAATAGTCCAATGCGGAGATTGAGCATACTATGGTGCAGTTACTTGAGTTCCGAGTGGAAGATCAATAATCTCGACAAGACCATTTGTACCCACAAGGCCGGTCGTAATTTGTGTCGGGGTGGTTTCATTTTCTCTATATACAAAGTTTTTTCCATTTTTGCGTTCTATAAATCGTTCTGGGAGAGTGAGCGCTTGTTGTTTTTCTTTGGTGATGATACGAACATCGGCATTGAGACCTGCGCGGAGCCAATCAGGAGCAGTTTCAAATGTAATTTTTGTATCATAATATGCAACACCTTCTACTTGCTCTGCGTAGGGTGAGATGTAGGCAATAGTTCCTCGAAGTGGTGTTTCGGGGAGCGCATCAAAGGTGACGTCTGCTTGATTACCAAGTTGTATCTTAGCAACATCAACTTCAGGAATACGTGCCTTGAACTCGTAACGACCATTTTCCATGAGCGAAATAGAACGAGCGGGGTGTACTACCTCGCCCACTCGAAGTGTATTTTCGGTAATAGTACCCGCAAAGGGAGCCCGAATGGTGTAGTCGCGTATCTCTGCTTCAAATCGGGCAACATCTGCTCGCGCGGCTGCTATATTTGCCTGAGCACCCCCCAGTAACCCTTGTCGTGCAGGTGCTATTACACTCGACTCCGTATTCTGCGCAAGAGTGAGCGCTTGTGTTGCGCGCTCGATTGCGTTTGTACGCTCGGTGACTGCAAGATCATATGCATTTTTTAGATTTAGGTACTCTGGGCTTCGTGTGTTGGGAAGGCTAATAGTCCATGTGGTATTGCGATACCTATCATTATCATCGAATTGAATAGTGAGCCCGCACATGCCGAGCGGTGTAGCAACAGCAGTGTACGCTGTGTACGTACCACTCTCGAGACCGGTGAGAACATATGAATAACCACTCGCAGATTGAGAACTGAATACTTTAAGCGTGTACCCCCCTTCTGTATCACAGATATAGTTCCCTGAAATGATTGGGGGAATGTCATCATTTGTGCTTTTTTCAGGAATGGCGGTGAGTCCCTCTGAAAGAAGTCTTGCGCGTGCATTTTTTACAATAGCATCGTATTCCTTAGTGACTCGTGCGAGTTCTGCATCTGCTATCGCAACGTTTGTTTTTGCTATTTGCTTGTCAACGTCTTGTGTCCCCGCAGCAATATCATCTTTTGTATACTCATAATACGCAAGTGTTTCCTTTGCGGATTCGTATGATGCAATGATGGAATCCTGGGTAAGTGATGCAATAATATCTCCCTCTTTCACAACGTCCCCCTCTCGAAAAAAGATGTGCTGTATGGTGCCGGAAACAGGGAAGCCGAGTTTTGCTATATTAAGCGCATCCATCTTTCCAGATGCTTTTACGAACACTGAGATATTTGCGTGTGATACACGCTCAGTTGGCCGGATTTCTTTATTCGACTCATGACTTTTCATGTAGAAAAATGCACCAATGAGAATTACCCCAAGGGTGAAAAGCGTATACAACACAAAATAACGCGTGAAGAGTATCTTCATACTTTCATTCAGTATAACAAGCAACAGGTAAAAAATACATGTAATTATATGAAAAGAGTGAGTAGTAATTTTGAGTCTACAGAGAATGCCGAGGTTACGTAACTGACGAGATGAAGGGATATCTATAGTTTAAAAGGAGTATAAAATATGGTATTACATCTTTTTTGTATACTTATAATATGGAGTGTTGATGTTACGCAATAGTGCATCTATTTTTATTTTGTTCCTCTTTCACCACAACACCATCTTCCATGTACACGAGTCGATTGCAGTATTTTACGTACTCTTCTTCGTGCGTCACCATAACAATCGTTTGACCCTTGCAATTGAGGTCGCCAAGGAGGTCGATGATGGCATTTCCTGAGATACTATCAAGATTGGCCGTTGGTTCATCGGCAAAAATAATCTTTGGATTACCGGCAATGGTGCGCGCAATCGCTACACGCTGTTGTTCACCACCAGAGAGTTGTGCAGGAAGGTTGTTGTATTTATCGGAAAGCCCAACCGCAATAAGTGCTTCCTCCGCATGCATTTTTGCTTCTTCCCACGACTGGTCTTTCATAAGGAGGGGGACGACTATATTCTCTCCTGCGCTTAAATCAGGTACAAGGGCATAGTCCTGAAAGACGTAGCCAAGGGTATTGAGGCGAAAGAGTGTTTGCTCGTGTTCGGTGAGTTCACTCACCGTGACACCATCAATGGTGAGCGTGCCTTCAGTGGGGCGGTCGAGGACAGAGAGTTGGTACATGAGTGTCGATTTACCTGCGCCTGATTTTCCCATGATAGCAATGAAGTCACCTTCGTGAACGTCGAGTGTAATGCCTTTGAGCACGTGGGTCATCAAGTCCCCAGTACCAAACGAGCGATGAATATTTTTTGCCGTAATGAGTGCCATAATACTATTTGCGTCCAAGGATTGAATTAAGGGTGTTTTGGCGGGTAATGAGCCATGCAGGTAGGAAGCCAGCGATAAGGGTAATAATAAAGAGTGTCAGGAATTTATAAAAAGTACTCAGTGGGTCGGCAACAAGGACACCATCGCTGAAAGGGAATTGAATTGGATTGTTGTCAAAGTATGGGACTAGGAAACCGTACGTGACGAGTGCACCTATCAGGGAGCCTACAAGCGCATAGAACGCAGCTTGGAGCACGTACGCAATCTCAATAGCACGTTCTGAAACACCAATACCTTTCAAGATACCGATGTATCTGCGTCGCGAAAGCGCGTTGATAAAGATAATAATAAAAATGGTAATTGAAGCGACGACAATGCCTATCGAGCCTGTGAATGCACCGAGAATATTAAAGGTATCTTTCATGTCGATGAGGAACTTCGGCAAACTTTCTTCAAACGTTTGAATTTTTGCATACTGTTCAATACCACCAGCAACCAAAGCATTTTTGACTGTCACATTTTGGGATGGTGAATCAAGACGTATCACAATCTGGTCCGCGTTTTGGTCGAGTTTGCCAAAAAGACGTCTAAACTCACGCTCGGGAATGTATGTGTTGAGACTGATTTCATCTACTTTTGAATTGATGAGGCCTTTCACTTTCATTTCTTTTGAAACGCCATTCAGAGAAATACGCACCGTGTCCCCAGGATGCACATTAGACACACTATCAAATACATCACCAAATTTTTGAGCGTACTCCTTGATGTAATACACTCCGACGAGTATGTAGCCTTCTTCATCGGGATTGAGATACTCACCTTCAACCACATAGTCACTTAAGTGGGTCATTGCATCTTCATGAATGGGATCTATACCGGTAAGGATAATTTGCGCGGTGTCGCGTTCGTTACTCAAGTCACGACGTTCTTTAAAATTAGCTTCAAGAAGTGCACTTCCTTTGAGTCTCGCTGAGTATGACTCCAATTCTGGATATGTAGCGAGTTCGCGAATGATATTCGGAGTATTGAGGATTGCTGCTTCACCGACGAGCGGGGTGATCACAATGTCACCCACAGAGCTCTCACGTACGGCGCGTTCGGCACCCACAATAATTCCTACCAAGATTCCCGAAAGCGCAATGAGATTCAGAAAAGTAAACATCATCACAAAGATAATGAGCATCGTTGTCCACGTGCTTGCACGTTGAATTTGCCTGAAGCCGAGAAGTAATCCGATACGAAGACTGCGCATAGTGAATTAAGGGGCGATGATGGTGTCGCCAGGGTTGATGCCACTCACTTCTACATACCCATCATTGCCTTCAAAGATAAGCGTGACAGGGATTGATTGTGTTACAGTACCACTTTGGATGAGCACCGAGGGATTTTTACCTTCAGTAACGAGAAAACGTGAAGGAATACGGGTGACATTTTCACGCGATTCAATAATGATATCAATGTCAGCATTGAGCCCGCTTTGGAGCCAAGAAGAAGACGTATCAAGCATGAGTTTTGTTTCAAAATAAGAAACACCATCAATTTCGCGGGCAAGAGGGGAGATGACGGTGATGGTTGCTATGAGCGTCTCGCCTACCCGTGCATCAAAGACGACGTGCGCTTTTTGCCCGGGAGTAATCTTCGTAACATCGATTTCAGGGACGAGTGCCGTGAGTTCAAAGACATCGCGTGAAATCATAGTGACGACCGGCTCTACACCAACAGTCTCTCCAACAACAGGTTCAATGTTGGTAATGGTGCCGTCAAATGGTGCTGAAAGAATGCGGTCTTTCAGTTCCGCTTGGATTTTTTGGACACGCGCCTCTGTTTGAAGGACACGTGCGCGGGCACGGGCGATAGCTTCTTCACGTGGTGTTGCGGTGTCGAGAGTGGCATTTTGTTCTGCAAGTTTTAGATTTTGGGCCGCACTCTCTACGGCGTTGTTACGCTCTGTTTGTGCAAGAATATAGGCATTGCTATTAGTGACGTAGGGAGCACTCTCTGTGTTCGGAATAGTGATGGTCCAATCAGCACTGCGATACGACACTCCATCTGCAAATTGAATTGAAAAGCCACACGTGCCAAGATTTCCTGGAGAATCGGTATACGCAGTGTATGTGCCACTCTCAAGGCCACTGAGGCGATATGAATAACCTGATTTCGCTCCCGAGCGAAATAGAGAAAGGGTATAGGTACCTTCGGCACACGTGTACGTACCCGTAATGGTGGGTGCGGTGTCATCGTTGTCTTTGTCAATAGGTCGAGCGACGAGATCTGAAGAAAGGAGTGTGCGATATGCATTTGCTACCTTATCGTCTGAAGATTTGGTTACACGTGCGAGTTCCTCTTTTGCGATAGCGACCTTAGTTTCATTTATCTTTCGTTCTTCGGGGCGGATACCAGAAGCGAGTTCTCTTTGGTCTGCTTGTGCAATGAGGAGTGCGCCATATGCATCTTGATATTCAGCAAGAAGTGCATCGCGCTCGAGTGTGACGAGTTCTGCATCTTGCAGTACCACATCCCCTTCTTTCGCGGTGATTGTTTCAACAATACCCCCAGAGGGGAAGGAGAGGTCTGCACTTTTGGTGGCATTCATGGTGCCCGAGACCGAAATGATTTTGCTGACAGTACCAGTTTCGACTGTCGTGGTAACCCAATTCGGTATGTCAGTGTGTTTGCTATACATATATATCCCCACCATAGTTATGAGGAGCAGGAGCAAAAGTATACGAATCCAATGTACACGAAAGAACGAGAGAATTTTTTGCATACACTCAGTATACCGCACCGCTCAGTGTTCATTGAGAGACGAAAGGGAATAAGGACAGATTGTCTGATTGTGTATTTCAAAAATCTCTTACGGAGAGAGTCGTTGAGTTTATTTGATGACTTGTTATATGAGCAAACAGTTTTCAGAATTTGTTCGTTGTTAGTATGTGATATAATAGAACCAATGAAAAACAGTTATAAGTAGAACTATTTAATAGTATGGCACTTTATAAAGAAAGAGAGAAGGCAATTACACTCAGGATGCAAGGCCTGAGTTATAGCGCAATTAGGGCAAAGGTACCGGTTAGTAAAAGTACATTGAGTTATTGGCTTCGAGAATTTCCACTTTCTAGAGAGCGAATAAATGAACTTCGTGCGAAATCTCCTGCACGCATTGAAAAGTTCAGAAATACTATGCAGAGAAAAAGAGAAGAAAGACTCACAAAAGTTTATGCACGTATCGCGAAGGAGATTAACAAGATGAGTAAACGCGAAATTTTTCTTGCAGGCCTATTTCTGTACTGGGGTGAAGGGGGTAAGACAAAAGAATATAGTATTTCACTCTCGAACACCGATCCTCAAATGATTATTTTTTACCTGAAGTGGCTTAGAGGTATTTCAGTTTCACAAGAAAAAATTAAAGTCCGTTTGCATTTATATTCAGATATGGATATCGGGATAGAGACTCGGTTTTGGGAAACAGTAACAGGTCTTAAAAAGACTCACTTTCAAAAACCACACATAAAAAAAACGGATAGCAAAAAAATTACCTATCGAGGATTTGGTCATGGAACTTGTAATATCATTGTTGATGACAGCACTATTTCAGAATATGTTCTTCAGGGTTTGAAATACATCAAAAACAACTTTGATAAAAGATAAATCTGTCCGTGCGCCAGGACTCGAACCTGGGACCAACTGTGTATAAGACAATCGCTCTACCAACTGAGCTACGCACGGGAAGTGGACATCAAAGACTATAGCGCACTCAAGATATGAAGACAAATGTATAAAAATGGGCCAGCACTCGCATGCTGGCCCGGGTTGAGAAAAGTGGAATAATAATCAGCGTTTCTGCGCTGATAGATAGCCTTTCGGCGGATCACCCCCTTTCGTGGAAACTGTTGCTAGGGTATATCGTGTAACACACTATGTCAATAGTGTGTATGAATACACTGCTATTCTTTACGTTTTTGGGGTTTTGTAGAGCGATACAGGAAGTTTTTGTGTTTGTATTATATATGCACATAATGTTGGAAGGTACTCTGTAATATTTGGAATTTCTACTCCTCTCGATTCCATAAAAGCTTTCATTTGTGCATTGTCTGGTTTGGCATTAAGGAAGAAATAGCGAATCATATCTCGTTGTTCCTTAACTTTTCTTTTTGGTTCTCCCCACAAAAAGGTATAGAGTATTGTCATGAATATGTATGGAAGTAGTGGAGCTATAAATATAGGTTTTTTAATTCGTATACCAAGCTGCTCATAATAAATTGTTTGAAGCAAATCAATGAATTTTGGTATGGTTATATTATGATTGCTCCCCGCTACGAAGTGGTATACGCGACCACACGTTTCAGGTGCATCATACATGTGTCGCATGCCGTGTGCGAGAAAATTTATTGGCATCGGATCTATTCTAAAGTTTCTTCCTGGTAATAGTATCGAGGGCGGCTTAAGAAACATATCTTGAATAATGTGATAGAGAGATTGTGGATTGATTATTTTTCCTGTTTGAGCATCTCCGACAAGCATACTTGGGCGTACGACAGTGATAGGGAACTGTTTGGTGAGAAAAAGTGAGTGAAGGTACGACTCAGCCTCAGCCTTTGCTTGTTGGTATGTGTTTAAAAAACGTAGCTGTGATATATCAAAAAAGGTTTCATATATGGTACCTTCCTGCATTCCTACTGCATCGAGAGAACTAATATATGTGAAGTGTTTAAATACTTGATTTTTGGTTGCTTCAATACCGAGCATGGCTACATTTTCTGTCGCTTCCACAATCGAACGTCGTGCGTCTTCAAGGCTCATATCAAGTTTAAAATATGCCGCACAATGAATGATGTGTGTCACGGTGTGGGAAAGTGAGTCAAATATAGATGAATCTAGGCCAAGCATTTTTTGTGTAGTATCACCACAAAGTACCGTAAGTCTATCGTGGACCACGTCCCACTCAACATTCCAGAAAGAGAGCACCTTTCGTATTTGTTCTTCAGCGTCTGACAGGTTAGGGGCGTATACGAGTACTACACATCTTGCATCAGTATTGAGAAGAAATTCAACAAGTGTTCTGGAGCCAAGATTACCTGTTGCTCCTGTAATAAAAATAGTGTGCATACAGAAAGATGATTATCGAATACCAACATCAGCACGGGTCAGTCCCAACTTCTCAAGCACAACATCGACAGACGAAGAAATAAATTTTCCTGTTTTTGCAGAGTACTCCATAAGTTCAAAAATATTTTGCCACTTCTTTTTATCAGTTTTACCCTCTCGAACCATACGTGAAAATTCTGGCTCCCAACTTGAGTAGCCAAGATGCGCAATGTCAACGAGACCACAAAGAGGAATGAGTTGGTTGTTTGTGACAAGAGGACTCGTCTCCTTTGTGTCCAGAAGTCCGAGTGCCGCGACCTCTTTCTCCACCACTACTTCGTTCATTCTCCAGACATAAAATGGACATATGATTTGTGGGATATGCTCAGATGCATATCGAGATGGATCCCACCATGTAGCAACATGAGAGGGAGGGAGAAGTTCTTCTGGTGTGTAGATACCAACTTGCATTCGCTTGGTCGTGTCGTATGTCGTATTATGAAATGAATTCCAATGAAGATATCGTGTAACTTGTTCAAATGAAAAACCAGTAACAAGAAGCGGAATCTTAAATGTCGCTGCAATATGTTTTCCAAAATCGAGGAAAAGTTCACCATCTACAGTATCAACGGTCTGCGCACACCCAAATGTACCAAGATGGGTAAATGCATATTTGAATGCAGTTCTATATATATCTGGATTAGGGCGTAAACGAATGTGAGGAGTATTAAAAGCCTCAACGATTTTATCAACATTTCGAAGAGCAATGGCACTCATGAAACTGTTATCGATGGTGATAGTGAGAACACGGAGGGATGGGTACTCGGTACGGAGTTTGTGTATGAGGAGTGTACTATCCTTCCCACCACTTATCATGATAAGTGCATCATACTCGCCCGTACCGGCGCCTGCATAGCGCGAAAAGATAGTATGAAGCTCCTCTTCAAGTTCTGCTTGCCTTTCTGGTTTTATGACATACGTATCATCAGTATTCGTCGTACACAAAGAACAGACACCGGCATCATTGAGAGTGATTGCACGTGCAGAAAGTGCACACTTTGTACACCGCGGGGTTAGATATTTTTTTGCAAATAACCGATGTATAGGCCATACATGAGATGCATAAAATTCAAAAAGAGCACTTTCGCGCATTGTTGCAGATGTAGTTTTTTCTTTGAGGGTATGTGTCATACTCAGGAATTTTTATAACAATTTTTTCAAGAAGGGTAGGAGCATTTTCGTATTGTATGGTGGGAATCTAAGGGGGGTGTCGAATGCGACATTTTTGAGAACACTTCGTGTGTGGGTAAATGCATCAAAACAATTTTTACCATGAAGTCGTCCAAAACCACTTTCTCCAACACCGCCTATCGGCATATCAGAGGAAGTTGATTGTATCATGAGGTCATTGATACAGGCGGTTCCCGAATCGGTATTTCGCATCACAGAGCGAGTTGTCTCTTTACAATTTGAAAATATGTATACTGCCAAGACCTTTGGTTTGCTATTGATAGATTTCACTACATCAGCAATATCTTCAAATTCAAAAATAGGAAGAACAGGTCCAAAAATTTCTTCACGGAGCACAGTGGCGTCCGTATGTATGGTATCCATAATAGTAGGGGCGATGTAGTGGTCTCTACGGTCAACCACTCCGCCATAGACGACAGTTCCTTCACTCAGATACCGAGAAATCCTATCAACATGACGTTCATTCACAATTCTGCCGTAATCAGGACTTTGCTGTGGATCTGTTGTATAGAATTCCTCAATAGATGTTATGAGCGCTTGAATAAAACGTTTCTTTATTGATGCGTGAACGTACAGGTGGTCAACGGTGTTGCATGACTGACCTGCATTCCAATATTTCCCCCATGCAATGCGACGTGCAGTAGTCTCTATGGGGACATTTTTATCTATGATGCCTGGGCATTTGCCACCAAGCTGGAGAGTGACCGGAATAAGCTTATCTGCTGCGGTACGCATAATTGATTTACCAACTGCACTACTCCCCGTAAAAAAAATATGATTGACGTCGAGCGTGAGTAAACCTTGAGAGATTTCTGCAGGCCCTTGTACCACAGCGACATATTCATCTGAGAACACTTCTTTAATAATACTCTCTATGACATGTGCGGAGTGTGTGACGAGTTCAGATGGTTTTAGAATGACACAATTACCTCCTGCGAGAGCACTCACCAGCGGAGTGAAACTTGTACTAATGGGGTGGTTGTATGGAGAAAAAATAAGTGATGTGCCGTGTGGTACTACGTCAACAGTCCCTCGGCTGAAAGGGAAAAAAGCAGGGTGGTTCGCTTTACGTGATTTTGACCATGTACGTATATGTTTTAATGTGTATGCAATTTCAGAGAATACGGGGAAAAGCTCGCCTTGAACGACTTCAAATTCAGATTTTTTTAAATCATGATAGAGAGCGTCAATGATTTTATCCTCATGGAGTCTGAGTGAGCGCCTCAGTTCACGAAGAGAGTGTTCACGAAAACTAATATCCTTTGTTATGCCGGACTGAAAATATGCTCGTTGCTTTTCGAGAATTTGATGAATCTCCATTGCTTTTGATAGGGGCGTACAACAGTTATAAGTACATCTACATCCATTATGGAGGATATCATTAAATTATCAATCATATTCAATTGTATAAGACCGCTATGATTGTACGACAGACCCACTCAGAGTGAGGTGGGAGAAAGCCCGGCACATCAATTGCACAGATGTGACACCCGTGTACAATATAAGGATATGCATGATACCTCATTTAATTATTATGAAGCATTTTCCCGTAACATCGGTCTATTGACCCAAAAAGAGCAAGAAGTACTTCGCAAAAAAACTATCGCAATCGCCGGAATGGGTGGTGTTGGGGGAGTGCACCTTATATCACTCGTTCGTCAAGGATTTGAGCATTTCAAAATTGCAGACCTTGATATTTTTGAAGAGAAAAATATGAATCGCCAGTACGGTGCGCGCATGGATACCCTCGGACAAAGCAAAGTGGAAGTTATGAGAGAAGAAGCACATAAAATAAACCCTGAGTGTACCATTGAAGTTTTTGAAGAGGGAGTGACAGTAGACAATATTGACACATTTCTTGCACAAGCAGACCTTCTCGTTGACTCACTCGATGCCTTTGCTATCGATGCGCGTAGAATGAGTATTATGAAAGCACATACATTAAATATTCCTGTTATATCAGCAGGTCCTATTGGTTTTGGTACTGCATTTTTTATTTTCATGCCAAACAGTCCTTCATTTGACGAGTATTTTGCAATACATGACGGCATGACAGAAAAAGATATGACGGTGCGTTTTTTCATTGGACTTATACCCAAGTTGCTTCAGCGGAGCTACATGAAAAATACAAATCTCGATGAGAAACGAGGGCCATCATCTATTGGGGCTGTTAATCTATGTGCGGGGGTAGTGACCGTGAATGCTGTTAAAATACTGCTCAATAAGGGAACGGTTCATGCGGTCCCCTACTACCATCAATTTGATCTTATGCACGACAGATACGTACGAGGCAAACTTCGATTTGGTAATCGAGGTCCGATTCAAAGGCTCAAAATACTTTTGTTCCCTCTTCTTGAAAAAAAACAACGATAACGCTAGTAACGGAATCCGTTTTTAACCATTTCGTTCCACATGCGAAGGTACCAGAGTGCATATCCGCGTGAGTTTGGATGAATTCCATCTCGAGCGAAAAGCCCGCGAGAATTCTTTAGAAACGGGTTGTCAGTTGTCGTAGTGAAGAGGTCAATGGTGGGCACTTTAGCCTTATGTGTGGTTTGATAAATTGTACCGTATACCTTTTTGCTTCTCCAACGTAAAAATAATTGAATGAGTAAAGGCCAGATAGGAGCTAAGGCGATGGTGTTGTATACAAGAAAGATAACTTTGTGGTCACTTATACGAGTTGCTTCTAGGAGTACGTTCTCGAGGTGACGTTCAACCGTGCGTGTCCACGTGCCATGCCAGACATCATTTCCACCAGCACTGATGATGATCATATCGAAATGCTCATTTTTTACTTTTGCAATTTGGTGGGTGAGGTCGGAAATGAGCCCGCCATTTTCTGCGAGGTTCACAATCTGCGAATGAGGGAAGTCATGAGCGAGTCTACCCGCGATGGTGTCTTCAGGTGCGCTCGCTCCAGTGCCGACAGCGGTACTGTCGCCCAGGATGAGTATCTTTTTTTCTTGAGGAGTGGTTGAATTGTATGGCTTACTCGAAAAGCCAAGTTGTTTATTGAGAATGAGCCTTCCTATCATGATAAGGACCCGGAGGACCGAAAGGATGATGAATATATTCATCACGTATAAAAAATAATTTTCTTGTGTTATTGCGGGAAGATACGTGAGTGTATGTGTGAAAGATTCAATCATGGTGCATGTGCGGGTGAATTATGGATTGAATGTGATTATACCAGATAGCATATCCCTGATCATTCGGATGAGTGCCGTCTTCTGCAAAAAGATTAGGTTGTTGTATGAGAGGATCTGTATATTTCTCTCGATACAGGGGTACATGAAGAATATTGTACTTCACTGAGAGTGTCGCAAGATGTTCGGTAAGGTTACGACTGCGTCTATCAAAAAATCTATTAAGAGGAAACCCCCACATGGGAGCATTTCCAACGTTATTGACTGAAACGAGAATAGTCTGGTGTACACCCAAACGGTGTAGATGTTCTTGTATACGGGCGACATGTTTTGCTATTGACGAGAATGGAGTACATCGGAGCACATCCATACCACCAACCGATAGAATGACTATGTCGTAGGTCTCATCCGTTATGTTTGCAAGTACTTGTTCGACCTCATTAAACCCAAGGGCATTTTTTGCGCGGTTGTCTATGTGAAGGTGTGGGTATGATTGAATGAGTCGTCCTACGAGAGACGTTTCTGGCGCACTCGCACCCACACCGACTGCAATACTGTCTCCGAGAATAAGTACGCGCTTATGGGGCGTCACTGGTGATTGCGATGATGGCACTGCACGCTTTCCAAGTGCTACAGCACGAAAACCATAAAACAGTGCTCGGATACTTATGGCGAGTATAAGACCAATGAATATAGTACCCGTGATACTCATTATTACTGAAGACATATATTTTCTTTATGGTTATTTTCCGTAATATAAAAAAATTCTATCATTGTTTCAATTTTTTTCTCTCGAGAAACATCACTTCCGAGCGGTACGCTGTATGAAAGTTTGGTACAAGATTTTTTCCAAAAGTGGAATCGATGCTTCGTATTGAGGCCGGTGAGTCTCACAAAAACTACAGGGTAGTTCTCATTGAAGAGTGCTGATGCACCACGTTTGAATTCATCAACCATATCACTGTCACGAGTAATTTTCCCTTCGGGGAAGAGAACAACAGTATATCCACGATGGAAGAGATTGCGTGTAAATACAAGTTTCTTGAGACGCTCCATGTGATTTCCCCCGATATCGTATCCACCGAGGAGACGTATACAAAACCCAATAAACGGTTTTGATATGTATTTGTGGTCAACGGGATAACGTATAGGAATGGTAGTAAGTATGTTTCTTATGCCAATGTGATACGAAATGAGAAAAGGATCAATTTTACTTTGATGGTTTGCGATAATGAGCATACCATGCGTTGTCTTAAAAGCAGGTGGACGCTCGACGACGAGTTGAAGTAGACATGAAAAAATAATATTTGCAGGAATTGTAAGAATTTGAATGAAAAAAAACCACTTTTTGAGAAAATATTCTTGTAAGTCCTTGAAAGGTGAACGCATATAGTCTCATGATAGCAAAAAATACCAAGCATTTCTATACATTTAGAATATGGTATACATATGGTATGTATACATTAGTAGAGACTTTGCCGGTACTTCCATTGCATAGTGCTAGTTTCGCAATGTATGACGTACGAGACCATGAGGCATACCAGAAGTTTCTTACTGAAAATGAGTGCACGTATCTCTCACGTAAGAATGTGGAGAAATATCGTGACTCCCTCATAGGACGTGTTGTAGCAAAGTTTGCTGTTGCTCGATGCGTTAAAGAAACATTTGATGTAACACTCAATCTTGCAGATATCGATATTAGGAGTGACGGGAGACAACCCGTATGTACGCTAGGTAGAAATGCACAGAACGTTATTCCACCGCACCTCTCTATAGCACATAGTAATGGTTGTGCTATTGCACTGGCTGTCCATGCAGAAAAGGCGCGTGGTGTCGGTGTCGATATGGAACCTGTGCGATTATGGAAGGAAGAGACCGTCCGAGGGTTCCTCGTTGATCAAGAGTATGCGCGATGCTCAGAAAATAAGGAGAGCTTTTCTTTCTACGCGACACTCTATTGGTGCCTTAAAGAAGCATATTTGAAAGCAATTGGCATTGGACTCCAGATGCATCCACGGGACATCGAGGTACATATTGACCCATCGGACGAACACAATATAACCCTTATAATACATGACAGAATTATACCTGCACAAATAGCCTGGACACAAAAAGAAGGAGGTTATATCATTACTACTATCATTTTATGAAACCGTATTCTGATATTATTCTGGAAGTGAAGTTTCTTATTTCAGAGACACTTGAATGCCATGTTGATACTATAGATGAGACACATTTAATAGCTGAATTGTCAGAGGATTCTATTCAACTCTTTGAACTTCTTCTCGCATTTGAACGAAAGTATGCCGTGCAGACATCATACGAAGATGTGCTCACACTCAATACTGTGGGTGATATCGCGCAGTATGTGGGGCGTGCAAAGTACGCACTGTAACGCATGGTCACGTATCATCTCGCTAAAAGTGATTTTGAAATTGAGAGCGCAGTCGCGCTCATTTCACGAGTGTACGCTCGTGAGGGATATGTTAAAAGTGAAGAAGGAGAGAGTGGTGTGAGTGCGTATCTCAGAAGTTCCACGTCGGTAACCTTTCTCGCGTGTGTAGGGGAGACACCCGTGGGCACCATCTCGCTCGTCGGTGATAGTGAAAGATATCTTCCCATGGACCTCATCTATAGAGAGGAACTCACATTACTCCGTAACACAAAGACTCGCCTTGCTGAGGTTTGTCAATTTGCGATTGATACTGAACTTCTTAAGGAAGAAAAGATGGGTACGCAACTCGATGTGAGTACCAGCCTTCTCTCGCTTGTTGTGGCTCATGCACGGAGTAAAGATTACACACATCTTACTTTTACGGTAAATCCGAAACATCGAAAGTTTTATGAAATGCTTGGCGCAGTCCAAATTGGTGGTGAGAAATCATATCCCTCAGTGGAGAACGCTCCTGCACTCGGCTATGTGCTCGATATGACTATTCTGAATAATGCAGAAGAACAGAGTAAAGTACGTCACTTTCTTGTTGAGCGTATTCTGAATCGCGTGCCCGTATGTGTCGAGTAATAGATACTCCTGCACAGATTGTGTCCTTGTTTTCGAAATAAGTCTCACTTCATAGTGAAAAATGCTTCGAGAACAGTTATTCCATGTGAAGTGTCTCTTTGATGTGTGCTACACGCGTGCGAATGAGGGGGACTGAATCAAGTGTGGGGTCTTTTGCAACAAGGTTTTGTGCTTCGGTGCGCGCGGCCTCGACCATCTTGATATTTTTAATTGCTTCCATACCGAGGTCGGTGAGGCCCGACTGCTTTGCGCCATAGAGTTGCCCGCTTCCGCGGAAAGCAAGGTCGTACTCAGCAAGGTCGAAACCATTTTTGGCGGTCGTGAGCGCCGTGAGGCGCTCACGGGTTTTGTCGCTCTTGCTTTCGCTCACGAGAAAACAGTACGGCTGGTAGGTACCACGAATGACGCGCCCTCGAAGTTGGTGCAGTTGGGCAAGGCCAAAGCGCTCGGCGCCCTCGATAATGATGTTGGTTGCATTTGGGACATTGACACCCACTTCCACCACGGATGTTGCCACGAGGATATCGGTTTTGTGTTCCGAAAATTCCTTCATAATTTTTTCTTTCTCTGCGGGTTTCATCTTGCTGTGGAGGACAGCAATACGATATGTGGGAAAGACATCTTTTTTCAGTCGCTTCGCTTCCTCGGTAACTGACTTTGCATTGATTGCGGTTTCTTTGTCAGGATCAGGTTCGTCGATGCGGGGGCAAATGACGTATGCCTGCCTTCCTGTGGCGAGTTCGGCAGCCACGTGCTCATACATGGATTTTGATTTGTCTTTAGTAATCATCTTCGTGATGACGGCTTTCCGCCCACTCGGCATTTGGTCGAGGAGCGTGATGTCGAGGTCGCCATAGATGGTGAGTGCGAGCGTGCGGGGGATGGGGGTGGCAGTCATAGAGAGGAGGTGTGGCATACGTACATCTTTTTTCGCAAGTGCTTTGCGTTGCGAGGTGCCAAAGCGATGCTGTTCGTCAATGACGACAAGTGCAAGATGTTTAAACTCCACTGATTTATACATGAGTGCATGGGTACCGATAAGAATTGGAATTTCGCCGTTTTTAACCCACTTCAGCAACTGTGCCTTTGAGATACTCGTTGGCTTTTTTGGGTCTGTCTTTGAGGGGAACTTCATGCAGCCACTTCCGGTGATAAGACCGATTTGAATAGGGAGGTGGTGAAAATATTCGATAAAGGACTCGAAGTGTTGCTTTGCGAGAATTTCGGTTGGGGCCATATATGCTGTCTGCAAATTGCCAAAGTCTTGGGCATTGCCGTTTGCATCTTTTGGGCGAGACGTTGCGGTAGCGTATGCCACAGTCGCAGCCACTGCCGTCTTGCCACTACCTACATCACCCTCAAGCAGTCGCGACATAGGGTACTCGCCCGTGCAATCTTTGAAAATATCGGTGATGGCCTTTTTTTGCGCGGGCGTGAGTGCAAAAGGGAATCGCTCGGTGAACGCTTTGATATGCGTTGCATCGGTCTTGAATGCATAGCCCTCGGCATGACGAATCTCCATACGGGAAAGTGCTTTTGCGGTTTGGATGTAAAAGACCTCTTCAAAGGCAAAGCGTTTTCGCGCACTCTGTGCGTGCTCGGCTTTTTTGGGTGTATGCATCCACTGGAGGGCGGTGCGGAGTGAGGGAAGGTTGTATTTACCGAGTATCGCTTCGGGGATAGGGTCTTCTAGGGTATCAAGAATTCCTTGCTCAAAGCATTTGAGTACCGTGTGATAAAACCACTTGGAGGTCACGCCCTTCGTCTCGCGATAGACAGGATAAATAGTTTCATCGAGATTTTCGGTGTTGTTGAAAATAGAGTCATGTCGGTCAATGGGGAGGGATTCTAGTTTTTCTATTTCAGGATTGGCGAGGTAGAGTTTTCCCTCGCTCCCTGTCACTTTGCCCGCCATTTTTACATACATCCCATCCACAAGCATCTTTGCAATGTATGGCTGATTAAACCACATCACCTTGATACGCGCAGAGCCGTCTTCTATCCAGCCTTCCGCAATAGGGACACGACTCTTCCATGCTTTGCGCGTCTTGAGTCCTCCTACCTTGCCGTACACCACAGCATCTTGCCCCTTCTCGAGTCCACCCACGGACTGAATAGTGCTGATGTCCTCATAGCGTTGGGGAAGGTGATAGAGAAGATTTTCGACAGTTACGATACCCAGTTTCGTAAGCGCTTTGTGATGTTCAACATCAATCCGAAAATGTGTTTTGAGAGTGTCGGTGGCGCGCATGATATGTATATAGTATCAAAGAGGATACGAGAACAAGTATTTTTGAGGTATTGTAATGAGTGAATTTATGTTGTATAGTGTTGGCCGATAAAGTTTGTTTGACCTTTTACATCAACTCAACCAACGCTCCGAGGAGGGCACCATGAAGATCATATTTTTTGTATTATTTCTTGGACTGTGCGCAGGTTACGTATTTGTTGAAGAATGTGGTGTAGCACAGAATAGAAAAGACAGTGAGGTTGTGAACTCATTATCCAAAAATGCTGGCGTACGGATTGATCCCGCACTCAAAGGGAAACTTACCGTTGAGCAATTTAATGACCTGACGTCACTCCTCTCTCCTGTACTCGAAATTCCACTCGATAGCAAAAAACAAAGCGTGGGATGGAATAGGTATCTCACGCATCTGACTGTAGAAGAAAGGTATTCCGACGCAGCTATGCTTCAGGAGAAGGAGGTCATAAAAGTAGCAAAGGTAGGAAGTGTGACCCGAGAAGAATTTAATCCAACATTCTTTTGTGGGTCGCTATTCATCATCGCGGTGTTTTTTGCGTATCTCATCCTCGGTACGACACATTCGCGTGTGGGGATAGAAATGGATATAAGTTTTGCACTTTTTCTACTTGTTTTCCTAACGTGTGTTGGAATAATTTCCGGCCTTAGGGGAATCCCTGAGATAGACTTTTTGGTATTATTCCCCTTCATACCGTTGGTTTTATTTCTCATGGGAATTCTTTTGGAAAGTAGAGGTATTCTCTGTATGTGTATCCTCGGGATGTTAGGGTTCCTTACGTACGTTTTTGCAGTGACGTAGGGCTGTAGCGCAGCGGCGATTCAAATGACCGACACAGAGACTTAGTCTCACGTGCCGGTCATTTTCTTTTTTAAAATTGGTCAAAATATCGTATACTTAGCCTTCACATAATTTGAAACTATGAAAGCAAAAAAAGTAGTAAAAAAGGACTACGCAAAGATGGCACTTGCGCTCCATAAGAAGATGCAGGGGAAACTCTCGGTGGTCTCGAAAGGAAAACTGGTAACACGTGACGATTGGAGCACGATGTATTCACCAGGAGTGGGTGCGGTATCGAGCCACCTTGCTCAGCATCCGGAGGAGGCACGCATGTATACGATAAAGCGCAATACCGTCGCCGTTATTTCTGATGGTTCTGCGGTACTTGGGCTCGGAAATCTGGGGCCTATCGCCGCACTTCCGGTGATGGAGGGGAAGTGTGCTATTTTAAAAGAAATGGCAAACATAGACGGTTTTCCAATCGTGCTCGATACACAGGACACCGAAGAAATCATCAAGACTATACTCAATATTGCTCCAACCTTTGGCGCAATAAATCTTGAAGACATCAGCGCACCACGGTGTTTTGAAATAGAAGAACGTCTCAAGGAGAAACTTACTATTCCACTCATGCACGATGATCAGCACGGTACGGCGATTGTGGTGCTTGCGGGACTTATGAATGCTGCAAAGGTTGTAAAGAAGAAATTTGTGGATCTCAAGGTGGTGGTGACGGGTGCCGGCGCTGCGGGGCGGGCTATTACACTCCTTCTTATCAAAGCGGGAATTATTCATATCACAGTCACCGATAGCACGGGCGTCATCTATCGAGGCCGCAAGGGTATGCCACAATACAAAAACGACCTTGCGCGCATGACGAACCCCGAGAACGTACAGGGACTCCTTGCTGATGCAATTGCGGGCGCAGACGCCATCATCGGTGTCTCAGGCCCAGGCACCATTACACGCGCACATATTGAGAGTATGGCAAAAGACGCTATCGTCTTTGCGCTCGCCAATCCGCTTCCCGAGATAAAGCCCGAGGACGCGCTCACTGCAGGTGCGCGTGTGGTGGCGACGGGTCGCTCAGATTATGCAAATCAGGTCAACAATTCACTCGTATTTCCCGGCATCTTCCGTGGGGCACTTGATAGAAATGTTACAAAAATAACCGACGAGATGAAAATTGCTGCTGCAAAAAAAATAGCGGGATTGGTAAAGAAGCCAACAGCGGGGGAGATTGTGCCAAAGGTGACGACTCCTGGTCTCGTGAAGGCGGTGGCGAGTGTTATACGTTAAATAAATAAAAAATAAATAAGTAAATAAAAAAAGTAGAACATAAATAAGAAAATAGAAAATACCGCACGCCTTTGGCGCGCGGTATTTTGGTGCATCGTACCTACAGCCCAATAGTCCACGTCGTCCCTGCGATAGGGAAGGTGCTTTTTGTCTTTGCATTATTTTTTACATCGGTCGCGGAGAGTTTTAATTGTGTACCGAGGTAGGGTGAGACATTCGAGGCAAGGAGTGCTTTGATGGTGAACAGTTTCATGTCTCCGGGAGGAAGGAGTACTTGTGTGGGGATTGTTGCAACCGTATCTTTAAAAGGTTTTGCACCAACTGTTCCCCAAGAGTCCCCTGTATCACTCCCGCGTCATCGGAAATGGTAAGTCCAATGATTGCATCTGTTGATGCAGAGCCATTTTGCTTCACCGTAAAGCCCTGTATCAGAGCGGGTGCATTTCCCACGTTAATCACTTGGAGATAGGAGACGCTCACTGCTGATCCTCCTCGCGCGGTCCCTCCGATGAGGAGCGGTACCGCCGCTACCACAAGTGTGGTGTCTACTGAAGGGCTGTCTTTCACCACCTGGTTCCCAACAGTGAGAGTTTTTTCTGTAATAGTATTGAGTTCAAACTTTTTTTCGCCTGAAAGTACTACCGTATAGGTACCTTCGGGAAGTTTTTTCGTGACGGTAGTCTTCCATACATTTTTCTTTACCGTAATCACTTTGCTCGTATAGAGTGCTTTTTCTGCACCTTCTTTGTAGATACGTACCTGCACACTTTTTGTACCAGAAGCAGTTCCTGAAAGTACTGCTTTCGAATTTTTCTGCGCTGTCGATTGTGTGATGGTACCGCTCACGACATGTACGGTAAGGGCACAGGTAGCAGATTTGCTGCCTGAGACAAAGCGATAGGAGTACGTGGTGGTTGTGCTTGGTGTCTGCGTGGCAACACCCGAGCTCGCAATTTTTCCTCCTGGGTTTACGGTGGCAGATTTTGCATGTTTGCTTTTCCAAGCAATTTCTACCGTCTCACCTGCGGGAAGCAAGATAGAATCTTTGGTTTTAGTGGTCAGTACTCCTGCCGACGTACTTGCCGTCAGTACACAAGAAGGTTTTGTGCTTGCCGCTCGTGCATTCACGGGAATACTGAGTACGCAGAAGAGACCAATCATGAGACCGGCGCTGAGGATTGTTCGCGTCGAAGTATATGAGGTCATAAAATAGGGGATTATCGAGTAGTGTCTGTATCCATCATACGCGCAATATGCGTATTGTCCTACGATGTGTCTAAAAAAGAGGAGACCGTGGCGGTATCCCCTTTCTTAAATGTATGGAGTGGTATTAGAATGCTTTAACATCGTCACCAACAATGGTGAAGTCTGCTGCGGTACTGAGGAGAAGTACTCCACTATGCATGTGAATGTTTGGAGCAGTGTTGATTGCAGTTCTCCAGTCCGGTGCGGTAATTGAGCGAACTTCTCCCTGTGCATCTACATATGCGTATGAAGCAGCATTTGCAAAGAGTGGAAGGCTTACCGCGATGATGCTGAGAAGCGCGAGTCCCATGCCAAGTACCATTTTTGTACCAGCGGTCATTTGAGTGTTCTGTGTGTTAAACATAAAAATATTTCTTATGCGAATAATATCTGTACACATGAGTAGTGGTTCTATTTATAATGCCGTGTACCTGTCCAAATTATTACAAGGTACGCCTACGAACGAGTGTTTTAGCCACATTTTGTGTATAGAGCACCTTTAGTTTTTCAAGTCCGCGGTGTATCTGTACCGCCACGGTGTTGCGTGTCTTTCCCGTAATCAAGGCAATTTCTGCAATAGATAAATCCTGTATGTACCTGAGACGTATCACCTTTTGATACATTGGCGGAAGTTCATCGATGAGCGCGATTGCCTGTGTGCCGTCGAGTATATCTATACTTTGATCGGTAGTGTCTACTCCAGGAGAAAATCCTTTTTCAATGAGCCCATCAAGAGACGTCGTTTGACGCTTTCGATACTCATCAATAATGAGTGCCTTTAAAATATGATAGTGAAATGCCTCCATTACTTTTATTTTCCCTCCTTTAACAAGATACTTCCAGGTTTTGAGGAAGGTATCTTGGATGAGGTCGTCGGTAAGCGGGAGGTTGTGTGTCCGAGAACGTGCGTAGCGTTTGAGATTCACACCAAAATCATCGTACCCAGCGGTAAGAAGAATTCGCTGTCGTTTCATGTGTGCTTGTGAAATCATATATAAAGGTATGCCGTACTGCTACCAGACATATTACAGAGGTATTACACACGCGTGGGTGTGTGACGGATAACGCTTGAATTGGAGTGGTAAAACCTTAGAGTCTGTACCGTAGAGGATTACACCAGTATGACAGATTGGTGTTTTTTGAAGTTGTTCTTACCCACGATTATATCATAATTTCCATCATTGAGGAATAGGTTACGAATGACTGCAATAATATGCTTGTGTATACGGCTAGCAAATACAAGGAGAACAAGGAGAATTGTTTAAGGGTATAAAAACATTGTATGACAATATCAAATAACACGATGACAGAAGCGGGGATGCAAGAAAAAATTCTTACCGACGACCTCTTTGGTGAATTGTGGAATGAAAGTTGGGTGTATATCAAGACAGTGGTTGATGTCGTGAGAGAGCCGATGCTCATTCTTGATGGTCGCTTTTGTGTGATGGCAGCAAACGAACCCTTCTATCGGATGTTTCAAGTCGAAAAAAATGATACAGAAGGGAAAGTGGTGTATACACTCGGAAATGGTCAATGGGATATACCCGCACTTCGCGAATTGCTTGAAGAGATTCTTCCACACAATACTTTTTTTAACGGTTTTGAAGTCACACACATTTTTCCCGCAATTGGGAGAAAGGTGATGCTCCTCAATGCACGGCAGATGTACTATAAAGAAGATGCGACAACGAAAAAATTTCCTCCCATCATCTTGCTTGCGATTGAAGATGTGACGGGAATCATGGATATTGCAGAGTCACTTGCAGGGCGTGTAAAGGAATTTGATTCTGCGTATAGCAATCGTACGGGGAAACTGGAAGTGCAGGTCGCTCGCCTTGAACGAGAAATGAAACGAAACAAGAGGAATGAATAATAAAAACTCCCGCGGCCTAGGGCCGCGGGAGTTTTATTCGCTTGGTTCCTTAAGTTCACGTAACGTCTTTTTAATTAACTTCCCAAATTTCTTATCTTTTCTGCGCTTTTCTAAGTCGTTCATTTCGTTATATTTGTTTTCATTCAAAAGCCTCAAGTAATTTTGATACCGTGCCTCATCCAACTCACCCTCCTGAATGGCGCTTTGCACTGCACATCCTGGCTCACGCATATGTGTGCAGTTAGCAAATTTGCATTCGGTCCCGAGGGAGACGATGTCATCAAAGGTCTCTGTGATACCTGTCTCAACCTCCACTACTCCCACTCCGCGTGTCCCAGGATTATCTATCACGATACCGCCATTTTTGAGGAAATACATTTCACGAGCAGTGGTGGTGTGTTTGCCACGTTTTGTGGAGTCACTTATCGTACCTGTTTTAATGGTGTCGTCTTCTAAGAGGGTATTGATGAGTGATGATTTACCAACTCCTGATGAGCCAAGAAAACAATGCGTCTTTCCTGTATGTATATGCTCTCTGAGCACGGAAAGTCCTGATGTGGTACGGGTGCTCGTGGTGAGTACTTCTATATCGGGGAATCGGTGATGAATTTCCATAATCTTTTCACGCAATACGTCTTCTTCTACCAAATCACTTTTATTGAGTACTAAAACAGGAGTAATGTGCCCTTCACGTGCAAGCACGACATAGCGTTCAAAGCGATTAAGATTATAGTCTCGGTCGAGTGACTCAATAATAAAAGCAGTGTCGATATTGGTACCTATTATCTGTGTATCTTTGGCGTCGTTGTGTTTTTTCTTGAGGACGGTTTTTCGAGGAAGAATGTCTCGAATCATTGCTTTTTCAGAATCGAGTATTTCTATAATGACAAAATCACCAACTGCAGGGAAATCGGCTCGCTTCAAAGCGGTAAAGACATGTTTCCCTGTAATTTTCGCACTGTATTCACCATGAATACTTTTGACGGTGTATGACTCTTTGTGCTCCGCAATAACACGCGCGATGACAGCCTCTGTTTTATCAATGGGTGCATGGGTATCAAAAAACTCCTCATACCCGAGGTCTTCAAGAGTAATGATGGGCGAGTGGGGCATGTGTTTCAGTATATATCAAAAAATGAAAGTGGGAGGGGCGATTCAGAACCACGATATGTATGGTGTGTTACCCACCTCACTCAATGGTGGCAGAAATTAAATAATGGTCAATCGAACCAACTTTATGTTTTACAATTTTGACATCTTTTTCCTTTAAATCATGCGTGATAAATATTTTATCTAAGGATAATTGTATGCGGCATGTTGCACCAAGATGCTTGAGGCAATCAGTATGATTTTTTATAATTTCATTGTATGAAGCTCGGTCTCTTTTTGAGAAAAAGAAATCGTTATATATCCAAAAATTTGTGTCACCGAGAATAACTCCTTTTTCTCTTAGTAAATCTGGAAGAAGAAGGTTCGTTTGCACAGAACGCACCTTTGAGGAAAAGGCGTGCAGGTGTATAGGAAAAAAGGTAATGCCATTAATTTCATAATCATTACTATACGTACTGTGTATTTCAGTAATTGGATAGTTGCTCAAAAAAAGTGACAGTGCGTGTGTCTCGGTTTGAATTTTTAATGAATAGGGAAAAACGGAAAAGTGGTCACGAAGTAAATCTGCATCTTCATGTGTTGCGATTTCTTGCAAGAATACAACATCAGCATTTTCATTCTTCACAAGAGCAACAACAGCATTTGTATCTTTTCGCTGAAAAGCATAATGCAACGCTCTTTTTGTGTACATAATCCATATAAAGTTCCCAATATTAAACGAGACTATTTTCATATATTAGTGTAAATACTCTATTGCAATAATGGGTTGCATATATTTCAGCATTTCTTATACAGTATCCTTCCAATAAAAAATACAAACAACAGTAAACATAGAATTGCCGTAGCGATAACGCTCGGGTATTGACCATCAAAACCACCTGCAGAGACATGTTTAAATAGTATCCATGCATACGCCCAGACGAGCACTATGCCGTAAGCGACATTTTTGTCTTTATTCATTCGAAGTACTCCAATGAGTGCACCGACGAGTAAAATAATGCTTGTCCAGATAAAGTCGGCAATGCCAAATCCGTTCCAGCCAATACTCACTAAAAACACCGTAATGTTGGCAATGGAGGCCACCGTAATCCAGCCAAAGTAGATACTAAAAGGCGCCCAGATAAAAAGTTTTTCGGGTGTGGTAAAGTGCTCAGCGCGAAGGATGTCGGCAATCTTGATGAGGAGAAAAAGCAGTGTCGCCATAATAAACACTGAAAGACCAATAAAGTCATAGTGCCACGCAAATATCCAGGAGATGTTGGCGAGTGAAGTAGCAATAAAAAGTGGATTGATTTTTGTGAAGAGGTCCTCTGTTTTTTTATCCTTCTTCACAAATTGGTAGATGATATACGCACCGAGCAAAAGGTAAATCAAGCCCCAAATAGAAAAGGCGGGACCCGCAGGAGCGAAGATATTTGGGTAGGCATCAGATATATCGCCTGTAGAGCGATTGTTGAGGGGTAGGCCATTCGCTAAAAAATTCATCACGACCATGCAAGCGTACGCGACGAGGGTTCCGGGAAGTAGGTATTTTTGCATAGAGAAAAAATTATTTATTACTGGGTCATGTAGACATAGAGTATAAAAGCCATCAACAGCATTAATGATACCATTTTGTTTGATTTTGATTCAGTAGCAAATCAAAAACTATGTCCAATACACACCGCTCAAGAAAATAACCACCTGACGGTGGTATTTTCTACGAGCGGAGAGTGTGGGATTTGAAACCTACAGTTTCAGTACCCATTCAGGATATTTTTGTTCGTCCACAGGACTCAAAAAATATCTCTGAATGGCTTCAAATCCCCAAACAGTCTCCCAGACTGTTTGCTCTCCTTGCTCACTTCATTCACTGCGGAGAGTGTGGGATTTGAACCCACGAGGGCGTTTAAACCCTGCCTCGTTAGCAGTGAGGTGCTTTCGACCACTCAGCCAACTCTCCAGATATGTTGTTTCAACCGTACACGCGTGTCACGTCACTGAAATAAATATGCCTGTGACGCGAGCAAGAATACCATATTTTTTTATAGGGCGCACACGTACCCTAGTGCGCAAGTGCGACACAGGTCACGGAGGCGGGGGAGTGCTGTAACAGGGTGGCTTTTGCTGCGCGGAGTGTTGCGCCAGTGGTCATGACGTCGTCAATAATAATGATGTGTTTTCCGGTGATTTCGCTCCCGTCCGCGACGCCGAAGGCGTTGCGGACATTCACGAGTCGCTCGGCGCGCTGTAACTCTGTTTGTGGCTGCGTGTCGCGCGAGCGTTCAAGGATATCGGTGCGGATTATTGTATGAGGAGAACATGTTGCACGACGCACCACTTCTGCTACCTGATTGTATCCGCGCGCTCGCATCCGTTTTTTGGAAAGGGGAATAGGGAGGATGTAGTTAATATGTTCCAGTCTACCTATATGTAGTGACAGGAGTGTTCCTAAAAGTAAAAATGAATGCTCATTCCCCTTGAATTTTGCTTCGTGAACAAGTGCGCGTATACGCGGGTCGCTATACGCACTGAGCGTGTATACACCATCTACAGAACGGCATACATATATTTTTCCGATAGTCACAGTATCAAGTGTCTGCACCAGTCGTGCGTCTTTTGAAGGAGGGAAGACGATATCGTATAGGTGTGAAAAAAACCTATAAACAAATTTCATGTGAATATCTTAGCATCAAGTGCTAGAATGTATGTAACTATATAAAGCACCTATGGCATTTGATCTTTCGACACTCACATCACTTCTCAAAACGGATACTGCGAAAGCTGCGACACGCTCCGGTGTGCTTGGTATTGATATCGGTACATCGTCTATTAAGGTTGTGCAAATTAAGGATGTAAAAGGACTACCCACACTCGAGACGTATGGCGAACTCCAACTCGGTCCTTACGAAGGTATCGACCTCGGCAGAGGGACACATCTTCCTGCACCTAAAATAGTGGAGGCACTTGTTGATATACTTCGTGAAGCAGGAACCACAGCAAAAGATGTTGTGTACGCGTTGTCCTACAACGCGAGTTTCACCACGACAATCCAAGTTCCCACAGTGGAACAAGAAAAACTCGACGCAATGGTCCCTGTGGAAGCTCGTAAATATATCCCCGTATCACTCACAAAAGTAGAATTAAATTGGTTCCCTGTCGGAGTACATCCCGAAGAAAGAGTCACTAATGTACTTGTCTCTGCAATCTACAACGAAGCACAGGAACGGTATATGTCCATTATGGCAGGATGTGGCCTTAAGGTAATTGCTCGAGAGATTGAAATTTTTAGCATGATTCGCGCAGTACTCACTCCTACGGATGATGTCGTTGCCATTATTGATTTTGGTGCTACATCATCACGACTTTGTATAGTAAAACAGGGTGTTCTTGTGAAGACGCACAGCCTCCTCCTTTCTGGTGTAGAAATTACGAGTATACTTGCAAAAACGCTTGCAATTGAGTTTAAAGAAGCAGAAGATTTAAAACGCGCGGTGGGTCTACGGGGAATGGAAGATGATGTCCGTATTCAAAAAACAATCATCAGTGCACTCGAGCGTGATCTTCGAGAAATTTATATGGTGATTAAGCGTTACGAAGATGAAGATAAGGTTGCCGTACAAAAAATTGTACTCTGCGGGAGTGGCGCTCAACTTACAGGAATCCAAACGTATGTGCAGGATATGTTCTCGCGCCCTACTATTTTAGCAAATCCATTTGCAAAGGTGTCCTACCCGGCATTTCTTGAAGACACCCTCAGACATGCGGGACCTACCTTTGCAGGTGCACTTGGTGTAGCGTTGCGTGTATTTCAAAATGAATAATAAATACCCTGTCCACAGGTGAGAGATGTTGTAGTTAGTCTACAGGCATTATAATAAGTCAAATGGCATATATTCCTCGTTCTTCATTTGGACAAGCACCGAGCATCATCCCGATGCAGGTTAAAAAGAAGCATACGATTCGCATTGTGAATCTTTTGGGTACTATTATGTTGTCTGGTGTTGTAATATCTGCAGTAGGTGTTTTTGTGTATAAGCAGTATCTCAATAATCAACTCCAGAGTGTTCAGTCAGAACTCAATGGGCTGAGTGGCAGCGATAACGAACGCAAAATGAAGGAAATTGAGGTATATGACCAAAAATTGACCATTGCCCATGGTTTGCTCAACAATCACCTCTCAACATCAAAAGTTCTTGCCGAAATTGAAAATATTACAAAACAAACTGTTCGCTTTAAAACGTTTGAATATATATACGACCCAGGTTATGAAGCAGAAGTAACACTTGGAGGAGATACGAAAGCACTCACTTCGGTGGCACTGCAAAAGATGGAACTTCTCAAAGGAAGTACTTTTTCTGACTTTGTAGTGAGAGGTATTACTACGGAGCCAATCGCAAATCCAAATGCTGATGACTCAAAAGAGGTCTCTAAAAAAGAAGAAGATAAAGGTGCTGAAAAGTCCCTGGGTGTTGGATTTGAAGTGGTGGGTATTTTCTTGAAAGATAAAGTTGCATACACGGGTGCTACACCTATACGACAAAATTTTACATCTCTTGATACAGCGTCCGCTACGAACAATGGAACTGACATTGACAAAGTAACCCCAAGCACCGCTACGAGTAACAATCAAATGCCATGATTTTGCGCACGCTTACACCCGTTCTTACAATTATAATTGCCATACTTTTATTCGTGTTCTTTGTAAATCCAAAGTATGACGAAATTGTTGCTGTACAAGCAGAAATTGCAGAATACGAAGATGCTGTTCTGAAATACAATAATTTCACCAGCAAACTTGAAGCAAAAATTTCCACAAAATTAAATCGTCCTGCGATAGAAAACGAACGTCTAGATAGATTTGTTCCAGAGGAAATCGATACAACACAATTGCTTGTCGATATTGAATCGCTTTCTCGTCGTCACAGCTTACTTTTTGGGAACATACAAGTGGAGAGTGGAGACACGGACCTCGTGCGAAGTAATGCCACCTCAGAAAATGTCATCGTGAAGAGTGATGAATTACAAACTGCAGATATCTCTTTTGCAGTTATTGGCACATACGAACAGTTTAAGATGTTTCTTCTCGACATAGAAAAGAGTATGACCTTATTTGAGGTAATTAAAATATCACTCGATGCAGATGACTTACCATTCCAACAATATGAGGTTACCGTGCGTGCTTATTCGTTACCAGAAATGTAATTACGTGTGATGTATGTCTAGTTTGTTCAAAAATCTCTTCGTTGCACTCGGCATTGCACTGCTTCTTGGCGGGGTATATTACGTTGCGACGAGTGGCTCTGATGAAGAATTCGTTGATGATGGTGCAGGTATGTCGGACACTGATGTATCGGTGCGTACTCAAAAAATCCTTGCAGATACAAGGCAGATTGATGAGTATGCACTTGATGTGTCAATTTTTGAGGATCAGCGGTTTAGGACTTTGGTGGATTATACAGTTTCTATCCCAGACGTTTCGACAGGCCGTGCTAATCCATTCGCTCCGGTTGAGTAATTGCCGGTAATTATTTTGAATGTATGAATTTACTCGCACTACTTGCAGAGAAGGGAATTGTCGACGCAACGTTACAAGCGCGTGTTTCTGACCGTGCAACTCAGGATGGTTCTACCTATGAAAAAGCGCTCCTTGCAGAAGGAGTGGATGCAAACATCATTCGAAATGCTATTGGTGAATACTTCGACCTGCCTACACGAGAAATTACCGAACGTGAACGTATCGAAGCTTCGGTGCTCAAGTATCTCTCAGAAGATTCTGCTCGCCACTACGGCATTCTTCCGATTGAAATTGAGGACGATGTTCTTATCGTGGGTATCACCGATCCTGAGAACCTCTCTTTTCGTGACGCACTCAATTTTATTACTGCAAAGGATCAGATGCCTTATAAAATTGTGCTCATTCTTGAACATGACTTTGAATATGGTGTTCGTTCGTACGCCAATCTTTCGGGAGAAGTAGATGAGGCGTTGAGCGTGCTTGAAACTGAACTCAAAGAGGAATCGGGAGATGATAAAAAGTCAATGGTGAGCACCCCACAAAGAAGAGGGGTAGAGCACATTAAAGAAGATGCACCAATTACAAAAATTGTCGCCACTATTTTGCGCTATGCGGTGGATGGGCGCGCATCTGATATTCACATAGAACCACGAGACACAAAAACAATTATTCGCTTTCGTGTTGATGGTGTTTTGGTGCGAAGTTTGGAACTGCCACAAAAAGTGCATGAGGCCGTAGTGGCGCGTATCAAGATTCTCACTTCACTACGTCTCGATGAAAAACGTAAGCCACAGGACGGTCGTTTTTCAGCAACTATCGACAATCGCCCCATTGATTTCCGTGTGTCAGTACTCCCTACAAGTCATGGTGAAAAGGTGGTAATGCGTATTTTGGACACAGAGGTTGGTGTACGTTCTCTCGAAGAAACAGGAGTATCACCCCATAATATTGAGCTTATTCGTAAGGCTATTAAGCAACCGTACGGCATCATTCTCATTTCTGGTCCGACAGGCTCGGGTAAATCCACCACACTGTATGCGATGCTTTCTGAAATAGATAGGGTAGGGATGAACGTGATTTCGCTCGAAGACCCTGTTGAGTACAACATGGACGGTGTGAGTCAGTCGCAGGTACGTCCGGAAATTGGGTACACCTTCGCAAACGGTCTTCGTACTGCACTGCGTCAAGACCCTGACGTCATCATGGTGGGAGAGATTCGTGATAAAGAAACGGCGCAACTCGCTATACAAGCTGCGCTTACGGGACACTTGGTGCTTTCTACTATTCACACCAACAACGCCGCGGGTGTGATTCCACGTCTCATTGACATGGGAGTTGATCCGTACCTTATTGCACCTACGCTCGAACTCGCGCTTGCACAGCGCCTTGTGCGTCGTATTTGTCCTGATTCCGGAAAGAAAATTATGCTTCAAAGTAGTCTTGTACGCATGATTGAGGATGAGTTTAATGATTTACCTATCGAGTATCGCGCACTTATTCCACAAACTGACCACGTGCTTTTTGCTGAACCGAGTGCAGAGTGTTCAAGTGGTACCAAGGGTCGTGTGGCAGTAATGGAGGCAATTACGGTGAACGATGAAATTGAAAAACTTATTCTTGAGAGTGCAGATGAGGATGCTATTTTGAAAGCAGCCCGCAAAAGCGGTTTTATTAGCATGAAAGAGGACGCTATTATTAAGGCGCTAAATCACATGATTCCATTTGAGGAGGTGAGTACTTTGGGGGGTTCAATGCTCATGTCTGATGAAGCAGCCAGAGAAGAGGTAAAACTCAAAGAAGAAGATCAATCAGAAGATGTCGATAACCTCGAAAAAACTGGAGTGTAACAGCGTATACTACAATTATGAAAATTTTACTTATAGATGATGATGCATTCCTTCGGGATATGTACGCGACAAAATTTAGCGAGAAAGGATACACCATTGAGAGTGCTGAAAATGCAGATATTGCACTTAGTATGCTTCACGAAAACACGTATGATGTTGTTCTTGCCGATTCAGTTATGCCCGGAATGACAGGTACTGAATTGCTCGCACGTATTCAAAAAGATAAGTTAGCAGGAAGTCCTGTGTGTATCATGCTCTCTAACCAAAGTGAGGAAGAAGACAAAAAAGCGGCACTCGCTGCGGGGGCAGTAGGGTACCTTGTTAAGGCAGAACTCATTCCAAGTGAAGTCGTTGCAGAAGTATTAAAACTCGTTTCAAAATAAGTATTATGTCAACCGTTGATTATAAAAGAGAGCTTGATGACCTCATTGATATTGTGTCATCAGAACATGGTTCTGACATCCACCTCTCTGTGGGTTCACATCCTATCATTCGTGTTGATGGTTCGCTCATTCCTCTTATTAAAAAACCTGTTTTGACCAACAAAGACGTCGCTGGTTTTATTGAGACACTCCTTACGAAAGAGCAAGAGACAAAATTTCTTGAAACACGAGAAATAGACTTTTCTTTTGCTGCACATGGTGGGATACGTTTTCGCGGTAATGGATTTTTTCAACGCGGTGCGGTATCACTGGCACTTCGCCATATTCCAAGTTTTGTACGCAACTTTGAACAACTTGCACTGCCTCCGGTGCTCGCATCGTTTACCCAACGTCCACAAGGATTCTTTCTCTGTGTAGGGCCGGTAGGGCAGGGTAAATCCACCACGCTTGCTGCCATGGTAGAACTCATCAATACCACCCGTTCAGAGCATATTGTCACCATCGAAGATCCGATTGAATACATTTTTGAGGCAAAAAAGTCACTTATCGACCAGCGTGAAGTACGCGTTGATACTGCCGACTTCCATACAGGTCTCCATTCCGCGTTTCGTCAGGACGTTGACGTCATCATGGTGGGTGAGATGCGTGGAAGGGAGACTATTTCTACCGCGGTGACTGCAGCTGAAACAGGTCACCTCGTGCTTTCCACCCTGCACACCAATAATGCCGCCCAGACTATCGACCGTATCATCGACACCTTCCCGGCAGGTCAGCAAGACCAAATCCGAGTGCAACTTTCCGGTTCGCTTACCGCTATCTTTTCACAGCGACTCATTCCGCGTATTTCGGGAGGACTCATTCCTGCATATGAGCTCCTCATCAACAATTCTGCTGTCGCCAATCTTATTCGCGAAAAGCGTACTCATGAAATTCAAACTGTCATTGAGACAGGAATGGAACTTGGCATGATTGACATGAATCGCTCGCTCGTAGAGCTCGTACGAAAAGGTGAAATTACGGTGGAGAACGCATTTGCGTATTCAGTCAATCCAAAAGGTCTTGAGCGTTTAATGTAATTCTATGTTATTTACGTATACTGCAGTTGATAAAGAAAGTACTCCTCGTGATGGAACGGTGGATGCTCAGAATATTCAGGCAGCGATTGAAACCGTGGAAGGGCGTGGGTACACCATTATTTCAATTGATGAGGTTAAAAAAAGCGATACTGCATTTAATTTTGAAATCACTTGGTTTCAGCGAGTGACCAACAAGGAGATTGTTATTTTTTCACGACAAATTGCAACGCTTTTTGAAGCCCAGGTTTCTGCGCTACGTATCTTTCGTCTTCTCGCTGCTGAATCGAGTAACAAAATGATGCAAAATATCCTGAATGACATTAGCGATAATCTACAGGGAGGAAGCTCAATCTCAAACGCCCTCGCACGACACCCTGACGTATTTTCGCCATTTTATATCAGTATGGTGAAGTCAGGAGAAGAGTCAGGAACGCTCGAAAAGACTTTCATGTACCTTGCCGACTATCTCGACCGTATGTACCAAGTGGTGTCAAAGGCCCGCAATGCACTCATCTATCCTGCATTTGTTATTTCTGTATTTGTTGCCGTGATGCTCCTCATGCTTACCTTGGTGATTCCAAGTGTGAGTAAGATTCTCATAGATTCAGGACAAGAACTTCCTATTTATACAAAAATAGTTATTGCGCTCTCTGACTTTGTGCGTAATTTCTTTCCTTTGATTATTCTGCTTATAGCGGGTGCGGGGGTGTTCTTTTACCAGTTCAAAAAAACAGTAGCAGGGAAGCGTATGCTTGATGAACTCAAACTCTCTATCCCATTCCTCGGATCCTTGTATGAAAAACTTTTCCTCACTCGTATTTGTGACAACCTCTCCACAATGCTTACAAGTGGTATCTCTATGGTGCAAGCACTTGAGGTAACAAGTGACGTCGTAGAAAACGAAGTGTATCGCGAAATTATCGAAACTACGCTTGCTGATGTAAAGGCAGGTAAGTCTTTTGCTGATTCTATCTCTGAATACAGAGAAATTCCTGGCGTACTTGCACAGATGAGTAAGGTAGGAGAAGAAACAGGTAAACTTGGGGATATCTTGAGTACACTCGCCGTCTTTTATCGTCGTGAGGTAAATAACTCGGTAGACACGCTCATTGGTCTTATTGAGCCAGCCATGATTGTACTCCTCGGCCTCGGGGTAGGGGTACTCCTTGCGTCGGTACTTATGCCTATCTACAACCTCACCGGCGCCATTTAAAATAGCCATAGTGAAAACCCCTCGGGCGCGCTCCGCGCGCCCGAGGGGTTTTCTTGTCCACACTCCAACAATTAAATATATAGAAACACCGTATAATTATAGCAACCACACTACGTGGAGTAATATATTACTTATTTATAATTTTTTATGATGAAACAAACATTCAAACGAGGTTTCACACTCATTGAGCTCCTCGTGGTTATCGCTATCATCGGTATCCTCGCATCAGTGGTGCTCGCATCACTCAATACCGCTCGAGATAAAGGTGCAGACGCCGCAATAAAATCCAATCTTAAAAATGCCGTCGCACAAGCACAAGTTTTTTACGTATCAAATTCCAGAAATTTCTTTGGTGTTTGTGGATCAGGAGCAGGAACGATTGGTAACATGATTCATGATGCTGAAAACAAATATAAGGGTGGACAATCAACCGCTTTTGCTATTGGTACTCCTGCTACGTACACTACAGCACAATGTCATGATATTACAAACAGCGGTGGGGTACGATCAGCTTGGGCAGCCCAGGTTCCTCTGAAGGGATCGACATCAGGAGCCCCTCTTACATGGTGTGTAGATAGTACAGGAGCTTCGAAAGCGACAGCAAATCTTCTTGCATCTAATGCTACAGTCTGCCCATAAATATTATTTGTTTTGGCACTTATTTCAATTAAATTTCTACTATGAAAAAAACATTTACCCGCGGCTTCACACTCATTGAGCTCCTCGTGGTTATCGCTATCATCGGTATCCTCGCATCAGTGGTGCTCGCATCACTCAATACCGCACAAGATAAAGGTTCAAATGCAGCAATGATGTCAGACGTCAATAACGCGCGTGCTCAAATGGAACTCTTGTACTCAGACGGTAATACATACACTGGAGCTTGTGGGACTCAGAAATTATTAGACATTATTGCAGCGGTTGCAGCTGAAGGTGGTACACTCACCTGTGAAATCGCAACGAGCGGACAGGCATGGCGTATGAGTACTCCTTTGATAGCTCCTCCGGCAAGCAACTTCTATTGTGCAGACAGTGCCGGTAAGGCAGGACAGGGCGCTGCTCCTGCAGCAGTGACGGCTGGAGATGATACAACATTTATCTGTCCTTAATATCAATTTATTTTTTACTCACTTAAGATACTTATTTCTAGCTAATTCCTACTAATAATCTCTAACCTTCCCCTAGGAAGATTCAAAAACAACCTGAGCCCCCTCAGGTTGTTTTTCTCTTCTAATCCCGATGTAATCCCTAGGGTTCCCCTAGGGAAATTCGAAGGGTTGTGTAATCCCTAGGGGAACCCTAGGGAGATTTGATGGGTTGTCATATAATTAATAAAATTATATGAGTACGCGAGGTGTATCATTTGTCCAAAACGAGTATTACCACATATATAATCGCGGTAATAGTAAGCAAAAGGTTTTTCTTGTCCCACAGGATTATGAACGGTTTGTAAAACTTCTTTTTCTCTCGAATAGCATTCATTCATTCAATGTGCGTGACCTGGGTGCACAAAATGTATTTGATGTTGATCGAGAAAGGCAGTTGGTGAATATACTTGCATATTGTCTTATGCCAAACCATTTTCACATTTTACTTACCCCGCTAGAAGATGATGGAATAAGTAAATTCATGCTGAAACTCAGCACTGCATATTCCATGTATTTTAATAAAAAAAATAATAGAACAGGGACTCTATTTGAAGGTCCATATAAATCAGAATTTGTATGTGATGATCGTTACTTTAGATATCTTTTTGCATATATTCATTTAAATCCGGTTAAACTCATTGATAAGAATTGGAAGATTGATGGAGTAAAGAATGAACAAAAAACAATCGACTATTTGTTTTCCTATAAATACTCAAGTCTGTCTGATTATATAGGTGCATCAGAGATAATGAGAAAAGAAAGCACTGTTATTGATAAAGATCTTTTTGGCGAGATTTTCAATAAGAAACAAGTAGTGCTAAAGGAACTGACCGATTGGTTTAGTGATTTCCCTAGGGGAACCCTAGGGAAATCTGGCGGTGTACAGGATATGATATAGGTATGGCATTGTACTGGTACGTATTCTTTTTTGGGTTTGGGGCTATTATTGGGAGTTTTCTGAATGTGGTGATTTATCGTTTGCATACGGGGCGGTCGCTTAATGGGCGGTCACACTGTATGTCGTGTGGGAAGATGCTCTCATGGTATGAATTGCTTCCCGTGTTTTCTTACCTTTCGCTCCGTGGGGCGTGCAAGGGATGTAATGCGTATATTCCCTCGCGTTATCTTATGGTGGAAATACTTACTGGAATCCTGTTTCTCCTTGTATGGCATACCTATGCTTTTGATGTGGTACTCCTTGCACTCAATTTGGTTTTAGTATCAGCTTGTGTAGTGATGCTTGTGTATGACATGCGACATATGATTATTCCGAATGAACTCACACTACTTGTGGCTGGTATTGCTGCGATATTTCTCGGTTATGGAGTCAGCCAGGAAGAGGACGCATTATTTATTTTTGGACACGTTGTTGCAAGTCTATCCGTAGCATTCTTTTTTTGGGCATTGTGGTTCGTCTCGAAGGGGAGGTGGATTGGGTTTGGAGATGTGAAACTTTCGCTTCCATTTGGCTTTCTTGTGGGGCTTGAAGGGGTCTTTTCAATGGTGGTGTTTTCATTTTGGATTGGCGCAGTTGTAAGCCTCTCATTACTCGGTCTTGAACGGCTCACAAAAAGGGGAAAAATACGCTTACACTTTCTTTCATCATCGCTTACAATTAAGAGTGAAGTACCCTTTGCGCCATTCTTCATCGCAGGATTTCTTTTAGTACACCTTTTCCATGCAGATATCTTCACCCTTACTCACACCATTTTCTTTGAATAAGTACACTACGTACAAACGACGTGGCTTTACGCTTATTGAACTCCTCATTTCGGTTGCGATTATCGGTGTTTTGACCGCATTGGTGACGGTAAAATATAAGGCGTTTGATAGCACGACCCTCCTGAAGGGTGCTGCATACGAGATAGCGCTCACCATCCGTGAGGCACAGGTAAAGTCTATAAGCGCTGTGAGAAGTACTGCAGGATTTGATTATCCACGTGGCGTGAGTGTTACTCCAGCTCCAGGCAGTACACCAACAACTGCAAGTAAGACCTATCTTGCATTTCAATTTCGGGATTCTTCACTACCACCTTATAATGATATAGCAGACAGCGACCCTGATGTTGCGACTATTCTCGGAACATCAACACTTGATCGTTCCATCTATGTGAGTGATGTGTGTGTTAATCCTGGAAACGATTGTACGCCATCAGGTATTGATATTTCATTCCGCCGTCCCGAGTTTAAGGCGCTCTTTCATGGGCGGAACTCTTCAGGTGTGAACTTTACACCAGCGCAGGACGAAGCTATTTCAGACGTCACCATTAAAGTTACCTCAAGCAACAATACTGCAAACGTATTTCTTGTGACTGTGTCACAGTTGGGTCAAATTACAGTATCAAAACAACCATAATGAATATGTACCATAGATTTCATATACATCATATAAATAAAGAAAGAGGAGGGTTTTCACTTATAGAACTCATGGTTTCTCTGTCAGTGTTTGCCATAGTAATGGTGGTGAGTACGGGGACACTTATTACACTCATCGATGCTAATGCAAAAGCGCAGGCACTTAACACCGCGATGACCAACCTCTCCTTTGGGCTCGATAGTATGACGCGTGAGATGCGCATGGGATATAGTTATAATTGCTTTACTTCTGATAGTAGTGCTATCCAACCTTTTCCAGCTCCTGCTTCTAATGATTGTACTGGCGGAAAGGATGCAATTGCATTTTATCGTGAACGCGATGGCAAACGTATAGGGTATCGTCTGCAATGGGGTACAATTCTACAACAAAAAATCGAAGGGGACCCGTGGAAGAATCTCCTCGCAAACGATGTGATTATTAGCACCTTCAAACTTGTTGTAAAAAATACTGATCCATATAGTGGTGGTGGAAATAACACAAAACAACCAACAATTGATTTCATACTTAAGGGGTATGTGAACAACGGACTCGATACAGATACTGATTTCAATATTCAAACTCACATCGTACAGCGTCGATTAGATATACTATAAATTATATGCATAATGTTTCGTATACAAAAGGCTTCACTCTGGTAGAGACACTTGTCGCAATCTCTATTCTTGTTGTGGTGATTGTAGGCCCCATGACTATTGCCCAAAAGGGGGTACAAAACGCATATTTTGCAAATAACCAAGTCACCGCAGTCTTTTTGGCACAGGAAGCTATTGAAGGAATACGTGAGTTGCGTGATGAGGCAGCACTAAAAGCGTATCAGAATGGTACTTTGGATACTGACACTTGGCTGACTCTTCTTAATTGTAACGGTCCATATGGGTGCAAATTCTTACGGGAGAATACTAGTAATCCATATATAAAATGTGATGTACTTGATGATTGTAAATTATTTGTTGATAGTAATGGTGTGTATTCACACACTACAGGGTCTCCTAGTCTTTTTACACGTACGGTGACTATAGGCACAGCGGTGGGCGGCGGAGTGCCTGTTGAAGTGAGCGTCACCTGGAAAAGCAAAAATATTAACCGAGAGGTAAAACTGCAGACATGGATATATGACCACTACCAGCGCTATGGGAATTAATATGATGAAATACATTCAAAAAAAGGAAGGGGTCACACTTCTTGTAACATTACTTCTTGTGGGCGTATTGCTTGGTATTAGCACCTCACTCCTTAATATTAGTTTAAAGCAGTATCAACTAGCGGGTATTGCATATTCTTCAGAGATTGCTTTTCAGGCGGCGAATGCCGGTATGGAATGTGCACTCTATCATGATTATCCTAAAACAGGCTCAAGTACTTTTGCGGTACGTGCTAATGGGTCTGAGCAAGTTGCACAACCAACACTTACCTGTATGAATGGAGGAGCGGTGAATGTCGTTGGTAAACCAAATACACCAGGTACGGCAAGTTATGCTGGCGATAATGACGGTTTTTCTGTAAGTGGGGAAGAACAAAACTTTCAATTTGATTGGGGAACAAACCCTGTTGTGTGTGTGGATGTGAGTGTGTACAAATATAAAAGCGATTCAATGAACCTCATTCGTTCAGTCAATGGGATTGATTTTGGTGGAGTAGATGGTCTTGGAAATCCGATTTTGTGTACTGCCAACAGCGAATGTACGATTGTGCAGTCGCGTGGGTACAACCAAGATTGTGCAACAGTTAATGCGGGAACAAATCTGCGTACTGTTGAGCGAGAGTATACTCTGGTGTACTAGGTATCTAAATGGATGGGGTGATAATCCCGTGGCAATTTTCTGAGGAAAATTGCCACGGGATTTTAGACAACACATGCATAAGAATGCTTTTCATATTACTATAGGGTATGTCCAAAATAACCACGAGTGACAAAGACCGCGCCCAAACCTTGGCGGCACTCATTGCGCACCACCAAAAGCGCTACCATGAACAGGATGCGCCTGAAATAAGCGATGAAGCGTATGATTCTCTCGTGTCTGAACTCCGTGGACTCATCGCAGAGAATCCATCACTTACAGATCTGTATACAGCAATAGACGCGGTAGGTGGGCGTCCTGATAATGCATTTGAGAAAGTGAAACACCGTGTGCGACAGTGGTCTTTTGATAATGTGTTTACCGATGCAGAACTCGTTGCGTGGGAAGAGCGCCTTATGCGCGTGCTCGAAAAAGAGGGATTGGGGAAAGAAAAAGTATTCTACGTGAGTGAGCATAAAATAGACGGATTAAAGGTAGTACTCGAATATGAAAAGGGTGTGTTCTTGCGTGCAGCAACCCGCGGGGATGGGGAAGTGGGAGAGGACGTGACCCATACCGTGCGCACGATACACGACATCCCTCATACACTCAAAGTACCCGTGACGCTCATTGCGGTGGGTGAGGTGTGGCTCGGAGAGGATGAGTTTAAAAAGGTGAATACCGCGCGCGAAGCGCGCGGTGAGCAACTCTTTGCAAATCCACGCAATGCAGCAGCGGGATCACTTCGCCAACTCGACCCTGAAGTAACCCGTGCGCGCAAATTATCATTTTTTGCCTACGATATTGATTTTCTTGATGAAGGAGTGGTACCTGTTCCTACAACGCAGTGGGATGAATTATCTCTCCTTAAAAAACTAGGCCTTGCCACAAACCCCCATGCACATTTGTGCGTATCACTTACTGATGCAATCGCCGACAACAAAAAGTGGGTGCCCAAAAAGCATAGTATGCCCTATGGTATGGACGGCACGGTACTCAAAGTGAATGAAGTGCGACTTCAGAAAATTCTTGGCTATACTGCCAAATCACCACGCTTTGGGATTGCGTATAAGTTTCCTTCAGAGCAAGCAACTACTGTGGTGGAGGATATCGTATTACAGGTAGGGCGTACGGGAGTGCTGACACCGGTGGCGCACCTCCGCCCCGTGCTCATCGCAGGCTCTACAGTCTCACGTGCAACTCTCCATAATGAAGATCAAATAACACGCCTTGATATCCGTATTGGTGATACCGTGATTCTCCAAAAGGCGGGAGATGTTATCCCAGAGATTGTATGTGTGGTACGTGAGTTGCGTCCAAAAAATACAAAAAAATACCAGTTTCCTACCAATGTGCCCGAGTGTGGAGGGGATGGGAGCATTGAGCGCGTGCCGGGGATGGCTGCATGGCGATGTGTCGCGCAGGATTCCGACATACTCCATCGCCGCCGCTTGTACTACTTTGCGTCACGCGGTGCAATGAATATTGATGGCCTCGGCCCACGCATTATTGACCTTTTCCTTGATAATAATCTTATCAATACTGCATCGGATTTATTTACCCTCACCCCTGGTGACCTTATAGGACTTCCAGGATTCAAAGAAAAATCTGCGCAAAATGTAATCACTGCGATTGAGCAGGTACGGAGCGTGCCACTCTACCGATTTCTCGTTGCTCTCTCTATTCCGCATGTGGGTGAGGAGACTGCCCGCATTATTGCAGAGGAATTTAAGAGTATAGAAAAAATACGTCGCGCCTCAAGAGAAGATTTAGCAGGTGTGTACGGAGTAGGGGAGATTGTGGCAGAGTCTCTTGCGTCATGGCTTGAAGATAAAAACCATCAACATGAACTTGATGCGCTTCTTGCGCATATTCAAACTGAAAAGGTAGAGGCTACACCACGTGCCGCCACGCTACTTTCAGGAAAGATTGTTCTTTTTACTGGGACACTTGCGAGTATGAGTCGGGAGGAGGCAGAAGAACGCGCCCGCGAAGCGGGCGCGCATGTGACGAGTTCTGTCTCAAAAAAGACTGACTATGTGATAGCGGGTACTGACCCAGGCGGGAAGGTAGCAAAAGCAGAATCCCTTGGCGTACCCATACTAAATGAAAAAGAATTCCTCGCTCTTTTGAAATAATTTAAAAACAGTGTCGTGGTTTTGTATTCTGGAAACTTTAAGCCTCAGATGCTACTATAGCCCACATATATTATGAAAAAAGAAGATATAGAACATCTTGCAAAGTTGTCACGTATTGCGCTCAGTGATACAGAAACCGATGCACTTGCGAAGGATATTACGAGTATTTTAGGCTATGTGAGCGAAATCGAGGCAATCACCGGGAGTGGTGCTGGAGAAAAGAAAGTAGGCGCTCTCTATAATGTGATGCGCGAGGACAAAAATCCTCATGCACCCGATATGTATACAGAAGATATTTTATCGCAAGCACCAGAGCGTGATGGTCGGTATGTGAAGGTTCAGAAGATACTCGGTGATAAATCGTAATGATTATGTTGACTACTATTACAGCCCTCCGCAAGCAATTTATTGCAGGCACATACACACCACTAGAAGCGCTTACCGACATGCGTGCGGTTATTGATACTCGTGATCCAGAAATTCATGCATTCCTCGATGTGTATGAAGATGCACGTGAAGACGCACAAAAAGCAACCGAACGCTATGCCCAAGAGGGAGCGAATACTCCTATACTTCTTGGTCAGCCACTTGCAATCAAAAACAATATTCTCATGAAGGGAAAGCGTGCGACCGCAGCATCAAAAATGCTTGAGCACTACACCGCCCCCTACGACGCCACCGTTATTAACCGTTTGCGAGAACAGGGAGTAGTCTTTGTAGGTGCAACGAATCTCGATGAGTTTGCGATGGGTTCTTCGACCGAAAACTCTGCTTTTGGCATGACGAAAAATCCTATCGACCCCAGTCGTGTTCCTGGTGGTTCTTCTGGTGGTTCTGGTGCGGCAGTCGCCATGGGCGCGGCCGTGGCAGCACTCGGCACCGATACGGGTGGCTCCGTGCGTCTTCCTGCGAGTTTCTGTGGGAATGTAGGATTCAAACCCACATACGGTCGTATTTCCCGACATGGACTTATTGCCATGGGTTCTTCTCTTGATCAGGCTGGCACTTTTACTAATTCTGTAGGTGATGCCGAGATTCTTTTTAATGTACTCCATGGCAAGGATAGGTATGACGCAACAACGATAGATGAGGACACATTCCCCGTAGTCCCTCTTAAAGAAAAGTATCGTATTGGTGTTCCGCGGGACTTCCTTGGAGAGGGAATGGATGCAGACGTGCTCGCACTTTTTAATGAAAATGTAGAAAAACTCACCAAAGCAGGTCATGAGATAGTGGACGTGTCACTTCCACTTATGAAGAAGGGACTTGCCGCGTACTACATTGTGATGCCGGCAGAAGTTTCTTCGAATCTTGCACGGTACGATGGTATGCGCTTCGGGCTTCGCGTGGAGGGAAAGGATTTGCTTGAAGACTATATGCAGACTCGCGCAGCAGGATTTGGTGCCGAGGTAAAGCGCCGTATTCTCCTTGGCACCTACGTACTTTCAGCCGGCTACTACGATGCGTATTACGGCAAGGCAGAGCATGTGCGCGTGATGATGCGTGAGGAAATCGGAAAGGCATATGAAAGTGTTGACCTCATTATAACTCCTACCGCACCAACACCAGCCTTCAAAATTGGTGAAAAGAGCGACCCGCTCTCTATGTATCTTGCAGATATTTTCACGGTACCCATAAATCTTATTGGTGTACCTGCAATTTCTATCCCCGGAGGCACGGTTGTGCGTGATGGCGTCGCACTTCCAGTGGGTATTCAATACATCGCACCCCATGCAGGCGATGAACGACTCTTTGATTTTGGGAAACGCACATACGATACGACGCTCAACATCGCTTCGTAGTGTAGAATAGTGCTATGGGAAACATGAACACCTCAGACGGATTAGATTTTTTTAGTGTCTTTCGAGTTCTCTTTGAGAATGTTTTTGGTGGTAATTGGAATGTGCTCGTAGATACGGCTTCTTTTTGGTGGAATATCTACTCACTTCTTGCGCTTCTTGTATCACTCCTCTTTTTCGCCGGGTTTGTGTATGCACAAATACAATATGGTGAGCTCTCTGCTGAAGAACAGACGGCTCTTCGCGCTGCTGAAAAAGCATGGGCTGCACAGCACGATGCTCCCGAAACAAAGAATGCGCGGTGGGATGCAATTCAAGTAAAAATTGCAGATCATAATCCGGAATCATGGAGAATTGCTATTATTGAAGCAGATATCATGCTCGAGGAAACACTTACGAATGCGGGGTACGTAGGGCAGGGCATAGGTCAAAAACTCAAGTCAGCAAATACTACCTCTTTCACGACGCTCCAAGATGCGTGGGAGGCACACAAAATCCGGAATGAAATCGCACACGTCGGTAGCGACTTCGTCCTCACCCAACGCTCCGCCCAAGACACCCTCATGCGTTTCGAGCGCGTCTTCCGCGAATTTGGGGTTGTGTAAGTTGCATATATCGACAACATGCGGTACATTCTACATACGCATTTTTGCAATGCGTATACACAAAATGCACAAGCATTTACATAGCGGGGTAGAGGAGAGGTACCTCGGGAGGCTCAGTGAGTCATCCCCCCCGCCCGAGGGGGGGGGGGGGGGAGAAGAGGGGGGCGGGGGCCGGGGGGCCGGGGGCCCCGGGAGGGACCACAAGAGCCCCCCCCGCAGCGCCCCCCCCCCCGGGGGGCCCCCCCCCCGCCCCCCGCCCGCCCCCGCCGAGCCCCCCCCCCCCCCGGGGGGGGGGGGGAGGGAGGGGGGGGGGGGCGCCCCCCGCCCGGCGGGGCCCGGGAGGGGGGGGGGGCCAGCCCCACAGAGGGGGCCCCCCAAGAAACGAAAGGGGGGGGGGGGCGCATAACCTCCAGACCCCGGTTCGATTCCGGGCCCCGCAACAAGTACATAAAAACACCAGCTTAAGCTGGTGTTTTTATGTACTAATTCTGCGGGGCCCAGAATCGCACCGAGAAGGGGGTCGGGGAAACTGGTTTCCCCGTGGAGGAAGGCAGTGAGCGAAGAATGAGCGAACGTCGGAAAACCGTGGGTTTCCGAGTAGGTTCGATAGCGAAGCGTCCGGGCCCCGCAACACGATTGAAAAGCCGAGGACGTAAGTCCCAGCTTTTCTCGTGTTGCGGGTTAAGACAGGCGCTCTGTGAGACACAAACACTCCTCCATACATAGATATTCACGAATATGATTTATATGCTACAATTTTGACCATATGCAATGTGTCATTTTAGCTGCCGGAAACGGGAAGCGTCTGCGCCCTTTAACAGAAGATAGACCGAAGCAACTCGTGAAAGTTCACGGTAAACCACTTATTGATTACATTGTAGAAGCACTCCCGAGTTCTATAGATGAACTCATCATTGTAGTTGGATATAGAGGAAATATGCTTCGAGAGTATTGCGGTGAGGTTTTTCATGGAAGAAAGGTTACATACTTTGAGCAACCTGTTGCTGAAGGAACCGCAAAGGCCCTCTGGCTTTGCAAGGATCATTTACGCGGTCGATTTCTTTTTATGTTTGGAGATGATATTCATGGAAGAGAAGATCTCGCGAGGGCTACGTCGTATGTACGTTCACTTTTGGTTTCTTCAGTTACTCAGCCTGAGAAATTTGGTATTGTTGTCCGCAATCCTGACGGGACACTGGGGCTTATGATAGAGAAACCAGAACACGCACCGTCTAATTGTGCGAGTACGGGGGCCATGGTCCTCGATGATCATATTTTTGAGTTCGAACCACAGACCCCCGTAAACGATGAGTACTACTTGAGTGAAGTCATTGAACGGTATGCAAAAAAATATCCCATTGCTGTTGTAGAACAGCAAATCTGGATTCCTATAGGGTATCCCGAGGATATTACAAAAGCAGAAACACTACTCTCTGTGTATAAGCAGATATAGAATAATCTCATTTGTATGCAATGCGTTATTGTCTGTGCGGGAAAAGGTACCCGAATGAGTCCGCTTACTAATACCTGCCCAAAACCACTCATACACGTGGGTGGTAAACCAATCATTCAACATATTGTTGAGGCATTGCCGGAGGAAATAGATGAGCTCGTACTTATTGTGGGGTACCTGAAAGAACAGATCATTGCTACTTGTGGAGAGACATACCTCGGTAGAAAGGTGATATACCGAGAGCAGGAAAATCATGCAGGAGGCACTGGCGACGCACTTTTATGTGCACGTGATGTACTCAAAGATACGTTTCTCTTTATGTACGGTGATGATATCCACGGAAGCGAGACCCTTGCACAAGCGGTACAGAGTGATTACGCTATTTTGAGTGCGCATTCGGCGACTCCCGAGCGTTACGGAGTACTTGTGCTTAATGGAGATGGCACACTCAGTGCAATTCTTGAAAAGCCAGAAAATCCACCGTCAAACCTTATTAACATTGGAGGATTTGTCATTGATGCGTCAATCTTTGAATACACCACGTCGAAATCTTCAAGTGGAGAACTGTATGTGACAGACATGCTCACGCAATTTGCGCAACATAATCCCGTGACTGTTTTCGAACAAAAACTTTGGATTCCACTTGGCTATCCGGAAGATATAGGAAAAGCAGAAGAAATCCTCAAAGCAATGGGTCGACTCTAGGTTGAAGGAAAGGGAGAGAGATGGTATTCTCTCTTCACAATTCACTTGTATAAAATCATATAAGTTTCGATTGTCCAGGAATAAGAATATTAAAATCACTCTTATTTCACCCCTGTCGACGTAGCTCAGTTGGTTAGAGCGTAGCACTCATAAAGCTAAGGTCGGAGGATCGTTCCCTCCCGTCGACACAAATTTCAAACCGCCCCAAGGCGGTTTTTAATTTGGGTCGACGGAGAACAGTCCGGGGGACTGTTCGCGAGGGAACGATGAGGTTGCCAGCTCTTTTTTTAAAAAGAGCGACAACCTGTACTGAACATGTAATGTTCGTTCCCTCCCGTCGACACAAATTTCAAACCGCCCCAAGGCGGTTTTTAATTTGGGTCGACGGAGAACAGTCCGGGGGACTGTTCGCGAGGGAACGATGAGGTTGCCAGCTCTTTTTTTAAAAAGAGCGACAACCTGTACTGAACATGTAATGTTCGTTCCCTCCCGTCGACACAAAGGAAACCGCTCGCAAGAGCGGTTTTTGACTGTCGACGGGAGGGAACGATCGGTTCGCGATATGCATCATTATCCATAATCAAGTGTAGAGCAATATACTGTCACGTTGTATTATGGTTGTATGCCAATACCATTGATCTATGACAAAAACTTTTTCAAGACATGGTCATCTGACATGGCGTATATACTTGGATTTTTATATGCGGATGGTAATATCGTACAGACGAAAAGAGGAAATCATTATGTTGCGATATATACGGCAGATAAGTCATTACTGGTCTCTATGAAGAGATGTATGAAGTCTGCGCATAAAATTTCTCCTCGATTGAGTTCCACGGGATGTGTACACAGGATTCAGATTGGAAGTAAAGAGTGGTTTACTGATCTTGGCACTCTCGGGTTATTTCCCAATAAGACTAAACGGATGGAGTTACCTGTTGTACCTGAAAAATATTTTGGAGATTTTGTAAGAGGATATTTTGATGGTGATGGCAACGTGTGGGTTGGTATGGTACATAAAAATCGAAAGACCGCTCTTACGGCAATCCAAGTATCATTCACAAGTGGCTCATATGAGTACTTAAAATCACTCCATGATTCACTTAAAGAGCGAGGTGTCTTAAGGGGTAGTCTATATTCTTCAAAAACAGGGAATTATGCCCGACTTTCACTTTCTATTAAAGATGCTTTGAAAATTTATGAAATTATGTATAATACATCCTACAAATTGTATTTGAGACGAAAAAAGCTCGTTTTTGATAAATTTGTAAAAATGCGGTCATAAGAGAAATCTTTCCACCGCTGCACTCGGAGATATAATGTGAGCAAGCTCACCCTATCCTCCTCATTTGCGGTCGTAGCTCAACTGGTTAGCAGCACCCGCCTGTCACGCGGGAGGTTGCCGGTTCAAGTCCGGTCGACCGCGCATATGAAAAAACCCCGAAAGGGGTTTTTTCATATGCGCGGTCGAAGAAAGTGAACTGCTTCACTTTCGTCCGGACTTGAACAGCCGGAACGATATGGCTTTGCCATGAGTGAGGCCGGGAGGAAGTCTAGTTTTTGCAGTGATAAAACTAGAACTTGACCCTAAGTCGCGACCGCCAAAACCCCTCGCGTCAAGAAAGTGAACTGCTTCACTTTCGTCCGGACTTGAACAGCCGGAACGATATGGCTTTGCCATGAGTGAGGCCGGGGAGGAAGTTCTTAGTTTTTTAGAACGAAGTGAATAAAAAACTTAGAAACTTGACCCTCAAGTCCGGTCGACCGCGCAGCTCAACTTCAAAAAATTTGCACAGAGACAAAAATTTCGATAGTATCTTTGAGGACGTGGTCTTGATGTGGTGGAAGCACGATGAGGGTCTGCTATAGCGGTAGGCGGTTGCTCTGAGGAAGCAATTAATTTTACCTCATTGAAAAAAGCATAGGATCACAATGTCCATTCTCAACTCTATGAAGGACGTAGGAGTGTGCGATAATCTTTGGGTAGCGAACACACACGCTTTGACCCAGAGGTCTCCGAATAGGGAAACCCAACCGGTGTATCATTTCGGTTATATCGAAAGTAATGGCGAGCGAAATCGATATGAGTTGAGTGTCCTGTTTTAGGGAAAACGCTGATGCATTGCATTGGCGTTTTTTTATTTTTTTGACTTGATTTCCGATTGTCTTGTTCAAAAATTAGGACACCTGATGTCCTAATTTTATTCTTTGAGCTATCTCCGAGCATCGCACTCAGATCCTGATTTGAAATGATATACTTTTATTCATGACGGAACATTTTAAACCCCAAATGGAAACGAAACCACTTTCACCAGGCGAACTAAAAATTGCAGAGTATGTTGAACGCATTAGAAATGGAGAATCAAAAAAATCAATATACAGTGGACTCTCACCCGCATTTATTGAAGGGGTTGAAAAAAGACTTACTCTGGAAGAGGGAGTTGGTAGTACTCAAGAACAGAAAGATAGATATGGTGAGTTTGCTGAAAAACATGGTGAAACTGATATTGGAATGTGGTGGTTTCAATACAAAAATCAACCAGCTGAAGAATTAGCACAGCAGGGAAAATTTGAGTGGGGAAAGGAGCGACTCTACTTTGATGTGTCGATTGATGATTGTGAACGATTGCGAGATTTGGTTATGGAGATTGCCAAGCAGGAAAAAATTCCACTCTCGTTTAAATACATTGATGCTAAAAAAACATTTCCTGTGCATATTGATGGTTCAGAAACACGATTTGTTGTAAATTTTGCGATTGAAGATGATGCGCGTTCTTTTTACCATGCACTTGCTTCATGTCCAGAGTATCAGTTCGTGACGGAACGTACTCAGTCGTATGGTGGGTATCGAGTTGACGCGAATGCAGAGTATGCAAATGGATATCGCGAGCAACGAGGCGCACTTGCACGTATTGTCGAAGGAGGTCAAATGGTAGATGGACAGATGTGGGAATGGACTACTGAAGGAGGAGAGACGAGAAGAATTCCTGAAAAAGAATATCTCGTTTTTCAGAAACAGTATGAACTTCTTAATAAAAAGATTGCCGAGTCGGAGGAGAAGTGGAAACAACGTAAATAAAAATAACTCCCCTTGGAGAGTTATTTTTATCTTTGAGCCGAGGGCCGGAATCGAACCGGCGACCTGAGGTTTACGATACCACTGCTCTGCCAACTGAGCTACCTCGGCAATTTTTATGGCGACTCCACAATCCTAGTATAGATACCGTTTGTTTTCAACCAAACAATTTGGTATTCTAGTCACTGTCTGCAATAACCGAATTGCGGCAGCAGAAAGAAGCCATCTTAGCTCAGTCGGTAGAGCGCATCCATGGTAAGTCGCATTGACTTCTTGCCCACTTGCCCGGAAACAGGCAAGCGAATCCTGAATAACGGTTAACGGCTCATGTGGAGTTAAGACCGTGGCAATCACCACGTGGTGGAGGCCCGAACGACTGACAAGGGACGCTACGCCGAAAGGTATGCGTAAGATACAGTCTAGTCCCCATATATCACTTTTTGTAAATTGGGGTGTAAGCGAAGGATGAGGTCCCCGGTTCAATCCCGGGAGATGGCTCACGAAGGACGAAGTGATGGGTAAAACATAATATGATTCACGAAGGGTTTGGTAATAAAAAATTAAGTGTACCCGAGACAGTGTCTGGGGAATCATCAATTGATAAAGAAGAATTATCCGAACAATCACAGGATTTCTCGATAGAGTCTGATTCTAACCAAGTAGAGCAGGCGGCTAGATTCCTTGGGGATGAGACAGTTGTGGAAATAAGACGGATCGTTAGTGAATTACACGAGTCTATAGGAAAAATGCTTGAACCGGTTCTCGAAAAGATAGAGAATGGAGAATTCCAGTTACTTATTGGTGACGATACATCTGGCAGAATCCCAGCACTCATCGTGAGGAAGATTATCAACGTCGCTTATGAAAATACCGGTCGACCAAAAATCCCCACCCATTTTATTGCCGGGACGTCAATACATAGCAATAAAGAAGGATTATCTCTTAAGGAGCTAGAATTAGGAGTGGCAAAAAAGGAAGCTGAGATAAGTGCGTACATTGCAGAATTAAAAACTGAGTCTTCCTTAAATATCTCTGACGCACTCATTGTGACTGAATTTATAGAAAGTGGAGAGGGCCTTATTCCAGTGATAAAAGCTTTGCAAGGAAATAACATCACACCTGTTATACTCACCACAAATATTAATTCGTACAAAGTAGCGAGGGCAATGGAAACTGAACTAAATGTGCCGTTGGTTTCGTATGGTAAGAAGTCTCCGGTACCACCTTCTCTATTCGATAAGAAAGACCTTTCAGGAGTAGCCAAACATTATTTTGATTTACATGCTAAACCGATTAGACTAGGGATCTCAGAGGATGAGAGAAAAATGATTCTTGCGAAGATGACTATTGCTCGTGATGAAGCAGATCGTGTCGCAGACAAGCTTGTTGCTGAATTGCTCCTTACATAATTATAAAGACTACTATTTTTACAGTAGTTTAATCCTGGTTTTGGAAGTGTGGGCACCTTCACCACTAATGTACTTCGAATAATGAGGTAACTTAAGGATAAATCCCTCGATGGGGATTTTGTGTGTCAGAGGCGTATACGTTCTTTAACGATAGAGAAAACCGCCATATGTGTCTACACATTACCACCATCTATTGACTTTTGTTCTAAAAGTGATTTAATGTGAACCACATGAAGGTAGTACTTCATTTTCGAAAAGTTCATTACAAGGAGAGAAAGATGAGTAAATTCAACCCACGTGTCGGTGTTTTGTACACCGCGACTAAAGTTTCTGCGTCAGGCACTGAAGTTTCGTATCGATTGCGATGCAGCGAGGTAAATCCTTCAGCCTTCAGAGAGATCTGCCGAATGATAGATTGTGTCGTGTATCCACGCCAGAATGAATACACGCAAACCAGTTTTGATATTGTGCAACAATCTGAGGATGCTCGTCGTCCTGTCGTTGTGTTCTGGCGTGAATGTACTGCAGAAGATTTGCGCGCCATTCAAAGACTTTGGCAGAAAGAAAATTCAGTTCTAGGCGTAAATTATGTCAGTTTCAATGACTGGAAAACCAGCATAATGGCAGATGACACAATCCCACTAGATCTTAAAATGGACATGTGGAAGGTGTTTAAATAATTTCACGCACAGAATTCGCTCTTTAGAACTCCAGAAGAAAGTGTAATGATACGTCACCATGATGTTCCTTTATCCCGTTCTCATGATTGAAATACTGCGATGTAACAATCGCACCCCTGTGGCCGGCTCTCTTTGAGCCGGCCACATTTCTGTTATACTCATACAAATGGCACAGTCTCATGAGGAAAGAATAAAAGAAATTGAGGAAGCAATGGTGCGGCCTGATTTTTGGAATGAGCCGGCGAAGGCTCAGGCTATGTTTAAGGAACTCGAATCTCTTAAAGATGTGGCTTTAGGGAAAGGAAAATACGACAAAGCACCCGCAGTCATTACTATAGTGGCAGGGGCAGGGGGCGACGATGCCGAGGATTTTGCACGTATGCTTGTGGAGATGTATAAGCGCTATGCAGAAGGGAGAGGCTGGGGGCTTACCATCCTTGATTCAAATGCAAACAATGAAAACGGGTATCGCAATATTGTATTTGAGGTGAGTGGGAAGGAGGCGTATGGGACGTTGCGTCGTGAGTCAGGGGTGCATCGCTTGGTACGCATGTCGCCCTTTAATGCGAATGGTAAACGGCAGACATCATTTGCGCTCGTAGAAGTCTCACCACAGGTAGTTGATATGAAGGAAGTAGACCTAGCGGAGGAGGATGTTGAAATTACGTATGCAAAGTCAGGTGGCGCGGGTGGACAGAATGTAAATAAACGTGAGACCGCGGTGCGTGCAACCCACACGCCCACGCGCATTTCAGTGCACGTTTCTTCAGAGCGTAGTCAGCAGCAAAATAAAGAAAAGGCACTCACCCTCCTTGCAGGAAAAGTCTTTGCGTTTACCGAAGAGCAACACGCACGTGAACTCAAGGGACTTTCAATAGAAAAGACGGTGAAGATAGAATGGGGGAGTCAGATTCGCTCGTACGTACTCCATCCATATCAAATGGTAAAAGATCATCGTACCGAGGTGGAAGTGCGAGACACCGACAAGGTCCTTAATGGCGATATACAAGTATTTCTGGACGCAGAGGCGGAGTTAACATAGTTAAACGTGCGCATAAAAGCGCTGTTTTGAGTGTTCCCACTTTTGAGGGGCGCATGTTCATCAGAAAGTAATGGACATGCACCCCTCATACCAGTAGAATAGGTACGATATATGATTTATTTTGATAACGTTTCAAAGATATACAATGCAGGCCGTTCTGTGGCACTCCACGATGTAACGTTTCAGGTAGCACCCAATGAGTTTGTTTCTATTGTGGGACATTCAGGTGCGGGTAAAACCACACTGCTCAAAATGCTTATTGCTGAAGATAAGCCCACCAAAGGACAAGTTTTTTTTGAGTCACTCGACATCCATGCTATTTCGCGAAGTGCACTGCCAAAGTTTCGTCGCAAAATAGGTACCGTCTTTCAGGACTTTAAGCTCCTACCTCACATGACTGCCTATGAGAATATCGCCTTTGCGATGGAGGCAAATGGCCGTTCCGATGAAGAGATTGCGGAGAACGTGCCTCAGGCACTTGATCTGGTAGATTTAGGTGACAAAGTGTGGAATTTCCCTCATGAACTTTCTGGTGGTGAGAAACAGCGTGTGGCTATTGCACGTGCCATTGTGAATCAACCCGATATTATTATTGCGGATGAGCCCACAGGCAATCTCGATCCTATCGCTACATATGAAGTCGTCCAGATTTTGAAAAAAATTAATGACCTCGGCACTACTGTCATTATGACTACACATAATAAAGGCGTTATCGACGCACTCGGGAGACGTGTGATTACCATGGATGAGGGCCGGATAGTACGAGATGATGCGGAGGGTAAGTACGTTCTATAAGTATGCAATTCAATATATAAATATGGTTACTAGTCTTAAACGGGTCATTCGAGCAGGGTTTGTTGGGTTTTGGCGTAACGGCTTCGTGTCGCTTTCGGCAATTTTTGTTATCGCAATAACACTCATCGTCGTGGGCAGTTCCATGCTTACCGGGCAACTCCTCGATGCCTCACTCGTGCAGGTGCGCGAAAAGGTAGATATTAATGTGTACATGGTGACTTCCGCCAGTGAAGACGAAATCAATGTACTGAAATCTTCTCTCGAAAGTCTCCCTGATGTGCGTGAGGTCATCTATACCTCACGTGAAGATGCGCTTGCACAATTCCGTGAACGGCATCAAAACGATGAACTCACTATTCAGGCTCTTGAAGAACTCGGTGATAATCCGCTCGGTGCGTCACTCTCGATTCGAGCAAATGAGACTTCTCAATACGAGAGTATTGCAACCTTCCTCACTGACCATCAAGCCGCAGAATCATCCGAGGCACCACTTATTGATCGTATCAATTTCAATCAAAATAAGGAGGCAATCGACAAACTCACGAATATTATCAATACTGTCGAGCGTACGAGTTATTTTGCGATGCTCATTCTCATCGGTGCCTCAATTCTGATTGCCTTCAATACCATTCGTCTCGCTATCTACACATCGCGTGAAGAAATTAGCGTGATGCGCCTTGTGGGAGCATCCAACATGTTTATTCGTGGGCCATTTGTGCTTCAGGGAGTACTCTACGGACTTATTGCGGGTGTACTCACACTTCTTGTATTATATCCAGTCGTGTTGTGGCTTGGTCCAGGAACTGATGTATTCTTTGGATTCAATATCTTTAACTATTTTGTAGAAAACTTTGGGTATCTCTTCATTGTACTTGTCGGCTCGGGAATTGTACTCGGCGTTGTGTCGAGTACACTTGCCATTGCTAGATATCTTCGTGTATAACCATGACCAATAAAAAAACTTCAGTTGCGCAAAAAAGTAAAACACGTTCATACATTTTTATCGTCGGAGGAGTAATGAGTGGTGTGGGGAAGGGCATTGCCTCATCCTCTATTGCACTCTTGCTTCAGTCTCGTGGTCTAACCGTCACTTCACTCAAGATAGATCCATACATCAACGTTGACGCAGGCACGATGAATCCCACTGAGCATGGTGAGGTTTTTGTACTTGAAAACGGTCTCGAAACAGACCAAGACATGGGTAATTACGAGCGCTTCTTGGGGAAGACTATTCCTGGTATCAACTACATGACGACAGGAAGTGTGTATCAGGACGTGATACGGAAGGAGCGCAATCTTGAGTACGGAGGAAAAAATGTTGAGGTTGTTCCTCATATTCCCGAAGAGGTGATTCGACGTATTAAAAAAGCGGGCGAAGCAGCAGACGCTGACGTGATTACAATCGAAGTGGGGGGTACCGTGGGTGAATACCAAAACATTCTTTTTCTTGAGGCGGTGCGCATGATGAAAACCGAGATGCCGGAGCATGTGGCTGTGGTTATGGTGAGTTACCTCCCGGTACCCTCGAGTATCGGGGAAATGAAAACCAAGCCCACGCAGACCGCTGCGCGTATCTTGAACAGCACTGGTGTCTTTGCAGATTTTATTCTTGCACGTGGTCCCGTGGTGATAGATAAAAAACGGAAAGAAAAAATTGCTCGTTTTTGTAATGTGAAAGTTGAGCATGTCATTTCGGCACCTGATGTGAAAAGTGTGTACGATGTTCCCGTTAATTTTGAAAAAGATAATCTTTCTGCACTTATCTGTGCGCAACTCGGTATTGTGGCTCCGAGGCCAGTGAACCTCACTGCCTGGAAGAATTTTGTGTCACGGTCAAAGAATGGCAAGGATGTGGTAAAGATTGCCGTGGTGGGGAAGTATTTTAGTTCAGGCGATTTCATTCTCTCAGACGTATACATTTCCGTTCTTGAAGCGATTAAATACTCTGCTTATGCACTCCATCTCACTCCAGAGATTCACTATGTTTCTGCGTCAAGTTTTGAGGATAATCCAAAAAGTTTAAAGAAGCTGAATGACTTTGATGGCATCCTTGTCCCGGGCGGATTTGGTGCTACGGGTATTCCAGGACTGCTTTCAGTTATTAAATACGCACGCGAAAAAAAGATTCCCTACTTCGGTATTTGCTATGGTATGCAACTTTTGGTTATTGAGTTTGCACGCACGATACTTAGGTACAAAGATGCCCATACTGCAGAAATAGAACCTACTTCAAAACATATAGTGGTCGACGTCATGCCTGAGCAAAAAGAAAAGATTGCCCGTGGCGATATGGGTGGCTCAATGCGCCTTGGAGAATATCCTGCAGTCCTCACAAAGGGGTCTGTAGCCGCGCGAGCGTATAACGCACGCGAGATTAGTGAACGTCACCGCCACCGTTACGAGGTAAATCCCACATATATTGCGCCACTTACCGAAAAAGGATTGGTATTTTCAGGAACCTCTCCTGACGGCACTCTTATGGAGATAGCAGAACTTCCGAGTGACCTGCATCCGTTCTTTGTGGGTACCCAATTCCATCCCGAATTCCATGCGCGCCCCCTCTCCCCACATCCACTCTTTACTGCATTCATCAAAGCATCATACGAACATAAAAAAGGGTAAAGCCATGTGACATCAAAACAGCCGGCGCCCTATGGGCATCGGCTGTTTTGTATTTTACAAAATCAACAGGAAGGACCTGTTTAAACAGGTCCTTCCTGTTAATTTTTAATGAAATGCTTCGATAAAGAAATGACAGTTTTCAGGGTTTTGTGCTTTTATTTTTTCTACGAGACTGTCACAGGCAACGCCTTGGCCACAGGCATAGACATCGGCATTATTGAAATCAATGCCGTCAATATGGTCTTGGATGTATCCTTCTCGGAATCCAGCGGTCGCAGGTTTTGAGATGACATGACGTACTTCAATTATGGGGTGCTCTTGTGCCATGCTATCAAAGTAATCACGGTGCAGTATTTCATCTTCTGAACGACTTCCGGTCATAACCACTATTTTCTCTGCGATTCCTTTTTTAATCACATGGTCGAGCACCGACTTTACGACTCCTGCGCCGACGCCGTATGCAAAAAGATATGCACGTGGGCTTTTCATTTTGTCAGCAGTATTGAGTCCAAGTGGTCCCATAAGTTCTAGGGTTGTACCCGTTAAATCAGTTTTCCAAAAGAGAGGAGATATAACACCATTTAATGTTTCTCGAATCGAAAGTGATATGTGAGACTGGTAATCATCAGACGAAGAGATTGAGTATGCGCGCCTTACACTAACTCCATCGATATCCATAAAGATATTTACGAATTGCCCAGCGATGAAATCTATCTGCTCGGGAAGGGTAAGGGTGATTTCTTTTGCAGTCTTTGAAAGGTCTTTAATGTGTGTAATGTGTGCAGTGAGTTTTTTCATATGTTATACAGTTTGGGGGTTAGCTTGTTGTGCTTCTATGACGCGTGTTCTATTCGTGAGGTACGCGAGTATGGTCACGAACGTAATAATAATCATTGATATGAACGGGCCAATGTCACCGTATGAGAGGAACACAAAGAGTGAACTTGCGTAGAAAAACACATACGAGAGTTTCTGTACCTTCTTCCATAGGGCACCCATAATGCGCTTTGAAAGATTATTTGAAGTTGCAAGAAGTATGATTGCTGAAATGTCTGCAAGGTGTGCAAGAAGTGCGTAGTTCGCGGGTGACCAGTATGCGGAAGTACCTAATGCACTAAAATACCCGACCGGGTCCATAATAATCTTTGAAAAGATGAATGACATCACGACCGCTGCAGAAAAGACACCAACACCTTTGCGAAGAATAACAAGGGAGCGAATCCATTTCACTTTGAGGAAGATGTCAGCAAGTGGGCGTATGAGCATAACAAAGAAGACAGAGATATGTGAAATATCATACAAAAGCAGAGTGTTTGCTGGACTTACCCAATCAGGATGAAACGAGAGAATGAGGGGTAAGAGGAGCATGCTCGCAATCGAAATACCCAAGAAGAAGGTTTGTAAAAATTTAATTGTTTTGAGATATGTTTTCATATGGTGTCGGTGAGTAACGTACCGCCTTTGGTAATAATAATGTAGCGCATGGAGTGCTCCCGTAGTACCTGTGAAGCTTTCTGAATCCCAAGAGAGAGAAAAACTTTTGCACATGCTTCGGTCATGCCACCATGTTCGTGTACGACACTTGCTGAGACAATGTCTGAATCCGGGTTATGAGTACCTGAAGGGTCAAGGATGTGGTGTGTCGGAATATCTCCATGCATCCATGTACGTTTGTAGATACCACTCGTTGCGAGACTTGCGTCTTTGAGGGGAAGATGAAAATCGTCTTTTTGGGTAATGGGATTATAGATACTAAAGAGGAAGGGAGCACCTTCGGCATCAAGTCCTTGAGTATGAATATCACCACCGAGGTTCACGATGACTCCTTGGACTATATTTTCTGAGTTCATAAGTTCTTTGGCAATTTTTTCTGCAAGGAACCCTTTGAGAAAACCTCCAAAGTCCAATTTTTGTCCCTCATTAAGTATGACGCTTCGTATCTCAGGATCAATAGATGTGGTAGAGAAGTCGATATCGTATGGTTCTTCTGGAGACGGTGCAGGCGTCGTACTTTCAAGTGTTTCAAACGAGGTCACATATCCGAAGCGATCTATTTGGACTAAAGGATTAAAGACACCATGGGTGAGCTCGAAGAGTCGTTCTGCTTCGAGAAGTGCCTCAAGAAACTCGGGAGACACAATTGCTGTGCGTGTTGCATTGAGTTGTGAAAGTTCACTTTCGGGGAGGAATCGAGAAAAGCGCGCTTCGTACGCATGTATAGTGTTGCCCGCACTCTCAAAGAGAGTGCGGGCAACACTTTCATTTTCAGTCACAATAGAAACCGAAAAATCAGTCCCCATCGCTTTACCTGTGTACGTGAATTCCTGCATAATGGATATAGTGTATCAAGCATAAGATGAAGAGAAGATGAATACACGCTATACTATCCCCATGCGTATACTTGTAGTAGAAGATACCGAAAAACTTGCAGCCTACATTAAGCAAATGTTTGAGGAACATGGCTATGCGGTGGATACGGTGAGTGATGGAGAGTCTGGCGAGCGCATGGCTGGGTCGGGGGTATACGACCTTATTGTACTCGATGTCATGCTCCCTCAGAAAAACGGCAAAGATGTATGCCGTACACTTCGCGCCGCAGGGTACGTGATGCCTATTCTCATGCTTACCGCGTGTGGGGAAATAGATGACAAAGTTGATGGGCTCGATAGCGGTGCAGATGATTATCTCGTGAAGCCATTTGAAATGAAAGAACTGCTTGCACGCGCCCGCGCACTCCTTCGTCGCCCACAGGAAAAATTTGTTGACACACTTCACATGCAAGATTTAGAACTCAATACCACTGAGCACACCTTGAGGAAGAAAGGGAAGGAAATCACCCTCACGCCAAAGGAATACTCGATACTTGAGTACCTCATGCGAAATGCTGACGCCGTGGTGACTCGTGAGCAACTCCTTGAACATTGTTGGGACTTCGCCTATAGTGCATTTAGCAATATCACCGACGTATACATACGACAACTAAGAAAAAAACTCACAGATTCACATGAACACTATATTGAAACGATTCGCGGCGTTGGTTACAAATTCAACAGCCACTAACTTTAAAGGCGCAGTCATTCGCTTGACTGCGTACTACACGCTCGGCGTCTTTTGTATTCTCGTGGTATTTAGTGTAGCCGTATACATCCTTTTTTCACAAGGAGTTGAGCGTGAGTTAGAGATAGAACACGGAAGTGATGAGTATAAAGAAATGCTCGAGATGCGCAATGAGCCACTCCTCCATGAAGTAACTGAGAATCTCTTTGATATTCTCGTCGTGTCAGATATCGTTCTTCTTTTTATGACACTCATTGTTTCATATCTGCTCGCACGTAAAACGCTTGCACCACTTGCGGAGTCATACCAGCGTCAAAAGCAATTCGTGGCCGATGCAGCACATGAACTCCGTACACCACTTGCGGTCCTTAAAGCGGGAGGGGAAGTACTCCTTCAGGGGGAACGCACCACCCCTCAGTACCGACAGTTTCTTATGGAGTCGCAAGATGAAATTAATCGACTCATCACACTTTCAAACGATCTTCTTTTTCTCGTCCGAAATACCGAAGGGAGAGTGCGCACAGTAGCACCATTTTTATTCAATGACGTGTGTATTGCTCAGTGTGAAAGGCTTGTTGCCTATGCCGCACAAAAAGAGGTGACCGTATCTCATCGGGTAGATACAGCGGTGACCCTTGTGGGTAACCAGGATGACATGACACGCCTTGTGCTCAATGTCCTTAAAAATGCTGTGGACTACAATACCAGGGGAGGTAGTGTGACACTTTCACTCGAAAAAGTGCATCGTGAAGCGGTACTTCGTATTACGGATACGGGTATCGGTATTGCGGAGGAAGACATACCACGTATCTTTGAACGATTTTTCAAAGTTGATGTCGCCCGAACCCAAAAAGCCACCACAGGCTCTGGCCTCGGTCTTGCGATTGTAAAAGAAATTGCTGATGCACATGGGGGGACGCTTCGTGTGACAAGTATAAAAAGTGAAGGTACGACTATTGAACTCCGCGTACCCTGTGCATAAGAGCCCATCCACTAACCCCACCTACTTCGTTATCTTCGTCGTTCAGACATTCATCGTACATTAAGTACGCCTCATGTCTTCACTCCTCGATGCCTCGTATCTGGGGTCATTGGATGGGCTCTACGTCCCCTCATCTTCATCAAATATTCATACTAGAAAGGTAGTATTATTTGGTAATAAGATAACCAACAAATTATGTCTCAATACGTATGCTTAGAGTGTGGATGGATTTACGATGAAGCGGTGGGCTTCCCCGAACGTGGTTTCCTCGCGGGCACTAAGTGGGAGACATTACCTGATACATTTAAGTGTGGTGAATGTGAGGTGACAAAAGGTGAGACACACATGTGGCAGAAACTTGATTAACCTATATGAAAAAAGATATTAGAAATGTAGCGGCTACTTTTGCACTCATTGGCATCATGCTCTATGGAGGTTCTTCGGCGTATGCGGAAAAGGTGGCAATAGAGATTGAGAATGAACGTCTCAACTTTGAAAAAGAACAAAAAGAAGAGGAGGCAAAAGCAAAACTCCAAGCAGAATTGCTTCTTTTAAAAAATGAAGAGCAAGCGCGCGCTGAAGAAAAACTAAAAGCGGAAATTGCCCAAGCACAAAAGGAAGCGGAACGATTAGAAGCAGAGGCAGCAGCGGCGGCTCAGAAAGCAGCCTCAGATAAAAATGCCGCAGACTTCGCGACGTCCCTTGCGAAGAAGCAAGCCGAAACCGCTGCTGCAAAGAAAGCCGCAGACGCTCTCGCTGCACAAAAAGCCGCAGCCGATGCCTTGGCAGCCCAAAAAGCAGCACTCGCAAAACAGCAAGCCGCCGCAGATGCACTTGCCGCAAAAAAAGCCGCCGATGCCGCCGCCGCAGCAAAGAAAGCCCGTCAATCAAGAGCGAGTTAACAATTGAGATTATTGAAAAAGTAAAACACTGGCGTTAACGCCAGTGTTTTATGTGTATAGTATCTGTTGTCGTCATATATTCATGCATGCTTGCGCGTTGCTATGTACCTTAAACTGACAACAGTCTTTTTCCACCCGTAATACAAAAGGCTGTGAATACCGTAACTCAGCAAGGTTGAAATAACTGCATACAATGGCCATAACAATATATTATAGGGGAGGTATTGATCGTTGCCACATCCATAAAAGACGCAGTTAATATCTTCTACAGGTGGTGTCCATATGAGCGTGACGATGTAGAGAAAAACGATATAGGGAAGAGCATATAGAAGCGATGTATACATTGGTTTTACTCTAAAACTAAAAACAAGTATCGCAATAGGAATAATTATATGAACTCCTACTGAAACCTCATTGGTATATGTGAATCCTTCAAGGTATATGTAGTCAGTGATTCCAGACAAATCAAATCCTAATATGTGCGAGCCAAAATCTAATATCCAGAGTATCTGTGACACTAATCCGAGGTAACTAATACCCTTGATCATCTGCATATCCTGCTTATAACAAGCATACATCAAGAAAATACAGAAATTGTTACATGACCAGAATAAAAAGATACCTATTGAAGGATCGTGAAGGACAGCACTAAAAATAAAGAGTTGCGCTACAACAAGGAAAATACCCATCATATAAAAAGGATTTATATGATGAAGTCTGAGTAATATCATCAACTCCAGTATAGCAGGTATCTACTGAATGTAGACAAGATAATTTGTGTCTTATAGTGTTATCGTGGACGCGTATCTTTGAGAATCATTTTTACTATTTCGGGTAATTTGCTCACGTTGAAATGTCCATTTTTTCCTTTGAGTATCCGTATCATTGCGGTGGGAAGTTTTTCACGATATTTTTCTGCATGTTGCACGGGGACGACATCATCATCTGCGGAGAAGAGAATTGAAAGATGATTCGTGTTTTCAGGAAGAAGGGAAAGGTCTGGTTTGAGTTTGAAGCCATTCACCAAGTCTTCATCAGAAAGAGAGTTATCAAAAGGAGGACAAACGAGATATGTCGCAAGTGCTTTTTGTGGAAGGCGGTTCTCAGAAAGATATCGTGCAAGGAAAATGCCACCAAGAGATTCTCCAATAAGAATGACTTGCTTCGTGAAGAAGGGAAGATAGCGCTCAAAGTGAATTTTCCATTCATCATAATGGGCGTTGTCGGGGGTTGGCATACGGAGCCGGACTATCTCAAACTGTTTTCCGAGAGAGGTATTCAGATATTCTTCAGTCCAGTTTGGCTTACGATCAATAGAAATTTCTCGGGTCGTAAGGTACGTAATATAATCCTTTTTACTTTTAAAAGTCATCCCACCATGGATAATAAATACTCGTATTTTTTGCATGATAAAAGTATAGCAAAAATTGAAAAATCTGTTAGAATTCAGACGCTATTGATTTGGGAGTTCCAAAGCAATACACATTGCCGATTCATCTAATGGTGGCCAGAAATTAAAGAGCGAAGCAATTATAATTTCTGAGCCCGTCTGTTTTTCTTCCCCACGGAAGAAAAACAGACGATGCACACACGCATCCCAAAAAAAGTAATCTGGGCGACGTACAAAATATTGCCGATTCATCTAATGGTGGGATTCTTCCCCCGGGAGAAAGTCATTGGGGCTGAAATGATATGGGGTATCATTTCAGGACGTTGCCAGATATTTTGTAAAAATATCGACAACGTGTACTGATCATGTAATGATCGAGTCCAAACGAGAACAAACAAAGTACAAAACAAACATTGCCGATTCATCTAATGGTAGGATGCTTCCCTCTGGAGGAAGTCATTGGGGCTTGAAAAGTCTGGGAGACTTTTCAAGAAGGTTGCCAGATAATTTATGAGTGCATGCGAAATAAAGTATCGACAACCTGAACAGATTCTGTAGGAATCGAGTCCAAACGAGAACCTTGTACAAACGCACATATCACATTGCCGATTCATCTAATGGTAGGATGCTTCCCTCTGGAGGAAGTCATTGGGGTTCGAGTCCCTGATCGGCAGCCAACTCGAGGTAGGTTATCGCGCACGAGACGCGTCGAAACCACCCGAGGACTATTCTGAAATGGCATACCTGCTGAGAGCAGTATCCAAACTAAAAATCCACCCATTTGGGTGGATTTTGTTTTTGGGACCAACAAACTACCCAGTATTTTTTGGGTATAATAATGGACATTATGAAAGAAAACTGGAAACCGATTGAAAAGTCAGTCAATGAAAAGGAAGTTATTGCACGTGAAAATCTAGCTCGATCCGAGGATCTTGATCTCCCTCCAGAACTCCAGTCATACATTACAGAAACCATACCAGATGAGGTTGGTTTAACAGCAGAGGAAACCGTACTTGCTGAACTAAGAATCCAAAATGTAAGGAAGGCCGCTCGAGCGTTTCGTGCTTTTGACAAAAAGATAGATTCACTTAAACACGCAAAGCTTAGGTTTGAGGAAAAATTTCCAATCAATTCTGCACAAAACCGTCCATCGCAAGTAATTTTGGCGATGAGAAAAATTGATACGGAAATATCGGAAATAGAAAACTCGACTGCAGAATTAATGCAATCAAATCCAGAAGCATATGTGGTGCGTAATGCCTTAGAGTTGCGTGAGTACAGAAAGCAATTAAAGTCGGGGGATTTTGTTTTGACTCCATACGCTGAGAGAAAGATAGACGAGCTCCAAGATAACTACTACGCAATAGATAAGATCCCCTTTCTAAATGGAGAGACGGGGTCAGGGAAATCATCAATCGCCAAGTATTTCTGCGCTGAAGTACTTGAGGTAGAACCAGAGCGAATTGCGGGAGCAAAAGGAATTGATGAAACAAAAATATTTGGCAAAATTGATCTTACTTCAGACGAGAACGGACCACAGGCACGCTTTGTGCCAGGTCCCCTTTATCGTGCAATGGAAAAAGGAGTTCCCCTCATTATTGAAGAAGTTAATGCAATTCCGCCTGAGATCCTAAAATCACTCAATGACATAATTATCAATGCGAAAAAGGGTGAGGAGGTATCTGTTATTGGTGACCCCAAGGGTTCAAAAGTAAAGGCTAAGGATGGATTCGGCGTGATCATGACCGGAAACCTCAATCGCAATCCAAAGGCTATCGATCGATACAAAGGGCTATTTGAACTTTCTGCCGATTTTGTTAATCGCGTTCGTCCAATAGATTACGATTATCTACCCCAATCAACTGAAGGTAACTACATTGAAGAGGCGGGAAAAAGTAATGAACTTTACACACTCATGATCGCAATGCTCATGAACGATAAGGGTGATGTAAATGCACCTAAAGAGGCGTTCGATGATTTGTGGCGTTTGGCAAAGTTTGTCCGAAAAGTACAAGAAGTCTACAGCGGTCAGCGAGACGGGAAATTATTTTCAGGACAAGGCGGACTGAATATGCCTGTGACCGCCACATCTTCAGTCGTGAGTATGCGCGATGTGAAGCAGGTTATTGAGTCATGGAAGCGAGATAATTTTGAAAGAGAGTTTGATTACTACGTATATAAGGAACTTATTGCACCGCTCACTAATGCAATGGATGTAAAGTTTTTTGTTCAACAACTTCAGTCTGAAGGTTTCCTTACTGATCAGTCATGGAAGGATGTCGTTTCAAAAGCTGGGACATTCGATTCTGCTATGCATGCTCCTGAAAATAAGGGGCAAGAAATTCAGTTTTCGACTGTTCGCGACGTTGTACAAAATGTTTACGGGAAAATTCCTGAGAGAAAGGAGTACCCACAGTATGATCCTAATGTTATTACCTATGCAAAGAGCGAACTCTGCACTGTACAGTCACAAAAAGAAAAAATGGACGCATTTCTTGAGGGTGCAGAAAATAATCAATTTCGTGGCATTCGTGATGGTCTTGCAGAACTTGAAGCAGACGTTACCACTCTAGTAAAAGAAATGGAGGATGCACACCAAACACGAGACGGAAAGAAACTTCGTATACTCGGTGAACAGCTAAGTGAGTCATTGACTCAACTTCGTGCAGGATCAATCGAAAAAGTACTTAAAACCGTTGATTCTCTTCAAAATAGACGGATAATAAAGGCTGGGGAGTTCGTGGATTTATGGAAGGAAAGAATCAAAAAAGAAGAAACGTTATGGTCAGAATTAAAGGATGTATACACTGAGGACTATATTGCAGCAAGCAACAGAATCGAAGAGTATGAAACAAAAAGGAATCCAGATCAGATACTTGGTAAAAAAGAATTGATTGTCGAATTGGAAGGATTGCTGGAGGAAAAAAATGAACTAGTCAAAAATTTTCATTCGGACCTGACTCTTGCTGATCGTGTGAATGAAATAATAAATCGTATACTTGATTTAGAATTAAGACTTGGGGCTGATATGTACACATTGGAGGACGTAAAACATCCCGCATCTGTCTTAATGAGTGATTTTAATTTCTTCTTTCGTAAACATAACGACTTGCGCTGGACACTGAGAACAGATGTATATCCGAATCTTGATGAGAAAAGTGAAATAATTGAGCTTGATCAAATTCCAGCTATTTTTAACCCTCATTTCAGAGATGAAAAAGGACTAGCTTATTACCGCAAGGAGTTGTTGGAAAAAACAATCATTCATAAGGATGCTGGTGTCGAAGAAGTCTTTGCAAATGCGAGAAGAGTTTTTAAAGAAGAAAGTGCAGTTACTTTTCAGCTTTTCTTTCAAAAAGATTTCTTCGATACGAGAGACGAGAATGGTAATCCAAACCCGAAATCATTCGAGATTGATACGAAAAAAATTAACACGCTACTCAGTGGTTTTTCCAAAAGTGACACATGGATGGTTGAAGGATTTATATACCATTCCGAGAAATTGTACGAATACTCTGAAGATTATGCAAAGGCATACATGTATAGCTTCCCAGCAGTATTTTGTGTTGCCCAAAAAAATGGTGAGGATGTCTTACTTGCTTTAGACAGGACTGGGGATCATGAATGGAGTATCACTAAAGTTACCCAGCCATCGATTTCTGCCCAGCAGTTCGTTGCTCCAACAATCACAGGAAAAGCTTTTAACTAGGGGAATAATGACAAACAAATTCATATTTAATGAGCTATAATCAACAGTACTATGAAAGAGAGTTGGAAACCTGTTGAGGAATCAGTAAACAAAAAAGAAATCGTTACGCGTGAGAATTTGTCTAGTGCAACTGATCTGGATCTACCTGACGATTTACGTGTCTTTTTGACAGAAACTATTACAAATGATGTTGATTTTTCTGTTGAAGAGAATGCTCTTATTGAGCTTAGATTAAAAAATGTTAAAGAGGCCGCACGGGCATTTCATGTCTTTGATAAGAGAGTTGTGGCTCTCAAAGATGCAAAGTTAAAATTTGAGGAGCGTTTTCCAATCAATTCCGCACTCAATCGACCACCGCAGGTGATTGAAGCAATGAAGAAGATTAATACTGAGATCGAGGGTGTAGAAACTTCAATCGCAGAGCTTATGTGGTCGAACCCAGAAGCATATATTGTTCGAAATGCCCTTGAATTACGAGAGTATCGAAAGGAGTTAAAGTCTGGTGATTTTGTGCTTACACCATACGCAGAAAAGAAATTAGATGAGCTTCAAGATAATTACTATGCAATTGATAAGATCCCTTTTCTGAATGGTGAAACGGGTTCAGGTAAATCGTCTGTTGCTAAATATTTTTGTAGTGAGGTGTTAAGTGTTGAGCCAGAAAGAATAGCGGGTGCAAAAGGTATTGATGAAACAAAGATATTTGGGAAAATTGATTTAACGTCAGATGAACGTGGTCCACAGGCAAATTTTGTTTTGGGTCCCCTATATAGGGCAATGGATCAAGGAATTCCTCTCATTATCGAAGAAGTTAACGCAATTCCACCTGAGATACTTAAATCACTTAATGACATAATTATTAATGCGAAACGTGGAGAAGAAGTTCCTGTTATCGGCGACCCTAAGGGGACAAAAATGATTGCAAGACCAGGATTCGGAGTCATTATGACTGGAAACTTAAACCGCAATCCAAAGGCGATAGATAGGTATAAAGGACTTTTTGAATTGTCTGCGGATTTTGTAAACAGAATCCGTCCGATAGATTACGATTATTTACCGCAAGCCACAGAGGGCACATACCAAGAAACGGCTGAGCGAGGAAATGAATTGTATACGCTTATGATCGCGATGCTGATGAACGATAAAGGGGATGTGAACGCTCCAGAAGATGCTTTCGATGATTTGTGGCGATTGGCAAAGTTTATACGAAAGGTCCAGGAAGTATACAGTGGTCAGCGCGATGGGAAGCTGTTTTCGGGACAGGCTGGCTTAAATGTACCACTTACTGCGACATCGTCGGTCGTAAGCATGCGTGACGTGAAGCAAGTTATTGAGTCGTGGAAACGAGATAACTTTGAAAACGAATTTGATTTCTATATTTATAAAGAGTTAATCGCACCACTCACAAATGCAATGGACGTAAAGTTTTTCGTCCAACAACTTCAAGCAGAAGGATTTCTCACTGATGCTTCGTGGAAAGAGGCTGTAGCAAAGGCTGGAACATTTGACTCAGCGATCCACACTCCTGAAAATAAAGGGAGGGATCTACAGTTTACTACCGTACGCGAAGTTGTTGAAAATGTATACGGAAAAGCTCCTGAAAGAAATGAATTTCCGTACGATTTTGAAAGAATAAAGAAAAGTGAATACACAATTCTGAAACTGGAAAATAACATAAGAACACTGCAAAAATTTGTCTCAGCAGAAGGTGTTTCATCCGATCTGAAGACCTCACTCGCTCCTGTTTTGGAGTATGGTAATGAATCTCTCTCAAAAATTAAGGAGCTTGTCTTTAAATTAAGAAAGCATCTAAAAAATGGAGAGAAGGAAGAGATTAATACGACCACGGATCTTTTAAACGAAACTGAAGAACAATTGTTGCAGAGCACGTTTTCTGAGGTAGTAAAAGCTTTAGATGATCCTGGTAAGTATGATTCAGTAGAACAAGCGGTTGCTTCTGTCGAAAGAGTGATAGAAAGTGAGAAGAATCTTTTTCCATCTATTGCTGCAACATACACAGAGAAATTTAAGATCAATGAAGCATTTGTTAAATATCATACTGACTTCTTGCACCAACTAGAAGAAGATTTTGGGTCTGAATTACACAACGTTAAAGAAGTGCTGGGACAACGACTTGAGTTAAGAGTTCGGGTTGCATTGGGTGACAAAGATGCTCAAAGTAAGCTCGACGAGGGGTTTAGTAAATTTATCGAATTCACCAAGGAAAGACGTGAACGAGAATTATATTGTGGCACTCCTGATTTCCCAAACTTGAAACCAGGTACTGACTCAAAAACACTTCAGCCAAGGACTGGTAGAAGTATGATCAATCGCGGATCTCAATTTACTGCATTTGATATGGACGAAAAAGAATCTCAAGAATTTAAAAAGCTAAAAATGTCCTTAGATCCAGAAGTCGAACAAGTTTTTGAACAGGCCGCACATATCTTTAAAAATAAGAGTAGTTTTGAATTTAATCAGTATTACGGTGCTGATTGGAGAGAAGATCAAAGACTTCCTGCATACACTGTTTCTATCGATAAACTGAAAGAATTATTGAGTGACTTCATATTCACTGAGCCATGGATGATTAAACTGTTTATTTACTATGAAGAAAGATGGAGAGACAATGAGCATCTTGAGAAGAGTTTTGGATCAATGTACGCAGATGACCCCGTCCTTTTTTGTATAAAATTAAAGAGTGATGAAAATGTCCTTATTTCAGTAAAACGCATTGGAGATCAAGAATGGAAAGTCTCAAAAGTAAACGGGAGTTTCTCTACACACCGATTTGTCGCACCACAAATAGCACGTGGTTATTAATATGCCTCCAAAGTTTAAATTCAATTCGATAGATCAAATAAAACGACCATCTGTAGAGATGGAAATTGAAGCCTATAAAAAGCAGGGTGAGGATTTTGTGAATAGCCACAGAAGACTCCTCAACTCCTTTGCCGAGGATGTCTCGCTCAGATTCAAAATGGAGGACCAATTTCTTATTGATTACGAGAATGGGGTCGTACAACTCGACAGCAAATGGTTTTTTGAACGAGGGTACAATAAAGAGCAAATACTCTGGGCAGTATTTCATGAACTTTCACATTTTAGAGATTTTGCTACTGACAAAGAAGGATTGCTTGCGAGTTTTGAATACATGAAAGGAAAGGCGGATACACTTTCAAAGGAAACAGAGATGGATCCGCAACTTGCCTATAAGACGTACCACACGTTATTCAACTGTTTGGATGATGTCTATGTAAATAAAGTGGTATCAAGACGGGCAAGTTATTACGAAAGCAAAAGACAAGGTGGAAAGCATGTGGAAGATTTGTACCGAGAAAAATTATTTAAAGATTCAGATTTTACTAATGTACAAGGAGACGATGGTTCAATTTCACAAATCCCCCGACATCTTCAGTTTGCATATTATCTACTTCGGAAAGCCATGCTCCCTAGCGAGGAAATTGTTGTAGATGCTGAGGTGAGAGAGGCACTAGATACCCAAATTACTGTCGGCAATAAAGAATATGACGTGGAGTCACTCATCCATACTTTTATGGTTCCAGGTCGAACTGATGCAAAAGCGTCAGCACGACATGAGTACTTAAAGAGGTATATCCAACCAATATACGAAGCTTTGATACAAAAGGATGTTAACGAGAATAAGGATTCAAATCCTGAGGATAAGAAGAATGACGGATCCAATCCTAACCAAGATAATGGGCAAGAACAAAATCAGGGTAATGAAAGTCCTGAACAGAAAAATCAAGAAAGTACTGAAGATAAAGGTCAGTCAGAAAATAAGAATCCTGAGGATCAAGGGACGGATAAGTCACAAAGTGGTAGCGGAAATGAGGACAAAAAATCAGATGGTACTGCTAGTAACGAGCAACAAAATACTAATTCAACTGGAACTTCGTCAAAAGAGCGACAAGAGCAAAAATTTAAAGAGTGGTCAAATATTCATGAAAAGTTTGAATCACAAAGCCCTGATCAACTCAATGAGGACGAGATAAAGAAATTTACTGAACGTAAAGAGGAAGAAAAGGCAAAAGACGCTCAGAAGGATGGAAAAGTAAAAGAACAACCGAAGAGTGAACGTGCCTTTCAGGAAAACTTAGACAAAGATTGGGCAAACCAGCACGAAATTCAAGGTAGAAACATATATCAAGAATTGCGTTCTCTCCGAAGGATTGAGGAGAGTATTCTTCCGTATCTGAATGATCTTACTGAGTTGTGGCAAAATATCATTACGGGAAGTTCGATTGAAATTACACACACAAGAGATAGTGCACACTCATCTGGTTTTGACTTAAATATCGACTCCGTCATAGACAATATGGGGGCAATCTATGCAGGTCAGTCCTCGCCAAGAATATACGATAAGGTGATAACGAAGGAATCTACAGTTGAAAAGCCCGAGGTCATTAGGGTTCGTCTTGTGGTGGACAAATCAGGTTCAATGGATGATGAAACGAAGCAAAATGTGCTTGCCAAGACCCTAGTTCTCATTCTCAGATCGCTTCAACAATTTAACGAGATGCTCAATCTTACTCGAGGTAGTACAGGTTCAAAGCTCAAAGTCGAAACACAGGTACTCGGATTCAGTAATACTTTATCGATCATCAAGAAGCTTGATTCAGAAAGTGGAGAAGAAGACCCGACGATTGAGATTCTTAATACATTGAAGCAGTCTGGTGCTGAAAATGGAAACACCTATGATCATGTCGCTTTAAATCATATACTCGAAACTCAAGATGAAGTGAGTAAACAAAGAATACAACAAGGGAAGATTCTAGATATACTCTTCGAGATTACAGACGGTGGATCAAGCGATGCTGGAGCAACTCAAGAAGCAGTTAAAAAAATGGTGGAAGTTGGTGTTCATGCGAGCGCATTTCAGATCGGTCAAGTCGGTAGATCTGAAGAAAGAGCATTTAACTATGCATGGAATAGTGATGAGAATGAGAAACGCGGAATGGTTGTTGGCGTGGATATGCAAAAACTACTCCCAGTGCTCTCCGAAGCTCTTAAGAAGTACCTTGGAGGAGTAAAGATATAGCACACTAATTAATTAGTGTGCTGAGCCGTGCATTATTTTTGGTTTTGTCCCAGTATTGTAGATAGCTTGGTTGTCTTTATACATTTTGAGAATGATTTTCTCTGGTTCATTTAAGTCCGTATAAGCTTCTCTCTTGTCGACTTCACTCATAGGTAAAGATAGTACCTGCTTTTCGCCGTTAGTGGTGAACTCAAATATAATCGTATCTCCCTCTGCTCGTGCACTCACATCATGAATAGCCCATCGTGTAACAGCTACTTCATTAACTGCTAACGTGTGGTCTTCCTTTCTTCGAGCCACAAAAAGCGTGTCGACTCCAAAGGAACCACCATTTTCACTTCTGTATATCATATGTGACATCTCGTCAGCATTATCAACTGGACGCGGAAGTGTCGTGGAGTCGTACCCCATTTTCGTACCAAGATCTCCCGTTACTACAGAATACAATTCAGATTGAACTGGATCTTCAATAGACTCAAGAACTGCTTTGTGCTCCTTGTTTATCTTATCTTGTTCAACAATAGATGGAGATTCATCAACTACATTAATGTCTGGAAATGATTCCTTTAAAATTGACACAACGCGAGGGGGAAAATTTCCGTATGATCCAGAACTACCATGCACAACAAGATTGCCATCACGCACACTTAGATACCCACCACCATCGACTTTAAAATCTTTTCCATAGAGCTTCCTCGCAAAATTCGCTATCTGCCTATGATAATCCATCTTGTTTATGGGTAGTGCGATAAGATACTCCTTCCCCTCATCATCGTGCATATATATAAACTTGTCTGCCTTTGTAGGGTCACCGAGTTTAACAAGCACCTTAGGTGTATTTAAATTTTCAGGGATCTCTTTCAGAATCCTAACTCGCTCCACAAGCTCTTCGTCGTTCTCAGGCTTACTATATAATTGCCTCACAGCCTCATCCAATTGATGAATGTTACTTAAATTTTGATTATGTTCGACATTTGATATTTTTGGTTTTTCCATATAGAAATTATACCAAAATTTACCAGATTTTTTTCTCCATCTATAGTTGGGTACTTTGTGCAAGACGTGTGGGGTCAATTCGGGGGGTACCCCCACTCAAAAACAAAAGTTCGAAAGTAAATGAAAAAACCCCCGCAAAGTTACGAATTTGTATAGTAATCAGCATTCATCACTCTAGGCCCTTCAACCTCTCTGTCTGAATTAGTGAGTAAATTCAAGGATATCTTGGAGTGTGAGAGAGGGGTATTCCACCAAATCTACCCACTTTGGCGTTCGTAAATCGTCCAAGGCTGCCAGCTAACACAAAAATAACCGACAAAAGTCGGTTATTTTTGTGTTTGTTGCCTAGGGACTCGAAAGGCGGAAGAAAACAGTCCGGGGGACTGTTTTACCCGCCGGGGTCGAGAACACTTAGTAGATTTGGAGTCGTAGACGAACAAATATACTTAGTGATTCGTGACCGAGTCCCTGATCGGCAGCTCTTTATTTTAGCCATACCTTTCAATAAAAAATTGGTTCAAGTCGAAGGTCTGGTATACTTTTGATATGGCTCATTTAAATTATTATGTCGATCTTTGTACTGATGCGTATATCGTGAACGACAAAGCCGTGCTTTTACGTTTACACGAAAAATATAATTTCTGGATTGCTCCAGGTGGTCATGTGGATCCAGGAGAAGATATTAATGAGGCAGTACTTCGAGAAGTTTGGGAGGAGGTTGGTTTGAAAGTCGAATTGATCGGACCAAGTACGTGGACCAAACAAGACTTTGACATCAATAAAGATTTGGTACCACCGATCTTTGTTAATAGACATTCAATTAACGAGCACCACGACCATTCCTCCTTTATTTTTTTTGCAAAGTCGAATAGTCGTGAAATAAAACCCCAAGAGGAGGCAAGTAAAAATGCTCAGTGTGTTTGGGTAACAAAAGAAGAATTAAATCAAATGCATACAAACGATGAACGTTTACGTGATGATGTATATCGCTATGCATCAGTCGCTCTTGAACTTGTTAAATAAGTTCTCACATCGTCCCAGACGGCCAGCAATCGCTTTTTAGTCTTCTAACATAATATTAATTCACAAGAGGCAATATTTTATTTGTGCCAACTTGCTCGCATTTGAAATTAAAAGAAGTAACTTTATTTTGCTGGTCAAGTATTCCACCTTGTGATGTGCACTGATTTACTAGTGTGTTGCCTCTCCATACATAGCTTCCAACTCCACCGATGATTAATGCTACGAAAAGTATCCATACAGTCTTTTGCCATACACTATTACTTCTTTGCATAGCAAACCAAAGCATCATCGCTATAACAACAGTACTCGACAGATAAGCTGTTATTGGCATTGAGACTTCTGCCCATGACTGGATTGATAGTGAGGTGGACCAAAATTTCGCATATAAAAAAAAGAGAAATCCGCATACCTAGAATACCGATGTGCAAGTTACATTCTTTTTTCTGCCCATATAGTTTTAATTGTAACGCATTTTGCAAATATTTACTTTTTTGTTGTATAAAAAGTTCTAACATCGTCCCAGACGGCCAGCAATACAACTATAGATTTTCTAAAAGACTTTAAAGTAACGGAGTCCTTCAAGTAAACCAAAGCAAAAGGGCTCTGTAACCTTATAATAAATACAACTAGAATTTTCTGGTGATAAGAAAAAAGAATTAACTTCCTCACTGGCTTTTTGAGGAATGATAAATTTTATTCCCGCTTTGCAGACAGCTAAGTCGTTACCACTGTCTCCAGCATAGACAATTCTATCTTTAGAAATATTAGTCTTTTGAGCTAGAAAGTTTAATGCAGATTCTTTAGATGCTCCTTTAGGAAGGATATCTAAGTAGCCAATATTATTATTTGGGTCAGTGCTGTATATCGCTTGAAGTTTAAATTCCTCTGTTATCTGTTTAATAACAGAATTTTCAAATGATTCACGCTCAATGTCGGAAGAAACGTAGTAACACAGTTTAAATTCACCCTGTCTATTATCTTCTTGTAGGGTAAGGAAAGGAAAATTTTGTAGCCAATCAATCAATTTGTCTTTTGTGGTTTCTTGCCAAGATTTTGTAAGTTGATCCCTATAAACTTGGTCAAGAGAAAAAGCTCCAGTTAAGACATTTTGTTCATAGATAGTGGTTCCGACATCACAGATATAAAAATCTGGCTCAATAAGACCAGCTTCTTTTACTCCTTCTTTAGCTCTTTCAAGGTGACGGCCAGTTACGTAGGCTAAAGTATGTGATTCTCTATGCTTTTGGATTATTAAGTTAAAAGCTTTTGTACCCAGATTTACTTCAGGAGAATTATCTGGATAGATCAGTGTTCCATCCAAGTCGCTTCCAATCAGCCAAGTTTTCATTTCTTAATTATAGTATACGAAATGATTAGTTTGTAAAAAAGTTCGAACATCGTCCCAGATGGCCAGCACGTCATCCAGCCTTATTTGAGGTTGAATTAGATCAAGAGTTTTACTTTTGAACTTTGATACACTTAACGCAATATGAAACCAGCTTTACTCATCATTGATCTTCAAAAGGATTTTTTTGAGTCAGTAGAACTTAATGCAATTCAAAGTGATTTAGTTCCAAAGATAAATATTCTGTCTGGAATAATACGGGAGCATGGCGTACCGATCATTTGGGTCAGGCAGGAAATGAAACCTGATGGAAGTGATGCCTTCATAGGCGATCGCAAATTAGGTAAGAGATTTGTTGTTGCTGGAACTGAAGGGAGCAAGCTTTTGGATGGTCTTGACCATCAGACGTACGATTTAGAAATTATTAAAAGGAGGTATAGTCCGTTCTATAAAACTAACCTTGATGAGATGCTTCAGGCGCTTGGAATAGATACACTCATCATATCAGGGATCAATACGCATGCATGCGTCAGAATGGCAGTAATAGATGCATATCAGAGAGATTACGAGGTGATCCTTGCTTTGGATTGTATCAATTCATGGGATGAGGAGCATCATGTGGTTACGATAAAGTATCTTTCTGGAAAAATATCAGCGCCAATGACTAATCTGCAGATTAAAGATTTTCTAGAGAAGGATGGTTCTAACATCCTCCCATAAGGCCAGCTCGTTTTATGAAAGAAAAAGCCACCATTAAAGGTGGCGGGTGAGTGCTTGGACACCAGATGACCGTTATAGTTACGGCCGTCGTTTGTCGTGGCTGTGGGCAGCAGGTTTACTTGTGCTCTCAACCTGTTGTCGACACCGGACATAGAGATTGGTAATCCAAGCACTCAAGTGTGACTATACAGTAGATTCATTAAATACAAAAGTTCGAACATCGTCCCAGATGGCCCGCAGCCTTGACACAACTAAAATGATATTGTTTTTTGTGGTACACTTTAGACATGAAAAGCAACAAAATAATCTCTATACTACTCGTCGTCGTAAGTCTGATGGTATTAGGAATAGTAGGATATTCTCTTCGTGACAAAAATAAAGTAACAGTGCCGGTACAGGAACCCACTGCTTCGAGCACCTCTATCGTATATAGCAATACTGACTTCGGATTTACCTTTTCACTCCCTCAAAACTGGGAAGGATATTCCATTGTAGAAAACACGTGGGAAGGGAATCCCTTAACGTCCACGGAAAGTACACAAACAGGGGTTACACTTTTGATCCGAAATCCAAAGTGGACCGCAACACTTCCGTATGAAGATATTCCTGTCATGGTTTTCACCTTGGCTCAATGGGATTCATACATCGCTGAAGATTTTTCTGTATCAGCTGCTCCTATACTCGCAACTGAACTAGGAAGAAATAATCTTTACGTATTCGCGCTTCCTCCGCGCTGGAACTTTGATTACCATGAGGGATATGAGGAAGCAGAGCGTATTGTAGAATCCAACGCGCTTAAAGCATTTAATGGGCAGACTCATGTTTCTGGAAAATTAAACGCGGACGTCATATGCGAAGGAGCCCTTTCCTATATGACATTCCCCGACAGCGCAGAAGCGAATACATTTGTCGCAGAATGCAAAGAAGGCAAACATCCTGAAGTTATCGAGAAGTACAAATCTGAAATGAATCTCCCCAGTGGAGCCACCATCTAAGTCTACAAGAAATAGGGTCGGTTCACTGACCACATTTCCACTTATCTTATTCTATTTTATATAGGATTTTAAATTCTCCAGATAGTCGAACTTTTCAGACCCAAGTTCATACTTACGTTGAGAGTGCTAAATACGTTCAAATATCGTCCCAGATGGCTAGCAAATGGCTTTGACAGCGATAAGGGTCAGACCTTCGGAGCTAACCCACCCAGACAGTCAATAAAAATGTATACTAAGGTATGAAAACAAAAATACTCGCCACCTTTATCTTAGTTTTACTAATCATACTTTTGGTAAAGATGTTCATACAGCCTGATTCTCAGCCTACAAGCGTACTCGGAGAAAAGGAAGCGCTCGATGCAATACTCGTACAATATCCTCAATTAGCTGTATATCAGACTACTGATTTGCCCCCGAGTTCTATAGAGTCTAAACAAAGTCGAGATGGTTGGTATTTTGGATTTATACAGCGAGGAAGCGGGGTGCCGGGTATATTGGATGCGAAGTGCTATTACTTGAAAAATGATAGGACAATTACGTTGCTAGGAGAATACAAACGAGGAAACTCCAGCGCGGTAGATTTTATTGACTTGGAGACATGTGAGTCTGCTGAGGAAATTCCTCAGATTCCTTCCGTATCGCCAGATACAGATACTGGTCTTAGATTGGGAGAACTTGGTACCTTTACATCAATATCTATCCTTCCACTTTCTATAGAAGAAGATAGTCGTTGTCCTGTTGACGTAACCTGTATTCAGGCTGGAACGGTGCGTCTCAAAATTCAAGTGGTCTCACGTACCGGCACAAGCACGAGTATAGTAGAACTTGGCCAAGAGTTTACAACGGAGGGAATGAGCATAACACTGACAAACGTTACTCCTCCAAAAAATTCAAAAATAGATGTCGAAGAGACAGAATACCGTTTTAATTTTAATGTAGTAAAACAAGATGCACCTATCGTGACAAACCCTTCAGATACATGTTACCGCGGTGGCTGTTCCTCACAGCTCTGCTCGGATCAACCGGATATGGCATCAACATGTGAGTTCAGGGAGGAATACGCTTGCTATCAGAGTGCAGTGTGCGAACGTCAAGCAAGTGGTCAATGTGGCTGGACAGAGACAGCAGATCTCCGTGCATGTCTGGGTACACAATCTCGATGAAATGGGTGGTTACATAAGTTCTCATATCGTCCCAGACGGCCAGCACGTAATAGTAGTTTCCTGAGGAAAAATTATGTAGAATCAATACATGATAATAAAGAATAACAAGATTGCGCTCATTACAGGAGCAAACAAGGGTCTGGGCAAGGAGATAGCGAGACAGCTTGGTGTACTCGGGTACACGGTTGTTCTCACAGCACGTGACCAACAGGCGGGCGCTACAGCTGCTGCAGAACTCGTGGCTGCAGGTTGTGATGCTCATGCGGTTCGTCTCGAAGTTACCAACTCTGATGACATCGTCAACCTTGTGAGTTATCTCGAAAAAACGTTTGGTAAGCTTGATGTGCTCGTGAATAACGCCGGGATAGCACTTGAGTGGGATGGAGAGCCTACCGACGCAGATAAGATTCGTCGCACACTTGAAGTCAACCTCATTGCTCCCTACGCAATCACAGAATCCCTGGTACTGCTTCTCTCGCGTAGTGAAGACGCACGAGTAATTAATCATTCGTCAGCATTAGGCTCGCTGCATACCGCAGACAGTAGCTGGGAGTACGTTGCAGATTTTATGCGCGTTGGATACTCGACATCTAAGGCAGGCCTCAACATGCTCACACTAATTCAATCGAAGACGCTAAAGAGCAAGGGAATCGCTGTTGCAGCAGCCCATCCTGGCTGGGTGAAGACAGATCTCGGAACTCAAGCCGCGCCAATGGAGGTCGACGAGGGTGCAGCCACAGTCGTTGAACTTGTGACAATGCCTCGAGACCAGTTCCCACACGGCCAACTAATACACAAAGGTAAGCGACTCCCTTGGTAGTGTAGAAGACACGTATTGTTTTGATGACGACAATATTCAGATTTTTTGACACATTCATTCATGTGTCCTCTTGTGGCCAATATATGAGCCATTTTTGGATGTTTTGTAAGAAGTGTGGAGTTAGTGCGTCTTGAAAACGGACGTTCCACTGTACATACGTTCGTATGGTGGCGCCAAAACCCTTTATACTATGAGGTATTAAACCATTGAAGTTCTTTGTAGGTAAAAAAGTTCTCACGCTCATTGCTTTTTTCGCCAGTATTAGTGCGGCACACGGAGTAGGTTACTCGGTAGGCGACACTGTGGTAAAAAAAGCAACGTGGTATGGGCAACAGTTTCATGGGCGACGTATGGCGAACGGTAAAAAGTTCAACATGTATGACCCCTCTGTTGTGGCACACAAAACCCTGCCGCTCGGTACGATTCTTCTCGTGAAGAATACTCAAAACGGTAAGACGAGTGTCGTTACAGTGCAAGATCGCGGACCATATCACAAGGATCCCAACTTCGTGTTGGATATGTCGTATGCGGGAGCCGAGCAACTCGGCTATGCGCATGCAGGTAAGGCAGTCCTTAAGATTACCGTGCTCAAGCTCGGCTAACATCCACAAAGGCCTCCGGAATTTCGGAGGCCTTTTTTATGTTCCCCTATTTTGTTGCCGAAGGGTGTTGGTATGATATTAACCAAACTTTTGCATGTACACCGAGATACTGCGTCTTTTTGCATACTTGCCACGGTGACGGTGGGACTTCGATATTTTATGAATGGTGAAGTATTTGCCGTAGAGTTCTTCAATCTCTTCTTCGGTGGACACATGCTCTGCTGCACCAATCTTGGGATGAATGTATGTATTTTCTTCATCGGTAGGATTTTCGAGAATCATACGTGCGGCGTTTTTGTCTTCGTCGAGGAGGAACGTCTTGTAGTAAAAGTAACCACCAGGGCGCAGGACACGATGAATTTCTTGTATGAGCGCGAGACGTTCATCTGCTTTCAGGAAGTGTGAGGTCATCATGTCGAGCACGAAAGTCTGAGATTCATCGGGAAGGGGAATGGGCTTACCAATAGAGCGTGCAGCAAAGGTGAGCGGAAGGTGTGCTGCTTCGGCACGTCGTGCCGCTTGCTTTACCGCCTCCTCAGAGATGTCGTATCCGACACCGTGCATACCAAATTCCTCAGCGAGCCAATGAATGTTGCGTCCGTTGCCACAGCCGAGGTCGAGCATGGAGCTTGTGACATTGAGGAGCGAGTGTCCCTCTTCGCGTACGAGCCACCGTACAAATTTTTCGAGGTCCTCACTTTGGTTCGTCGAAAGCGCGAGGTGTCCTGCCTCTTTATACTCTGCATTCCAGAATTCTTTTCCTCCGCGTTTTTTCTTCATGGGCGTAAGTAGACCATAAAAAGGTACCTCTGGCAAACTTTGCATATCTGCGCTATACTGCCGCGCATGATAGAAGAAGCAACATATATATATGGAAAGCACGCCGTGGCGGAGGCGGTGAATGCCCGCCCCGACATTGTGCGTGCGGTCCACGGAGTGCGTGAAGGAATAGATGCGGGCATTATGAAGCAGTTAGGGCGCGCACATATTCCCGTGATTGACCTCAATCCAAAGAAACTCCCCAAGGGTGTGCCGTCTGATTCTGTACATCAGGGAATTATTGCAGAAATAAACCCGAAGAAACTCATCATCTCTTACGAAGATTTTATTCCAACATACACGGTGACGAGTGACTCCGCCTTCGTGCTACTCGGGGAAGTGCAGGATCCGCACAATGTAGGGGCGGTCATTCGTTCGGCGGTGGCTTTTGGTATAGCGGGGGTACTCATTCCCGAGCATCGGCAGGCACAGGTGAATGGTACGGTGATTAAAGTGTCTGCAGGAATGGCGTTTCGTATTCCACTCATTCAGATTGGCAATGTGAATACTACGGTGAAGGATTTGAAAGAACGTGGTTTTTGGATTTATGGCCTTGCAGGGGATGCAGAACAAGAGGTTGCAAACGAGGGATTTGAAAAACCAAGCGTCATTATTCTTGGCAATGAAGGCGATGGTATCCGCACAAAGACTTTGGAACACTGTGATATTCCCCTTAGGATCTCTATGCATAAAAATGCAGAATCTCTCAATGCTTCAGTAGCAGCAGGGGTAGTGCTCCACGCATGGAGCACGAAGCATCCGGGTGCGTTACGGTAATTTGGGAAAGCCACGGCGACTTTGTCCGTTATCCCGTGATACACTTATACGTAATTAATAACGTATTGTGTTACACGTATGAATGATGAAACGCATGCAGGTGAGGGGGCTGTGGTGGTTGATGCAACTCTGCAGGATGTAGTGACGCCGAGTGAGGCGGAGCCAACAGAAGTGCCGTTGCCTACAGAGGGTGTCGTACACGAGACACCACGGATGCGTATGTTTGCGAATCTTCGCGCACACATGTTTGCTATCGTTTTTGGTGTTGTTGGCCTTAGTGCACTCATCATTCTTGCATTTTATTTCTCCAATATGGAGACACACAGTGTCCCACTCAAGCATTTTACAAACGTATACACATTTGTTCCCGAAAAAATCTCGAAAAGTGCGATGATCCCTCTCTCGCTCCCAAAGGGGGTGAGCGAAGAAGAAGCAATTAAAACGGTGGTATTTTCTCCATCTCTTAAAGGAGAATGGATTGAAGACACGGTTCCTGAACACGTAACCTTTAAACCTGAAGACGAACTACTGCTCGGTACCTACTATGCAGTGAGTTTGGATACGGGGGCGGTGCGCGTGTCCGGTGACTTCCTTGTGGATGCTGACCCACGTGTAGAGGCAGTATTTCCACGCGACGGAAGTGAGACCGATGAACATTCAAAAATCACTATCCTCTTTAATCGTCCCATGGTACCCCTCACCACGCTTACCGAGCAGGAGATGAAAGAATTACCCATTACGATTACTCCAGAAACCAAAGGGCGATTCAAATGGATTAGTACCCGCAATCTGCAGTTCATTCCCGACACCCAACTTGTACCTTCGTCACACTATGCGGTAGCGATAGGGGAGGGGCTGACTTCAGTTGATGGGCTCAGTGTGGCTCCTGTGACATACTCCTTTACCACACGCCCGCTGCGCTACGTATCAATATCGGAGAGTGAAGTGGGGTATCGTTCCCCCATAGTAATTGCATTCAATCAGCCAGTGGACCTTGAAGAAACCGAAAGGTTGATTCATGTGACCAATGGTAATGGCGACGCTATTAACGTACAGGTGGAGTATGGCAAAACCACGGTGTACGATCGAGTGAGTGGGGAAGCGACGACGCAGGAAGACCAAAGTCTTGTGTTTGTGTATCAAAAGAAAGATGCATATGGCAGAAAAAATGTTTGGGACTTTGGGACGCAGTATACATTCACGGTGAGTGGTGCTGTGCCGAGTGAGGGAGACATTGTGCTCGATGAGGAACGTACGGTGCCACTTTGGGTTCCGGGTATTGTTGCTGGTGTTGAAACGACTTCTGAACGTAGCCCCGTCACATCATCCGCATTATTTGACCCACAAGGTTCGCTCATTGTTCGTTTCTACGATGATATTGATAAAGAACGTTCAAAAATAAAGGCAAAAGGACTCCGTTCTGTTACGTATGGAGAGCGGTGTAAAAAGGATGCGCGTGGCGAGGAAATTCTTCTCGGGGATGATTGTGAAAAAGAAGAAGACCCACGCACACTCATGCTCACATTTGATCCTGATGCCTTTAAACCCGGTGAAGTATTTACATTGACGTTTGATGCGCTCTATACACGAGATGGATTCCTAGCGAATAAAGAGGAAATTCTTCATGATCTTACGGTATATCCAACACTCTCTATTTTACGCACCGTACCCGCGAGCGGAGCACAGGATGCAGCGCTTGACCGACTCTATGTATGTACGAACGCCCCACTCCGTGAACCAGGGGATGCAGGTATAAAATCATACGTGAATACCGAAAACTATATTGTCTATGGTAGATGGTCGAATTCGTACCTGGTGAGTCAGTATGACGACAATTCGTACTTTAAGCCAGTGTGTAATCCAGGTGAATATGAAACCGAGATTAAATACGGACTTCTTCCGACAACGTCGTATACACTCTCGCTTTCACTTACCGACGCATTTGGTGGTACCGCAAGCAATCATATATCGTTTACTACTACTCAGCCGAGTGAACAGTATACGCGCTTCCACAATATGCAAAAACAGTACAATGTGACGCGTCCTGAACATACCAAACTTACGTATGCAGTAGAAAATCTTGAGCAGGTGGATATGCATATTTGTAAATTGCCTGCGGCATCATTTTTGGAACGACTGAGTCATACAGGGAATCAATCTCCTTCCGGAACAGGATGTACTGAGATAAAAACGGAGCGTATTACGCTACCCCCACGGTATTGGGTAAACAACTATTTCCAAGTGGACTTGCATACCTACTTTACCGATACCCGAGGCCAATACGTACTGACGTTTAGTAGTCCACTCTATCGCGATTCGTATTCAAAGGAACCACTGTATGATGTGACCTACCTGAGTGTGACGGGGCTTGCGGTCGGGAAAAAAGAAGTTCGCTATGAGGAAAATGAGTACTACTGGGGGTCAGCGAATCCACTCGCGAATGAAGTACTTAAAAAGAAAATCGGCGCAAGCCAAAACCTGTACTGGGTAAATGACAGTGCAACACTTGCGGCGGTGAGTGGCGCGACGGTGGTGCAGTACCATGGGGACGAATATCCAAAGAGTGGTGCAGTGGGGAGTACCAATGGTGAAGGTATTGCGCGACTCACCACCGAGCGCAATGTGACCGCGGCGATTGTTACGTACAACGGCGATGTGGCTATTGTGAGTGACTGGGCAGACAGTCTTGGGTGGTATCAGACTGTAGAGAACAGTTCGCGCACATACCTCTATACAGACAGACCAATCTACCGCCCTGGACATACGGTGTATATCCGCGGGATTGACCGTGTGGGATTTGATGGTGCATACGAAGTGTGGCAACAGAATAATGTTCCCCTTGAAGTGTTTGATGCATCGGGAAACCGTATCTACGACACGATGCTCACAGTGAATCCATACGGTACATTCAATACTGAGTTCACATTACCCGCTGACGCACCACTGGGGAGTTATCGTATTGATGTATTTAATCAGAGTACGTGGTTTGATGTGGAAGAGTATGTTCCTGCCCCATTCAAACTCGAACTAACGGGAGGAAAGGAAGAATATACAAATGGTGAGGAAATTAAACTTGATGTACAGGCGGACTATTACTTCGGCGTACCACTCAGTGGAGGTGAAATCTTTTATAGCGCGACTGCACAAGACTATTACTTTGACCGGTATACCGATGAGTATTTCAACTTTGGAAGTGGTTGGTATTCCTGCTACTCATGTGGGTATGGAGACCGATTCCTTTTCCGTGGAGAGGCAGTAATTGATGGTGAGGGGCATGCACATATATCCCGCAAAATAAATCTTAAGGACTTTTTCAAGGATGATGAATCAGTCGGGAGTAAACTCATCACCTTCACCGTGTCTGCAAAAGATACAAATGGTCGCTCGGTGTCTGCGCAGCGTACATTTATTGTCCATAAAGGGTCGTTCTACATCGGTGCGGTGACGAGTGAGTACTATACTGGGGTGAATGCTCCTATTACGCTTAAGGTAAAAACGGTTGATACAAAAGGCACACCGATTTCACAAAAGGGAATACAGAGAACTGTGTATAAAGTTGACTGGGATGTCTTTAAGCGTCAGGAAGTTGACGGTGGATTCTATTATCGTTCTGAAAAGAAACGCACACCGATCAGTGAGGAAACGATTGCTACTGATGATAAAGGTAATTGGGAAGGAACTCTTACGTTCCCTAAAGAGGGTGAGTATGAAATTGTGGTTTCGAAGGACGACAACGATGGAAATCGCATCGACACCACATCGTCCGTGTATATCTATGGCGAGAGTGTGGTGGTACCGCCCAACAATAACTACGACCTTGATATGGAGGTCATGAGTAATGATATGAAAGTAGGGCAAAAAGGTTCTCTTCTGATTAAGTCACCCTATACACGCGCGAAGGTCCTTATTACTGCAGAACGTGGCACCATCTTTGATTATTGGGTCAAAGACGTGAATGGTGGACTTTTCCTTCATGAGTTCCCCATTAAAAGCGAATATGCGCCAAATGTATATTTTTCTGCACTCTTACTCTCGGATACTCCCGAAGTGAAGTATGGTACGACTGAATTTGCCATCAATACTGATGAGCATGTTCTCGATGTTGACGTGACTGCAAACAAAACATCGTATCTTCCTGGTGAACAAGTAACGCTTGATGTGGTCACAAAGGATAGTGTGGGGAATCCTGTGCCTGCAGAGGTTTCTATTGCGGTTGCAGACCTTTCGGTCCTTGCCCTTAAAGGTAATCCAAAACGTGATCCGCTCTCGTATTTCTATAACGGATTTCCTCTCTCAGTCATGACGGGAAGCAATATAAAAAACGTATTGTACGAGATGGATATTCCACTCGGGACAAAGGGTGGTGGTGGAGACCCGAATGATTTGGTAACAAAAAAGCGTGGTCTCTTTAAAGATACTGCGTATTGGAGTGCATCGGTAACCACAGATGCAGATGGTCGTGCACATGTATCCTTCACGCTTCCTGATAATCTCACCACATGGCAGATAGAGTCGATTGGTGTTACGAAAGATACAAAAGTCGGTGTTGACTATAAAGAGTTTTCTACAAAGAAAGATCTTATGGCAGTCCCACTCTCTCCACGTTTCATTGTCCCTGGAGACACCTTTAAACTCGGAGCAAAGGTATTCAATGAAACGGAAAAATCAGCACAAGTTTCTGTCTCGCTCACGAGTGATACGCTTACTTTTACTGGGGAACATACCGATGTGGTGACAGTAGAGAAGGGTGAGACAAAGACCGTCTACTTTGACGTGACTGCGCCAAAAAATAAAAAATCAGGAGAACACTCCTTCACCTTCAAAGCATCGTTTGATGCATATGTTGATGAGGTCGAGCGTACAATTCCTATTACTAAAAACCGTACCTATGAAACTGTCGCGACCGCAGGGATGACTACTGATGCTGTCACTACTGAGTATCTCTATGTGCCGGAAGAGGTGGTGGGAGGGGACGGAGGACTCACCGTACATACAAATGCAACGCTCGCTGCATTTATGACTGATGCACTCACCTCTATGGCAACGTACCCGTATGGCTGTAGTGAACAACTCGCGAGTGCACTGAGCACCATCGCCATTTTGCAGAGCGCACTTAAGACGCCGAACGTGCCCGGAAGTTTTGAGACAATTGAATATGAGGGGGTTACGTATACCGTGGATGACGTAGTGCGTACAGGACTTACAAAGATATATGAAACGCAGACTATGAATGGGGGATTCTCATACTACAAAGGACTTATTCCTGATATATGGCTCAGCATGCATGTGCTCACTGCACTCACCGAACTTAAAAACGCAGGGTTTCCCGTACGAGAGGATGTGCTCGTGCGTGGTGCAGCATATGTGGAAACGGAAGTAGCGGAAATGCATCAATACTATCCACGTTTTCATCGTGAACTCGTTATTCTTGCGGAGTATACATTACGACAAATGAATGGAAACACATCTACGAAACTTACTCCGCTCGTGACAGGAATACTGAACGAGCAACTCTATGTGAAAGAAGAAATAAGTAGCATGACGCTCGCGTATCTTGCGGTTCTCACTGCACAGGGATGGAATGAGAAAGTGTCGGCAGACGTGTACAACACACTTCTGAATCGGATCAGTATTGATGGACGCGGCGCGTACTTGAAACCATCAGTACAACAGAAGACCGAGTACTATGAGACAGCAATAAAAGACACGGCACTACTTCTCAAAGCATTTGTGGCACATGAAGACAAGAATGCAAACATTGCGAGCCTCCTTCGTTGGCTCCTTGCAAGTCGAGATGTGCACGGCGTGTGGGGTTCAACACAAAACACCTTTGTGGTCATTGACGCGATGACTGAATATCTCGCGTTTACGCATGAGACCGAAGCACAATTTACCCTCGAGGGTACACTTGGTGGTAATGCACTCTTTGAACACTCATGGAATGGCACCAATATCTTTGAGACATTCACCCACACAATCCCCATTGATTCATTTGCACGAAATACACTCCTCCCATTCACGTTCACAAAGAAAGAGAGTACAGGCCAGAAAAGCACCCTCTACTACGATATGTCACTCAAATACTTTTTGCCCGTCGAGTCGCTTCCACCACGTGATGAGGGTATTACCATCACACGCGACATCTATGCGCTTACCGATACCAAGGAAGAAAAACCACTCCGTGACGCGCGGATTGGCGACATTGTAAAAGGAAAGATAACACTCACCGTACCAAGTGCATACGCACATGTGTCCGTTGAAGATTTTATTCCTGCTGGTTTTGAGATAGTAAATCAAAACCTCGATACTGAGCGTGGGGCAGTAGACGCAGAAATGGGTGATTATAGTTTTGCACCCGTAACGCCAGAGACTAAGAGAGGATTTCTCGCACGGACTTTCTCACAAGTGGGTTCGTACTTTGGGTATGAACCGCAGCTTGCACAGACGTATGGTGCATTGGATTATGTGTATGCAAATGACGGAGAGATGGGGACGCGGACACTCTATCCTTCACATATTGAGGCTCATGATGATAGGGTATTCCTCTATGTTAAATCACTTGAGCCAGGAGTATATGAGTATGAGTATTATCTGCGTGCGCTCGTGCCAGGGACATTTGCACATCTTCCTGCGCGTGCAGAGGAACTGTATTTCCCTGATATCTTTGGTCGTACAAGCGGAGGACGCTTTACCGTGAAGGAGTAACGACGTGAATAGTTATATACTCAGTGCGTCCTGATTCTGGGTCGTGGGCGCTGAGTTCATACGTACCGGGAGTCTCTGGTCTAAACACTACTTCAGCACTTTCTTCGAGTGACGTACCGTTAATCGTCCAAACTACTGAACGTGATGCATGAAGCGGAATGGTAATAGACTTTGAAAACTCAAAGGTATCATCGTGATGGGGGCGCATGATGAGGGCATCAGTAAGCAGGAGGGTTTTGTGTTCACGTGGTGTATCACCGGGAAGTCCCCATTCTACAGAGTCATCCATAGGGATTTTAGTGATGTGTGTATCAGTGAAGGATGCTCTTGTGTAGTATGGTGTTTCTTTTAAATACTCCATAACATCATGCCAGATAGTTCCTGCGCCCGACTGTCCCGTTACCTGCATCAAAGGCTCGTTTTCACTGTTACCGATCCATACCCCCACGACAAAATCAGGGGTATACCCAATGACCCAACTATCGTGGAAATCTCTCGAGGTACCTGTTTTTACCGCGTACGAAGGAATCGTCAGATTGAGACTACTTTTGAGACCAAACTGTTCAACGCCGGTGAGTCGGTCGCTTAAGATAGCGGTGACGAGTTCAGTATATTTTTCCTCTGCAACAGTGCGAACGTTGTGGATGTTGGACTGAGGGGGAAGTGTGCGTGTGGTACTTCCATTGCGTGTGGTAACAAGTGGTGCAAGCGTTCCTCCACGGGGGAACAGGGTGAAGTAATGAGTGAGGGTGAGTAAATCCATCTCGAGCCCACCAAGCGCAATGCCGTACTGGTAACTGTCGTATGGCTGAAGGGGGGTAAATGAAAGTGTGTCTCCAAGAAAATGATAAAAATGACTGAGACCAATATACTCAAGTATTTTTACCGAGGGTACGTTAAGGCTATTACTAAGGGCTTGGTGAAGAGATACTTCACCACGATACTGACCATCAAAGTTTTTGGGGTAAAGTGCGTACCCTGTGGCGATAGGGTATTTATATTCGCGATCATCAACCCGTGAATACGGGCGCAGGCCTTCCATAAATCCCTTGAGGTATATAAATGGCTTTATTGTGGAGCCAATAGGGCGCGGCTCAAGTGCCATATTTATTTTTCCGCCATTCGTTTCCTTTGTGGGATCAGGACTTCCTACAAGAGCAATGAGTTCTTCGCTCTTTGGGTCAATAACTACGATAGCCCCATTTCGTGCGCCACGTGTACGTTCGCGTGCTATGTGTTGTGCGAGGATTGTTCGGAGGTCCTCATTGACCGTGGCGTCGAGCGTGATCTTGCACGAATGATTGCAGGCGATACCGAGTGACGATACTTCAAAAATGCTCGGACTCTGAAATGAGTATGCATCAGTCATGCGTGGTGCAACATATGACTCAGGGAGTCCGAGGCGTGCATAGAGCGCTTGCGCATAGGTATTATTTTCTTCACGCCACGGGTTTCTCTTTGTCGGATTTGCAAGTGTTGCGAGCAGAGCAACCTGTTCAAATGGAGTGGTTTCAGAAAATGATTTATCAAAATATGCTCGGCTACCGGCCTCAAATCCCTGTACCTGATTGCCCAAGGAGACTGTGCTCGCATACATATGGAGAATGTCATCTTTACTTGTATACATCTCAAGACTTAGTGCGTAGAGTGTCTCACGAAGTTTGTTCTTAAACGTACGTTCTCCCTCTGTTCCTAAAATATTTTTTGTGAGTTGTTGTGTAATGGTGCTCGCCCCACCAGCATCTCCATATCGCATGTAGTGAAAGAGCGCACGAAGTGTGCTGAACGGATTGACTCCTGGGTGAAAATAAAAAAAGCGATCCTCTTTCTTTATGAGAAGACGTGAAAAGTCTTGTTTGATATACCCCATTGGGTAGGCGTACAGTCCTTTGCTGTTTGCGGTGATGCGGAGTGGTTCCCCGTTCCTGTCATAGATGATGTGTGATGTGAGTGTGTCAAAACGCTTTTCCGCCTCACGTGCAAGAACAAATGCTCCAATGAAACAGAGTGCAATACAAACACAAAAACTAATGAGAATCCTTGCATGTCTCCGTAAAAAAGGATGAATAGCAAAGAGTAAATGCATTATTGTATTTTTGCACGAAAGTGAGCGGGCGCATAGGGAGAGATGAAATAAATTCGACACTGACGTGTACTACAAGTACTACAATCCTAATTTTTACGTATGAAACAACCACATATCACCGCACTTTTAGGTACAATCCTTATACTTGGTGGCACAGGGCTTTATGCTTATTTTAATGAACAGAGTGATATTGCGATGCGGGGGAATGGTGGTCAGCATCAACGACAGAGTATGAATAATAAGTATTCAGTGCTTTCTGAGGATGCAGGAGAAGATGATACTTCTTTACAAAGACTCGCTATTCCTACTGACACGAGTACACTAACAGAAGATGAGACGGCAGGGCTCATTAAAATGCGTGAGGAAGAAAAACTTGCACGTGATGTGTATCAGGCACTCGATGAAACTTGGAGTGTGCCCATTTTTAAAAATATTGCAGTGAGTGAGTCACGCCATACCGAGGCAGTGAAGTCGCTCCTCAGTGCACACCGTGTTGCAGACCCCGTGACTGACGATACGCGCGGTGTCTTCCAGAATGCAGAACTTGCAAAGCTCTACACGGAATTGGTCGCCCGCGGTTCGGCATCGGTGGTAGAGGCATACAAGGTGGGTGCATACATTGAAGACCTTGATATTGCTGATTTGAAGAAAGAAATTGCATCGGTAACACATGAAGATATACGTGTTGTGTATGAATACTTGCAAAGTGGTTCAGAAAACCACATGCGTGCATTCAATCGCAATATTGAAATTGTAACGGGTGAAACGTACATACCATCCTTTATTTCAAAGGATACACTCGAAATTATTCTTGATAGCGAAAATAGTATGAAAGGAATGAGTCGTGGAGATGGGTCAAGGCAGGGAATGCACGATGGTTCCGGACACGGGAAAGCGCAAGGAAATGGTCGAAATAGGTAATGAAAGAAAAATGTGCACTCAGTGTATTATAGAAAGATGACAGAAAGTGAAGCAGTACTGAGTGACGAGGAACTTGCACACAGAGTACAGGAAGGTGAGTCTGCGGCGTTTGGTGTCATTATGGAGCGCTACGCCACGCGCCTCACCCGGTACGGTAGACGTTACCTCGCACGCGATGAAGACATAGAAGATGTCATGCAAGACGTTTTTCTAAAGACGTATCAAAACATTCAGTCATACAATTCCACGTATCGCTTTTCTCCATGGATATATCGTATAGCGCACAATGCATTTGTGAATGTCTTACGGAAACACAAGCATCGGACCTTTGAATTTTATGATTTCGACACATTGGTTTCTCCACTCTCGTTTGCACAGCCCGACGAAATGGAAGTTGAATCAGCGAAGCTTGCAAAAGTGATTGAAGAGCATCTGTCGGAACTTGCACCAAAATATCGTGAAGTCATTGTGCTCCATTACTTTGAAGAACTTTCCTATGACGAAATAGCCGAGGTACTCCATATCCCTATTGGCACAGTCGGTGTTCGTCTGAGGCGGGCACGCATAGAACTCAAAAAAACACTCAAAGCGAAAATACTATGAATGAAAAATACAACAACATAATAGAGAAGGTAAATGCTCAGATATCTTCGGGAAAAGTAAAAATGCGCTCGCGTGCTATTTTTGTGTGCAAGTCCATTGCGCTGGTCCTTCTGAGTATTTTTGTATTTCTTACCACAACGCTCATGGTGAATTTCATTATTTTTTCGATTCATATACAGAGCACTGATGCGTTTCTAGGCTTTGGCCCGCGGGGGTGGTATGCATTTCTTACGTTCTTTCCATGGATACTTCTGGTGGTGGATGCAGTTGGCACCATACTTCTCATTATGCTTTTGCGCACATTTCGATTTGGCTATCGTGTTCCACTTCTCTATATCGCTGGTGCGGTATTTGTTGCGGCTTCAGTCTTTGGCTTTGCGGTCGAGCGTCATACACCTATGAACGATGTTCTTTTGCGCGAAGCCAACAGATCTGGAATGCCTCGGCCTATTCCGATGTTTTTCAATCGTCTTCATACACCACCACCAGGTGAGGGACGCTGTCATTGTGAGGTGACGGCCATTATCGATGCAACACACCTTGAGGTGCGTGATGTCGTAACAGATGAGTCTTTTACGGCGGTTATGCAAGATGATGTACACGGGACTACTTCGGGACTTACTGTAGGAGACGTAGTCTTTATGGGGGGTGAGATGAAGAATGGTGTATTTGAAGTATTTGGTATACGTACGGGAGAGCGACGTGGTTCAGGACTGCATAGGAAGGGGCTGAATAAACTTTGAGTATCGAGTATTCTTCGGTACTATAGTCAGTATGTTTCGAGAATACATACAGGCGAGTCTCATTGCTGGGACGCTCATTTGCGGGTTTGTATTTTTGCAATCTCTTGGGCTCGTACATCTCGTCAGTGGGGGAGAGATAGGCTATGGGGCGATTTTTATGATTGGGGTTATTGCTTCTTTGTCTACTTGTATGGCAGTGGTGGGAGGAATTGTACTTACGCTTTCAGCAACATTTGCTCGTGCAGGTGGAGGACTCATTCCTCAATTCTATTTCCATGTAGGGCGCCTCGTCTCCTTCTTTATCCTTGGTGGTGTGATTGGGCTTTTGGGACAGGTATTTACGCTCACCACCACGACAACCTTTGTGCTTAATCTCCTCATTGGGATGGTGATGCTCATCCTCGGAGGTAAGTTGCTTGGCATTCCGTTTTTTGAACATATGCGCATCTCATTCCCGAGGGTCTTTCATACACATGTAGAGCGTACGCTTTCATTTGATACGAGTGTAACGCCCCTCCTTGTGGGTATTGCTACGTTCTTTATGCCGTGCGGATTTACGCAGTCAATGCAACTCTACACACTTAGTACAGGGGGATTTGTAGTGGGCGGACTTACCATGCTTGTGTTTGGGCTCGGAACACTTCCGATGCTTGCACTCATGAGTGTGGGCTCGGTATCGCTCGCAGAGAGTCGCTATGCGAGTCTTTTCTACAAGACTGCAGGGCTCATTGTGCTTGCATTTGCATTTCTCAATATCATCAATAGTTTTGTTATCATAGGACTCATCAACCCCGTTTTTAATTTTTAGAGTGTATGAATAAAAATCTTGGCATTGCAGTAGGGGTAGGTGTGCTCATCATTATGGGCGCATTCTTCTTGCGTGAAAAATCTACCGAAACATCAATAGTGGTACCGACAACTATCACCAGTAATGTGACTATGGAGGGAGAAAAACAGGTGGTGATGATAGATGCAAAGGGCGGCTACCTTCCCGAGGTGAGCACCGCAAAAGCGGGAGTGCCAACCATTGTGCGTTTTAATACTACCGGCACCTTTGACTGCTCTGCATCAGTACGTATCCCGAGCCGCGACGTGTCGCAAATACTTCCTCAATCAGGTACGACCGATATTGATATAGGTGTGAATGAAAAAGGCCCCCTCGAAGGAAGTTGCGGCATGGGCATGTACCCTTTTCAGATTGAGTTTATTGAGTAGTTATATCTCCCTCGTGAGGGTGATGGAGAGAGTGAATCCTCATACCTTTTGTAAATTGTTAGATGTATACTTGTGTGTATGAAAAAGGAAATGCATAAAACTGAACTTGTATTGTTTAGAGGTCCCAGTGGTGATGTAAAACTTCGGGGGGATTTCAGGCATGATACGGTATGGGCAACGCAACAAGAAATTGCTGATGTGTTTGGGGTAGAGCGTTCGGTGATTACAAAGCACATCGGAAATCTTTTCAAGAGTGATGAAATTGCGGAAAAAAGCAATGTGCAAAAAATGCACATTGCAAATTCTGACAAACCAATATCACTTTATTCACTCGATATTATTTTAGCGGTGGGGTATCGCACAAATTCAGTAACCGCAATTCGTTTTCGCCAGTGGGCGACGAAGACGCTTCGTGAACATATCACGAAGGGATACACCATCAACAAAAAGTTAGTAGGGAAGAACTACGATGCTTTTATGAAGTCGGTTGCGGATGTGCAGGCACTCCTTCCTGAGCACGTCACCCTCGATCCAAAGTCGGTACTTGAACTTATTAAGGAGTTTGCAACCACATGGGTATCGCTCGATGCGTATGATAAAGGAACACTTGTTACCAAAGGTGTCACACGGAAAAAAGTAACACTTCTTGGGAGCGACCTTGATACTGCACTTCAGAGTCTCAAAACAATACTTATGAAAAAGGGGGAAGCGACAGAACTTTTTGCGAATGAACGTAGTCGCGGAGCGCTCGAAGGAATTGTGGGGAATGTTATGCAGTCATTTGGTGGAAAGCCTGTGTATCCCACTCTTGAAGAGAAGGCAGCACACCTCCTCTACTTCGTTATAAAGAATCATCCGTTTTCAGATGGCAACAAGCGCTCAGGAGCGTTTGCCTTTGTGTGGCTCCTCAAAAAAGCAGGGGCACGAGGCGCATCGCAGATAAACCCCGCAGCACTCACCGCACTCACACTTCTTATTGCAGAAAGTGATCCTGAAAAGAAAGATCAGATGGTCGCACTCGTAACCCAGATGCTCAGGTAGTAAATACAACTTCGTTCAAGGCCGGACTTTGTACATTCGTACAAGGCCCGGCCTTGATTTGTGAAAAAAGCCCCCTCACAGGTAACTGTGGTATGGGCATGTACCCTTTTCAGATTGAGTTTATTGAGTAGGACTCGTTTCTAGTAGTATTTGCTCAGTATATAGATTAATGATAATGTACGCGCGGTTCCACTTGGTGTGGTATCCACAGTGGGTTGACCCTGCTGTGCTAAATCTGTTGACCGGAGGATGAAATGGAAACACGTTCTTTGCACTTTCAAGAATTCGTACCCTTATTCAAAATGAGCGAGTCGTGTGAGTTTACTGGTTTTACAAACGCAGTTCTCGAGTTCGCTTTTGCATTGCCAAGGTCTACTCGCGGAATGATCGAACGGGTAGTATGGAGTAATGGTATCGAAATCGTAGCGTACAGAGTTAATCGTCTTGCACGGTTCGATATAAATCTCAATGGGAAACGCCATTACTTTTACATTTATGCAGAAGCATACATAATGAAGCTTCGTGAATGGCAAGTAACAGGACGGAGCATATTCTTTGAAGGAGCAATTCGTCTGCCTAAGGCAGAAGAAATGATTTGGCTCTAAAACAAGACATTGTCACAAGACCAAAAACCCGACTCTTCACAGAGTCGGGTTTTTTCATGGTACCAACTTTTTTTAATCTAAAAAAAGCCTTCGGTGTAGATTTTGGTGGAGGGGATGTGGAGGGTGCGGAGGTGGGACCATAGGCTCTTGGTGAAGTCCATGGAGCCACAGAGAAAGTAGTCTGCTTCGGGGATTTTAGTGTACTCGACGAGACTGGCTTCGGTAAGGCGTCCTCGGTGCTGGGTGTCGGTTTCGACGATGTCTTCTCTTGTGAGAAAGTGGTGTATGGAAAATGTTGGGTGGTTGGACGCGAGTGTAGTGAGGGTGTCTTTGAAAATAATATCTGCCTCAGTGCGATTGCTATAGAGGAGAGTGATATGTGTGTCTGGAGCGGTGTGGAGGAGAGAACGAATCATACTCATACAGGGGGTGATACCGATACCGCCAGCAATGAAAATGAGGTGTGGTGCGCGGGGCTCATCAGGATAGAAAAAGCCGTAGGGGGTGGAGGTGGTGAGGATGGTGCCGACTTCATGCGCAAGGAGGGCACGCGAGAAATTACCCATCTCTTTTATCGTAAGTGTGAGGAGTGGGTCATGCGGTGCACTACTGATGCTATAACTCTTTCCCTCAGCGGGCTCGAAGCCAGGAAGTTGTACGGTGAGGTATTGACCTGCAATAAAGTTGGGTTGCTCACTTTCGGCACGAAGAAAGAGGGTAGAAACAAGCGGCGCCTCCTCCTTCTTTTCTACAATAGTCCAATTACAGGTGTTATTTTGCATATCTATCAATAGAGTTTATTGGAAAAACCTCAGCCGACATATCGTTTTTAAACCCAGTCCTACCCCCGCCTTTTAAAAACGATATGTCGGCTGAGATTAAAGACCTGTTATGCTCAATCTGTATTGAGTGATGACTCATAATCAAGAATCGCTTCGTGGAGTGCTTGATGGCCGAGTACCGAGCAATGATACTTTCGGTCGGGAAGTCCGCCCAATCGCTCGAGTATTGCTTCGGGAGTGAGATGCTTTCCTTCCTTGAGTGTCATACCACCATTCTCCGTTGCCATGACCGACATCATCGATGTGGAGGCAATAGCGGACGCACATCCAAAGGTGCGCCAGACACATTCAGTTATACGCTTTGTTTCAGCGTCTACCTTTATCCAGACCACCATCATGTCACCACAGGCAGGACTTCCAACAATACCAATGCCATCACTCTCATACGTCATATCGTCGATGAGTAGATTACGAGGATTAAGAAAGTGATCTTTTACCACATCGTTATAGAGCCACGAGGTGCCCTTGTCGCATGCGGTGACATCGGGGATGTTTGATGGGGTATTCATAAGTGTAGTGGTGAGGGTGAAATACGGGTAAGGCGAGTGACGGCGTGCGTGAGTGCATCCACTGTTGTATCAATATCTGCTTCTGTGGTGGTACGCCCGAGGGTAAAGCGCAGGGTGCCGTGGATTCGTTCGACAGAAATACCAATGGCACGAAGTACATGCGAGGGAACAAGATCCTCTGCGTTACACGCAGAACCAGTGGACGCACAGATACCAAAGGTGTCTAAAAGAAGTACAAGAGATTCTCCTTCAATGTGGGGGAATGAAAAATGCACGTTCCCCGGAAGACGGAGGGTGGGGTGTCCATGGAGTGTGGCATCCGGGAAGGACTTTTGTATACGTGTAATGAGTGTGTCACGGAGATTGATGAGTCGCGCGCATTCGTGAGTCTGGTCTTCTTCTGCAAGTGTAAGCGCGCGTGCAAATCCTACGATACCCGCAAGATTCTCGGTACCTGCACGCATACCGTGCTCTTGGTGTCCGCCGCGTGCTGTAGGTGTAAATCGGACACCCTCACGCACGTAGAGCATCCCCACACCTTTTGGTCCGTACATCTTGCTGCCATTCAGTGTCATCAAATCCACACCGAGTGTCGTAACATCTAGAGGAAGCTGTCCGGGTGCTTGGCATGCGTCGGTGTGGAGGAGGGGTCTATCTGCTCCGAAGCGATCACGAAGTGCTTTTGCGATTTCTGCTATTGGCTCTACAGTACCTATTTCGTTGTTGGCGTACATGATCGAGATAAGTGCGGTGTCTGCACGCACGCGCGTCATTACTTCTTTGACACTCACGAGTCCGTATGTATCGACAGGAATATATTCCTCATCACACCCTTCTCCTCTGAGATCTTCCGCCGATGCAAGTACCGACACATGCTCAATTGCAGATACAAGAATGTGTGACTTACGATGTCGCACATTTTTCATGACGCCGTGGAGGGCGAGGTTGTTGGATTCAGTGCCACCACTGGTGAATATGATTTCTTTTCCGTGTGCACCTATGTCGCGCGCTACCTCCTCTCGTGCAGTACTGAGTGCATCGTATGCTGCGCGTCCCTTGTGGTGTATGGAAGAAGGGTTTCCGTATGTTTCTTGAAGGAAGGGAAGCATAGCGCAAAACACCTCATCGCGGATGGGTGTTGATGCTGCGTTGTCGAGATAGATAGTTTTCATATTATGCACGTACTGCGCAGGCTTCCACATAGGGCGAGAGCATGATACGCATGTCCTCAAATTCTGCATCAGTATACGTCGTTTTTCTGATGAATGCAGGATTGAGTGTTTTGGTGGGTACAAATTTCTGCAAAAAGTACTGTTTTGCGCCATGAATTTCTCCGACTATCTTGAGGATGTCTTCGGGGGAGAGAAGTGACTTCACTACGGTAGTACGAAATTCGTAATCGACACCACTTTTCATAATGAGCGCAATGCTCTCGCGAATTTTTCCCACATCTACGGGCCTCGCTACAGTCTCGCTGTATTTTTGGAGGGGGGATTTAATATCCATGGCGATGTAGTCCACGAGCCCCCGTGCAAACACCTCTTTGAGCATGTCGGGATTGGTGCCGTTGCTGTCGAGTTTCACCAAGAAGCCGAGTGCACGAATACGTTCGATGAAGGGGATAAGGTCGTCGTGCACCGTGGGCTCACCACCCGTGATAGTGACGGCATCAAGGAGGTTTTTCCTCCGTTCGAGGAAACTAAATATTTCCTCTTCCGTCATCTCGGTCGCAGTCTCGTCAACGAGTTCTGGGTTGTGACAGTACGGACAGCGGAAGTTGCAGCCAATGGTAAATACTATTGCAGAGATTTTCCCTGGGTAATCAATGAGCGAACACTTTTGTAATCCACCAATTTTCATATAAAACTTTTATAATTGGCGTATTTTTTTTGTCACTTCGTTCGTTTGCTCCATGCGTAGTACACTCGTACAACTTGGTCGCAAGCCTCGCTCGTTCCTCAAACTACACTCAATTCTAAAAGTTTTAGACCTTTGCATGCTGGTTATGAGTTATCTCTATTTTTTCCGGCTCTATGTGCGCACGATTGCCGTACTCTGCGCGCTTACCCTTGTTCCACTGCTCTACGGGACGAAGGTAACCGACGATACGGGTGTACACTTCACATTCACTGTTACACGTAGGACAGGTGAATGCTTCACCGTGAATATATCCATGATTTTTGCAGACACTAAAGGTGGGGGAAATGGTGAAGTACGGGAGTTTGTATTCACTACAGATTTTCTTTACCAGATTTTTTATTGCGTTCACATCCTGCACCCGTTCACCGAGGAAGAAGTGGATTACCGTACCCCCAGTGTATTTTGTCTGAAGCGTATCCTGAAGTTCAAGAATTTCAAAGATGTCCTCGCTCTGTTGTACGGGAAGATGGGTAGAATTGGTGTAGTACGGGTCGATTGCTTCTTGTCCGACACCGTTTGCAAAAATCATGTCGTCAAACTTCTTTTGGTCGATGAGCGCAAGGCGGTACGAGGTGCCTTCTGCGGGCGTTGCTTCGAGGTTGTAATTATTGCCCGTGGTTTCCTGATAGTCAGACATTCTGCTACGCATGAAGTCGAGTACATCTGCTGCAAACGCTTGTCCCTCTTCGGTAGCGATTGAGGTATGTAGAAGGTTTTGGATTGCTTCGTTCATGCCTACAAGGCCTATTGTCGAGAAGTGATTTTTCCAGAAGGTGCCGTAGGCAATTTTTATATTTTCAAGGTAGTACTTGGTGTATGGGTAGAGATTTTTGTCAGTAAATTGCTCAAGTATTTTGCGCTTTATCTCAAGGCTGTCACGGGCACTGTCCATAAGTACTGCTAGTTTCTCGAGGAAATCTGCTTTGTTTTTTGAGGTCTTGCCGAGGCGAGGGAGATTCATGGTGACGACACCAATAGAGCCCGTAAGTGGATTGGCACCAAAGAGACCACCACCACGTTTCTGGAGTTCACGGTTGTCGATGCGGAGGCGACAGCACATGGAACGGGCGTCATCGGGACTCATGTCTGAATTTACAAAGTTGGAGAAGTACGGAATACCATACTTTGCTGCAGACTCCCAAAGCGACACGATGTTTTCATCATCCCAGTTAAAATCCTTGGTGATGTTGTATGTGGGAATAGGGAAGGTGAAGACGCGCCCTGAAGCATCGCCCTCGCTCATGACTTCGAGGAATGCGCGGTTAAACATCGCCATCTCTTTATTGAACTCACCGTATGTCTCTTTCATCTCTTTTCCCCCTATGATGACGCGCATCTTTTCGTAGTGGGCAGGTACCGTGAGGTCTAACGTGATGTTGGTGAAGGGGGTTTGGAAGCCCACGCGAGTCGGTATGTTTACATTAAAGACAAATTCTTGAATTGCTTGCTTTACCTCATCATACGAAAGATGGTCGTACCAGATGAATGGCGCAAGGAGTGTGTCCACATTTGAGAATGCTTGTGCACCCGCTGCTTCGCCCTGGAGGGTGTAGAAGAAGTTCACTACTTGCCCGAGCGCGGTCTTCAAGTGCTTTGCAGGCTTGCTCTGAACCTTGCCAGGCACACCACCAAAGCCGCGTTTCAGAAGGTCAAAGAGGTCCCAGCCCACGCAGTACACCGAGAGAAGATTGAGGTCGTGAATATGATAGTCACCATTTTGGTGAGCATCACGAATTTCGGGTGGATAGATTTTGTTGAGCCAGTAGTTTTTTGAAACCTCGGATGCGATGTAGTTGTTGAGTCCTTGGAGGGAAAATGCCATGTTGCTGTTTTCCTTCACCTGCCAATCTGCCGATGCGAGGTATTGGTCGACCAAGTCGATAGATTCGGTTTGAATCATCCTGCGAATCTGCGCGTGCTGCTCGCGATAAAGAATGTATGCCTTTGCCGTATCAAGGTATCCGACCTCCATCAAAGTACGTTCAATCACGTCTTGCACTTCTTCCACAGAAGGGACAAAGGCCGGGTCTGATTTGTGGAGGGAATTGAGTTCCGCGATGACCGCCTTGGTGATTTTCTCTGGAGTGGCCGGCTTGTACACACCGGTAGCGTGGAGGGCCTTTTCGATAGCACGAGTGATTTTCCCCTTATTGAAGGGTACTTTACGTCCAGAGCGCTTGATAACGTGGGTGAGCGTGGTGCTTTCTGTGATATTTGGCATGGTGTTTCTAAAAGGCGTTGCCTCGCGAGTGCAACCTCTGGTACAATTAATAGATAATAGCCTATATATCATATATAGATACTCATCTATATAATTTTTGAGACTGTGGAAAAAGTAAAAAAAGCACAAAAAGACACGCATTCGAAAACACGAACGTACCCCCGTCCAGCATGGGTGAGAAAAACGGTAGTGAGCGAGCAGGAACTCTGCCCCGACTGCTTCAAGGTAGTGGGTGTGGAGAGCCGTTATAAATTAGTGTGTTTCCTCGGGAAAGCAAAAAAAGGGGAGACGGTAGGGAAACTTACCGAGCGTTTAGGACTCAAGCAACCCACCATTACGCATCATCTCAATGTACTCAAATCAGTAGGTGCCGTTTCGGTACGTGACGAAGGACGCGAGCGAATCTACACCCTCAACCGCGACGCCCACTGCTTCGAAGAGTGCAAGATTCCGTATTAAATTTATTCAATGTTGGATGTTGGGTTTACGAAACCCAACATGATTACTCGAGGAAAAGTTTTGATAGCATGGCAGTTTGTGCGTCTGAAATGCTCTGAAGATATTTCTCTGTACTCCTTTGTACATCCCCAAGTTTTTCTTGAAACAGTGTTGTGGTGAGTATGGAAGGGAAGTTTTTCTTACCGAGGTAATCTTGATAACTACTCCACCTGTACTGATGAAGATGTGTCTGGAGTTGTGAGAATTCTACTTCAGAAGTTTTTGAAGCATCTCGCACTCGCCACTCTTGCGCTCCTTCAAGATAGTCGAGTGGGTTGAGGTGTATGTAGTGGAGAATATATAAAAAATGGGCGTCTGTTTCGATATGAATCTTTTTTGTTCGCCCCTGAAATAGGGTGCCACTTCTCTGGTATCGTTCATTAAAATAATTTGCGTATCCGACATTAAGCTTTCGCATGAAAAGAGAGATACCACCTTCTCTATGCTCAGAGAGGAGTAGATGATAATGATTATGCATGAGTACCCACGCATGTACATCAACCAAAATCTCACGTTCTTTAATTGTGATGTCAGCAATATCACCAGGGCGTCGATTTGATTGTGGTGCTGGGTTCGCGTCGTTGAATTCATACATATTGTGTATAAATCGAACATAGTCGCCAGAGTCTTTAAAAAGAATACGACCATCAACCCCTCTGTTCAAAACATGAAATAATTCCATATTACACAAGTATATATGTTGGGTTTCGTAAACCCAACATTACGCATCATCTCAGCGTGCTTAAATCAGTGGTTCCGTTTCAGTGCGCGACGAAGGACGCGAGCGAATCTACACCCTCAATCGCGATGCCCACTGCTTCGAAGAGTGCAAAATCCCGTACTGATTTTTTCTATATCAATTGCCTCAATCCACTCAATTGATTTGATGGTAAATGATGACTGTTCAAGTAAATGAATCATTCCTGGCATGTGAGCACAACCCCAATAGGTTGCAACGTTTCCATTCTCTATGTGTTTGAGAATCGCATTTACCGCGGATTGGTTTCTTGTATTAATTACAAATTCAATATTCGGTATTTCAGGTCCAGAACCGCGTAATTCTGGTAGCAGTATCTCCTGTAAATATTTTTCTGGATTCTTCATATTCTCAGCATAGTCTTCTACTTGAGGAAAGTTTTTTACCATTTCTTCTGGTGATACATCAGCAGACACCCATGATGTTTTCGGTTGTATGAAGCTTAGTTGGCTGTATAGACCATACATTTCTAGACCTTTAAGCAAATTATCAAGATTCTCTTGAGATGCAGATGGTACGCTCTCGATATCTTCATACAATATTTTAAATCCAGCAGATTCATATGAATTGAGACGAGAAAGAACAACTTCGAAATACGCCCTCGAGGCAACATGGAGCATTCCTATTATGATAATTGTTTTATTCCCTATTTTTAGTGTAATGAATGGGAGCAATACCTTGTTTTGTTCAATACGGAGTTCAGTATCTAGTTGCATATGATATTTTAATTCCAGGAAATGCCCGAGAGTGCCAATTACTTATTATAATCTTCCCCGAGGACTGTCCTCGGGTAATATTATAATATCTGACTACATACTGTAAGTGCTGTTTTCATTTCATTCGCTTGAGCATGAGCTCGGCGATTCTTTCGAAGACTTTGAAATTGTGTACGGATTCGAAGCCGTGAATCTGGGGTGACTTGTTGACCTCGAGGACAATTGGTCCTTCTGCGGTATGTATCATGTCGATGCCTGCGACATCCATGCCACATACCTTTGCTGAACGAAGTGCAATTTCTTTTTCTATATCAGTGAGCGCATACACTTCGGGTATCGCACCCTGTGCGATGTTGTTGAGGTAGCCGGTTGTGCGTGTTCGCTTAATGCTGCCGAGTACTTCGCCAAACGCTACTAGGGTACGCGTATCAAAGGTGTTTTGAATGAAGGGTTGCACGAGCGCCAGTACATATGGTTGCTTTGCTGTAATAAGTCTTCGCAGTTCACCAATATTTTCTGCAAAGTGCACATTGCGCCCCTTACTCCCATCAGTCTTATACACTGCGGGGAAGATGAGCCGCTCTTCTATGTAGGCTTGATTTCGAGCATACGATTCCTCACGAAAAATAAATGACTCCGGAACGCGAATACCATGCATCGCAAGAAGTGACATTTGTGATATTTTCTCTGCGCTATTTTCATAGGAACGATTGATAGGGTCACTTGCGGGAATGTGGTGATGAGCAAAATAGTCATAAAGAATCCCACAGAATTGAGTATCGGTACCACGAAGGCGTGTGAAGACTTGTGCACCTGTCCAGTCGATACGCTTATTTCTGCGTATAAAAATTACATCCCCTTCTTTTGAAACATGGAGTGCAATATTCTTCGTGTGGTACCACTTGTAGGGAGTATCGCCAATCCCCGCGAGAAATGCTTTGCGTGTCTCAGTCCCTGCGTTTAAAAATATTACTTTTGAAGATGTTTCCATTCGAGTATCATAGTCTATATAAGGGATTTTGGACATACACCCATACTATTTTAGTTATAACGAGTCCCAGATTTGCAACAGCATTTCTGTACATACATATGTGATTATGGTATAGTCTCGAACAATAATTATCCTACTCCATTATTTGTGTGACCCATTTCTTGTGTTGCACACACTCTCATGAAAAAAATAGAACGAAACATCATTGTATACGTTTCTGTTCTGCCTGCGGGTGCGGTTGGGAGTATTCGTGCGTACGAGAAAAGAGAAAAACGCAAGTTTAAAGTCATGCTTATTCGCGATGCACATGAAGGGAAACAGAAAGAAATCGAGTCATACAAAGGACTTGATATACTCATCGAGTGCGACCTCAATACGCCTGCGCGCATCGCGGAAGCCCTTGCGCCGTATCAAAGCCAACTCTGTGCCATCACCTGTCGTTCTGAATCTCACATGGCACGCTTCATTGAAGTTATCCCCCATGTGCCATACCTCCGTACACCCACCACCGAGTCCCTCATATGGGCTACCGACAAACTCGAGATGCGTCGCAGGTTTAAACTCCTTGCACCGCGTTTTTCTCCAAAGTATACCGTTGTGAAAAGTAATACGACAGGCGAGCGAAAGCGCATCATTGAAAAAATTGGCTTTCCAATGATTGTTAAGCCTACGAATCTCGCACAAAGTCTTTTAGTGTCACTGTGCTATCACGAAGATGAATTAAAAAAAGCACTCACGAATCTGAGTAAAAAAATTGAGCAGACGTATGCCCAAAACAATCGCACCGAAGAACCACGCATGATGGTGGAGGAATTTATGGAGGGGGACATGTATTCTGTTGATGCGTATGTCAATTCACGCGGCGTGATGTATTTTTGCCCTATGGTGCGTGTCCTAACGGGGCACAACATCGGCCATGAAGACTTTTTTAACTACCTTCACATGAGTCCGACTCATTTGAAACAAACTTCTATCCTGCGAGCACACACTGCTGCGGAAGCGGGCATTCACGCACTCGGGTTACGCAACACGACTGCACATGTAGAACTCATGAAGATGGACGATGAGTGGAAAATTATCGAGATAGGTCCACGCGTGGGTGGATTTCGCGATAAATTGCATCGCCTCAGTTGCGATATTGATCATTCGCTCAATGATATTCTCGTGCGTATGCCCAAGAAACCGCATACACCAAAAAAATGCAAAGGCTTCGCAGCAACCATCAAATGGTATTCAAAAAAAGAGGGGAAGATTATAGCACTGAAAGGTATAAAGAAATGCCAAGAATTGGCATCATTTAATGAAATCAAACTGATTAAGAAAGTGGGTGATACTTGTGTCTTTGCACGCCATGGAGGAAAAGCCGTTTTCACAATCACGCTTTTTAATACCGAACGTTCCAAATTACTTGCCGATATTAGACGGGTAGAAAAATTGATTGAAGTACAGGTAAAATGAGAAAGGTACTCACACCCGTGGGGGCAAAGCCCCCACGGGTGTTGTAGTATAGTGGATACATGCCACGCACCCGCGATTTGCTCGTTGTTGTCGTCTCTCTCTTTCTCACGTTTTTGGTGTGGGTGATATACATACTGCTGTCTCCAGTATCCGAGACTGTAGAATCAACACCCGATACATCAGCAGTCCTGCTCGCTACACCAAAAGACTCATATGAGGTGGTGCCGTACGAAGAAAATTCTTTGCGCGAGGGGCGAGATGCATTTATCGAGAAAGTACGCCGGACATATGTTGCACCAGAACGATTATCGTCTGAGGAGAACCTTCCTCCTTTTGTATCGGAGTTTGAAACTCCTCCCGCAGTAGAAAGTCCTACACCTACGGTATCTTCTACGACCTCAATCGTAGTACCGGTTGTAGTACCTATAGCGACTACTTCTGCCGCAACTATGACTCCTTTGTATGGCAACACTCGTCTTTGATATTGAAACTGTCGGGGAGTCATGGGACTCATTCGATCACACGACGCAAGAGATGCTTTCTCGGTGGATTTTGCGTACTGCAAAAAATGAAGCAGAACGTGAAGTCGAACTCAAAGATCTTCGTGAAGGCCTTGGCTTCTCACCACTCACGGGGCATATTGTTGCGATTGGACTCTATGATATAGAACGAAGACAGGGTGTGGTGTATTACCAAAGTGATGATGAAATAGAAAGTGACGTGGGTGAATACGTACTGAAGCCAAGAACCGAAAAAGACATGCTCCTTGATTTTTGGGAAGGAGCAAAATCATATGACACATTTGTAACCTTCAATGGGCGAGGATTTGATGCACCATTTCTCAATCTTCGCTCAGCAATCTTAGGTATTCATCCGACCGTAGATTTGATGGACGGACGATATCTCTATCAACAAAAGAACGTACGACACGTTGACCTACAAGACCAAATGACTTTTTACGGTGCGATGATGCGTCGACCGTCACTCCATCTTTTTTGTAGGGCATTTGGGATAAAGAGTCCAAAGGCAGAGGGTGTGGCAGGGGATGATGTCGCGGAACTTTTTCATGCGAAAAAGTTCCGCGACATCGCGCACTATAATGCACGCGATGTCATTGCAACAACAGCTCTGTACCACAAATGGCTAGAGTCCCTCGCACCTCAAAAATTCCAAAATACTCCTATTGAATAAAAAATATTTTGTGGTACAGTGTTTTCTGTTTTGTATTTTACAGGAGAAGAAGTAATGAAAAACGTTGCAAAGGAAGTCCAAAATTTCTTTGGCATGGTTGGACGACTTTTCAAAGGGAAATTTTGGTTCCCTGCGGGCAAGTCCCTTGCAGATGTCAGTTGTTTAATTGTTCAAGGTGATTCCGAGGCCGTTCCTCAAACTGATCCATTCTGGCGCGACACGTGGAAGTGGATTGTTATCTCCACGTCATACAAAGGGGCATTCGACATCTACTTTGAGACAGATGAAGTGGGTTCTTGTATGAGTTACTTCAATAAAATTTCTACACCGTATGTTGCAATGCGTGAGGGTCCGCGTGCAATCAAAGTGGCTGCACTGTCGGAAATGGGAGGTTATGGTGAGGTCGTACAGTTCGATGTGTTCCTCACACCAGCGAGTGAAGAGTCCATTCGGGATGCACTCAGGGAGCGTTCTCTTCTAGAAAAAGTAACCTGGATTTGATTTTTCGTCCTCAGATGAAACGGCCTCGCTTCGAGGCTGTTTTCTTTTGTGATATAGTTTTTAGTATGTCTGAACTAAAAAAATTTCCGGAAGGATTTTCTTGGGGTGCAGCAACTGCATCATATCAAGTGGAAGGGGGTATAGAAAATACCGATTGGGCTGAAGCGGCACGCGCGGGGCGTGTGCCTCTGTGTGGTATTGCCTGCGACCACTATCATCGCTACGAGGAGGATTTTGATATTGCAAAATCCTTGGGACACAACGCCCATCGTTTCTCTATAGAATGGGCGCGTATTGAGCCGGAGGAAGGAAACTTTAATGAAAACGAAATTGAGCACTATAGAAAGGTACTTATTGCACTGAATGAAAGAGGAATGAAACCATATATCACACTTTGGCACTTTACGTTGCCAACGTGGTTTGCAAAGGAGGGTGGATTCGAGCAAAAAAACGCACCTCAGGTATTTGCGCGCTACTCTGCTTTTGTTGCATCGCGTCTGGGGGACCTCTGTGGAGATTTTTCTACCATGAATGAGCCAAACGTTTTTGGTTCGAATGGATGGCTCCGAGGAAGTTGGCCGCCATTTAAACGATTTACCCTCACTGATCTCATTTCAATTACCAATTCTGGTCGCACGTATGAATCACAAGCACAAAAAGGATTTGGTCCACTACGCCTCTATTTTCGTGTGATGAAAAATCTTGCATTAGCACACAATCTTGCATATGACGCAATCAAGAAAGCATCACCAAAGGCAGACGTGAGTGTGGTAAAGCATGTTATTCTTTTTCATGCGAACTGGAATCCTCTCAATAAAATGATTGCATGTATTGCAAACTATTTCTGGACGTATCTTTTCATGGGGCGTGTGTATAAAAAATGCGACTCTATAGGACTTAATTACTATTTCCACAAAAAATTTGGTGATACTAAAACGTATGTAAAGACCGATATGGATTGGGATATTTATCCTGAAGGACTTGAAGATGCACTTGTGATGCTCGCAAAATATAAAAAACCACTGTATGTGGCGGAGTCAGGACTGGCTGATGCGGCTGATCTCTATCGTGCTGATTACATCACCCGCCAGGTCGAAGCTATGTGGCGCGCTATGAAGAGGGGAGTGGATGTGCGCGGGCATATGTATTGGTCACTTCTCGATAATTATGAATGGGCACTTGGTTTTGAAAAACGCTTTGGACTCGTTGCTGTTGATTTTGTCACTTTGAAGCGCACTGTGCGTCCTTCTGCCCAGGTGTATAAGGAGATTTGTGTGAACAATGCGGTACAATACACAAACATATGAGACAGTTAATTTCTCGAGCATGAACTGGATTCTTCTTGCAGTAGGTGCACAATTTCTCAACGCTTTTGTGGCGCTTGTCGACAAGCATATTGTGAGTGATGAAAAGACGCTCCCACGCCCTTTCGTGTATGCCTTCTACACCTGTCTTATTTCAGGTGTGTGGGTCGTGGTGTACTTCATAGGATTTCTCCCATTTGTCTCCGCGTCACTTCATATCCCTTCTTTTTCAAATGTTATTAAGCCGACCCTTGAAGTGGTGGCACTTTCATTTCTTTCAGCGTACACCTTCTTTACCGCGCTTGTCGCAATGTTTAGTGCACTGCGCGACCACGATGCGTCTGATGTCGTGCCCGTGATTGGCTCAGTCTCTGCGCTTGCGTCCTTTGGTATGGGGTATTATTTTTTCAATACAACCCTCAGTCACAATTTTATTTTTGGAATCATACTTCTTTCTGTGGGTACTTTTTTGGTATCGCGTTTGCAGTTCCCTGTGAAAACAGCAATGGTGGCACTCTATTCAGGAATCTTTTTTGCGCTCCACTACATCACTATCAAGGGACTTTTTCTGAGCACCTCGTTTGATAATGGATTTTTTTGGTCACGTATTGCCTTTGTATTTTTTGCGGGTACTCTCCTCATGATTCCAAATTATTTTGAAAAAATTAAGGAGCAGACGAAGTCAACAACAAAAGGTACTGCCGTACTCGTCATTGTCAATAAACTCTTGGCAGGTGTTTCTACGATTCTTATTTTGAAAGCAACGGACCTAGGCGATGTGGCGGTGGTACAGGCCTTGGGCGGGCTTCAGTTCGTGTTCATCCTGCTTCTCGGTATTTTCTTTAGTATGCGTCCAACCAAACTCAACATCGGTGAAACGTACGATCGGGGCACAATCCTCAAGAAAGTACTATTTGTGACTGTCATTACCCTTGGTTTTCTAGTACTATTTAGATAATGAAAAGATGGCTCCTTCGAACACTTGCGGGTGTTGCGGTGTTGTGTACATGTGTACTTATTACACTTGTTTTTCTTGCGCGTAAAGAAAAGCCTGAGCACATTACGTACGGTATCTCATATAACGTGCCGTACGTACTTGAACTTGGACTTAATCCCGATGATGTCTTCGATGCATTTCTTAATGAACTCAATGTGCGCTATTTCCGTTTGAGTGCACACTGGACACTCATTGAGCCAGATAAAGATGATTATGATTTTGCATGGATGGACAGAGATATTCAGAAAGCCGAGACAGCGGACGCTAAAATAATTTTTGGTGTGGGTCGGCGGCTTCCGCGCTGGCCTGAGTGCCATATTCCCTCATGGGCACAGTCACTCTCGTGGGAAGATAAAAAAGTCGAGATTCGAGAGTACATCACTGCGGTCGTAAATCGTTATAAAGATTCCAAGGCAATTACCCATTGGCAAGTGGAGAATGAACCATACCTCGGTCTGTTTGCATATGATCATTGTGGTGATATTGATGAATCCTTTCTTGAAGAGGAAATTGCGCTCGTGAAATCACTCGATCCTACACGTCCGATACTCGTGACTGATAGTGGCAATCTCGGCACCTGGAATGGTGCGTACTCCCACGGTGATTCTTTTGGGACGAGTGTGTATGTGTATTTCTGGAATCCCGAACTCGGCCAATTCAAAACAATTCTTCCTCCATGGTTCTATCGTGTAAAAGAAAATATCATGGCGCTTATACATGGAGAAAAAGAAACCTTCCTCATAGAACTCTCGCTTGAGCCATGGCTCCTCGAGCCAGTCACTGAAGTGCCTGTAGAGACACAATACTCACGTATGGACATGAAGAAGTTTAATGAAATCATTGAGTACGCTCGTGACACGCGCTATGAGACACAGTTCCTCTGGGGTGGTGAATGGTGGTATTGGCTTCGTGAGCAGGGACACCCCGAAATGTGGGAGCGGGGTATACAATTATTTAATCAATAGTCCCCGTGTATATCCTATCTGTATGAATACAGAATGCTGGGGTATGATACACACATACAAATATGCGTATCGTTCGATTTATTTTTCCGTTTCTTTTTGTGCGTAATTGGTACGATGGTTCGTGGGAGTTTTCGCGTGCACGCCTTATCCTTGTTTCTATGGGTCTGTTTTTCCTTGTCCTCGGTATTGTGATTGCGGCCATGCTCCAGTCGCCCACAGTGTATATTTCACCTACTGTATGAAAGTTATAAAAATATGTATCGTCATCATTGTTGTGCTCCTTGTGTTCGGTATCGGTTTTAGTGTATACGTGTGGTACACCATTCAAAATATTCCCACAGCGGCTGACATTCCGATGCTCCAGGAATCATCCCAAGTTACTTCAGATGAAAGTGCTACAAAAATCACGGTACCTACAGAGGAAAAGCCAGAGACCACGGTGACAAAAACTGAAAGTGTTCCACCCACGGTGATAGAAACCGAAACACTTTCTGAAACGCAACAGACGATGCTCAAATCTATGGGATATACGAAAGATACCGTTACCATTACTAAGGAAATGATTACGTGTGCTGAAGACGCGGTGGGGGCAGCACGACTCAAGGGGATTATGGACGGTGCGGCACCGAGCCCCATGGAATCTTTGAAACTCCTCCCTTGCTTTAAGCAGTAGACTAGAAAAAAACTAGAAAAGTGGTATAATGCACGCATGAACAGAATTTTTGTATGTCTGGCGTTTTGTGCGCTTATTTTTATTCCGGTTTCCGCGTTTGCGGGTCCTATTTTGCGTACGGGAGAAACTATCTCGGTAGATGCAGCTCAGTCCCTTAAAGGTGACTTCTATGGCTTCGGTTCTACGGTTAGTATCTCAGGTCAGGGTGATAATGATGTATATATTGCAGGAGGAACGGTGACTATTAATGCGCCTATTTTGGAAGATCTTACCGTTGTCGGGGGTGTTGTGCAGATACATGGTGATATTGGAGATGATGTACGTATTGTGGGTGGTGAAGTAGTGCTTGCAAGTCCGGTGAAGGGAGATGTGGTCGTGTTTGGTGGAACGCTCACTATCCTCTCTACTGCACAAGTGGAAGGCGATGTACTTTTTATGGGACAAACGCTCGTAATTGAGGGTTCGGTGATGGGAGGCATTCATGGTGTTGCGGAGACAGCACGCCTCAATACTGAAGTAGAGGGTGATGTATCACTCCGTGTCGAAAATCTCTTTACGGTGGGTGATAAAGCAAATTTGCAAGGCAACGTGACCTATGAAAGTGCACATGAAGTCGTCCGTGCGCAAAATGCAGTCGTCGCAGGAGAGATGAAACAAGTACAGGTGCGTGAGCGTGAGTACTCGATGCCTACGGCACAGTTTGCACTTTTTGAATTAAGTATTTTGCTTTTTGTTGCGCTCACACTCTATGTGATTGGACGAAGACATGTGGTGCGTGTGGTGGAATATTCATTCGCTCGGCTGGGTATGTCGGGACTCATGGGTCTCGGAATACTCTTTGCCTTTCCCTTTATCGCAACGCTCCTTTTTGTGAGTGTACTCGGCATATTTGCGGGTATTATTTTCCTCTTTGGATACATGCTCATGATACTCATGGCACTCGCGCTTATGCCTATTTTTGTAGGGTACGCACTGCAGAAAGTGGCATTACGTCGTGAGGGAATTACACTTTATACGGTTATTGGCGGGGTGGCACTCTGTGTACTCCTCAGTCTCTTCTCGGTGGCTGGTGGACTCATCTTGTTTGCATGTTTCGTTATAACATTGGGAGCATTGGGTACGACTGCATATCACGTGCTTCACGGGTAACGAATGGTATTAAGACACTAATTACGCACTTCTGTACGACATTTAACCGTAACATAAAAAGTGGACACGAAAGTGTCCACTTTTTATATTCCTTGCACTATTAGCATATAAACCACTAGATGCATTGCTTCCTAATATCACTGATGGTATGAAGAATTAAATAAGATCAACAACTCCAGTATAGAAAGAGTCGTCCAGGGTTGCTGGACGACTCGGGTTACGTTTTTTTTGACTTACGTTTTACGATATAATTTCTATTTCAGAGGCATCGTAAGTCGCTACCGTCCCGTCTTCGTGTTGCACTACGTAGCATTGACCACGTGAATCGTAATTAACGGCGGCGGTCCCATGAACGCCCCACTTGCGCTTTTCCCAAGCTGTGTCGTTCCACATGTGGCGATACAAAAGGTTCGGCTGGGTAGTTTTCACTCGAATACCCGATGAGACACCTTCTGTCGCGCGGTCTTGACCAAGGATCTCATAGACCTTCAGTAAAAACTTGGGGTCGACGCGATACTGCCCAGAGGTGTCTCTTTTCGGAACCCACTCGATGATGTCGAGCGTGAGGCCGTACCGGGTGTCATCACCCTGGTTGACAGGATTGACTGCCTTCACACGAATAATCATTAGTCGGTCCTCAAGCTGAGGGATGGCCACTCGATTTTCATCCCCATGGATGTAGGTGAGTAGTGCTGCCAGGTTGTCACCTGAAATTCCGTCGAACTTTGCGATCATAAAATGAACTCCTTCTCTTGGGTTACGCTTCACAGAAGCATATCGCAGAAACATTCCACGATAAATGCAAATTAACACATTTAATACAGTATGTCAATGTGATTGTAAAATGCATGCATTACCTTGTTTGTGACAAGACAGTCTCCAGACTGTCCCCAACATCCGCAAATGAAAAATCCCCAAGATGAACCGTACCCCTTTCAGGGTCTACTAAAAGTAGTACGGTTCACATCGGTGTTTTTTGTTATACTACACACTCATGACAAAGGCACAGAAAAAGGCACGTACGGTGCGTGTACAAAAAATGAATGTGATACTCCGCACGCTGTATCCCAATCCTAAAATTGCACTCAATCACAGCACCACATGGGAACTGCTTGTCGCGGTCATACTTTCCGCACAATGTACGGATGCTCGGGTGAATCGGGTGACGAAAACACTCTTTGTTTCGTATCCGCATATTGAAGAGTATGCGCGTGCTCCACAGCACGAGATGGAAAAAGCAGTTTTTCAATGTGGCTTTTATCGCAATAAGGCAAAGCATATTCGAGAGGCGGCACAGATGCTCATCAGTGATTTTAAGGGTGAGGTACCACGCACTATGGAAGAGCTTCTTTTGCTCCCAGGGGTTGCGCGCAAAACCGCAAACGTAATGCTCTCAAACGCATTTGGCATACACGAGGGTATTGCTGTTGATACACACGTGCGTCGTTTTGCAATTCGTTTTGACCTCTCTGACTACACTGACCCAAAGCGAATTGAGCAGGATTTGATGGAAATCATGCCTATGTCCGAGTGGTGGGGATTCAATCATCGGCTCGTACATTATGGGCGGGATTATTGTCCTGCACGGAAGCACGTATGCACCGCACATTCCCTCACTATAGTGTATCCTCAGGCAGAAAAAGTATGGCCAAAAGCTCATTAAATGATTCAAAGAGACAACTTTGCTGACCTAATACATTCTCGTCAATAGGCTCCTTTTTCTCTAAAGTGCTATAGTATAGGTATTATGCAGATTATGGTTGCAACGATAGATACGGTGTATGCATGGATGATGCGTTTAAGTCTCCGTGTGGTGAATAGTGTGCTTGAAACATACGCACCTCGGACCAAAGTGGAAACACAAAAAGATACGGTGCTGAGCGATGCGGTAACCATGCACGAGAAAGTTACGTCAACCTTTAAGACAATGAAGGATGTACTGTATGCATATCCAAAACGCATGCTCGCAGGAAGGGAGGTAGTGTCCGAAGTATATCAGGATTCTCCTGTGGTCACCGCGCTTAAAAAAGCTGTCGCACACACAGAGGTACAGACAATAGATGAAGGTGTGCGTATTCAAAAGAATACCGTGATGTATGTGAGAAGTGTCCGCGTTCCGATATTTAAAAATCCAACCATTGAATTCGATGGTCAGATAGGGGAAGTATCTTTTGGTGAAATGGTGATTGTGCTCGAGCCACGCGGGCGCTTTTATCACATAATGTGGAATACGATTGAGGGATGGGTACTCAAAGAAGATATTGCTGATAGAGCACTTCGCGTGTATCCCGTTTTTGTTATTGGAGAGGAGAATGGTGTTGACCATCCCAATACCGCGCATACACGGGCAATTCTCAGGGATGTTTTTGGTATCGCGCGCTCAGAGTTTGCGCTCCAGTCAGGAGAATATGTGCTCTATCGGCTTTGGCGTAAGGGAAGACACATTGTGTGGCCAGAAATTCGCCCTCGTGTACCTGGTGTGTGGCATACCATATTGCGTGGCTCACGACAGATTCATATTGGTGTAATGCCTAAAGTCGGTGCCGTGATGGAGTATATGCTTTCTTCTGAAATGGGACATGTGGCGTATGTGGAGGCAGTGTTTCCAGACCATACCATTACTATTTCTGAAGCAAATTTTCCTGATGGGGGAATTTATAATGAACGTGTGCTCACGAAAGAAGAATGGAAAGAGTTACATCCCGTTTTTATGACGGTGTTATAAAGACAGGATGCGTGAAGTCGTAATTTTGATACACTACATACTATATGCAAAAAGTCGCTTTTTTTGATATTGATGGGACCGTATTTCGTTCGAGTCTTTTTATTGAGGTTGTGGAGGGGTGTATTAAGGCAGGTGTGTTTCCAAAAGACACACAAAAGGCGTATGCGCGCGAGTATCACGCATGGCAAAATCGCGAGGGCTCGTATGAGGCGTATGTTACTGCGGTGGTGGAGGCTTTTATGGAGCATATTCGTGGTGTCTATTATGGCGATTTTGCGGATGTGGGACGAAGCGTGGTCACCACGCAAGGGAAACAGACGTATCGCTATACACGAGATTTAATCCAGACGCTCCGCGCACAGGGATACTTTGTTGTGGCAATTTCGCAATCACCAAAGACTATCCTCGACGAGTTTTGTGCTGCGTATGGTTTTGATAAAGTGTATGGGAGGATCTATGAATTAGGCCCCCGCGATCTTTTTACGGGAGTGGTGAATGATGTAGATTTTATTGCAAACAAAGCAAAAGTAATAGAGCGGGTACTTGAGAAAGAGGGACTTACCCTTGAAGATTCTATTGGTGTCGGAGATACCGAGAGTGATATTCCACTCCTTGAGTCAGTGGCAAAACCTATCTGCTTTAATCCGAATCAAACGCTCTACCGCCACGCGCAGAAGAAGGGGTGGCAAGTAATCGTGGAACGCAAAGATGTAATATACACCCTATAGGTACTGTGACGAGAAAGGAAGAGAAATTTGTGGAAGAAGTGTGGAAATATTATGAGCGCCACGGAAGGCATAGCCTTCCGTGGCGCAAAACAAAAAATGCGTATCGTATACTCGTTTCAGAAATAATGCTTCAACAAACGCAAGTGGATAGGGTATTGCCCAAGTATACTGCTTTTATTAAAAGGTTCCCCTCACTTCAAGTGCTTGCGAAAGCATCTCTTGGTGACGTACTCCGTGAGTGGCAGGGGCTCGGATACAATCGTCGGGCGAAAATGCTTCATCAGTGTGCACAGTCTGTTGTACAGGAATACAAGGGGCGACTCCCCAGCACGCAGAATGAACTCATGAAGCTCCCCGGCATCGGGCACTACACCGCAGGTGCAGTAATGGCATTTGCTTTTCAGGAAAGTGTACCAATCATTGAGACTAATATTCGCACGGTATTTATTCATCACTTTTTTCATGATGATACCGATGTATGTGATACTGATATTCAAAAGTACGTCGCACGTACACTCGACATAGAGAATCCTCGTGAATGGTACTACGCTCTCATGGACTATGGTGCATTTCTTAAGAAGACCATAGGAAATCAAAATAGCCGTAGTCGCCACTACACAAAGCAATCCACTTTTAAAAACTCTGATAGGCAAATCCGTGGTGCAATCCTCCGTCTACTGGCTACTCAAAATTACTCACGCATAGAGATGCACAAGGCACTCCCATATGAGATTGATCGCATCGACGCACAATGTGAAAAACTTCTGAGTGAAGGACTTATCGTGCTTTGCAAAAAACAATTTGCGTTACCTGAGTAACGGAGGACTGTGTGACATTATTAAACACTTTTATTATTTGGTGTCTTTGAGCGCCATGGCAAAGAAAAGGCCAGGGATCATGAGGGTTCCGAGTATCACAAAAAGGAAACTAAATGAGAAGAAGTGTAGCGTGAGAACGCCCAATACAGGGCCGACGACGTATGAGAGGGGGCGCGTGATACGAAAGAGACTTATGACATTCGTATCCTTTCCTGCGGTATGTTTAAAAAAGTAACTCTCGGTAGTCACTTCAATAAAACTTGCGCCGACACGGGTAAGGAACATCGCGGTCATCCATAGAGGAATAGATGAGTTATCAAGAAATACAAATGACGCTGTTGCCATCGCAATGACCGCAAATCCAAAAGCCATCATTTCTTTTTCACCAATGTATGTGTCGGCAACCTTACCGATGGCGTACTCGAGAAACACGTACGCCATGAGTCCCACAAAAAGTATGGAGCCAACTTCATCCCAAGAAAGTCCAATGACATTCGTGAGATAGAGAGGGGTGTAGATAACCATCCACGTAAAGAAAAATTGCAGTAGAAAGTGGGCAAAAAATACGTTGCGAATATCTTTATACTGCCAAAATTCAAGAAGTCCTTCTCTGAATCTGAAGTGTGGATACACAGGATCTTTAAATGTTTTGAAATATTTAAGCACGACAAAAATAAAGGGAACAAGGAAAAAGGCACTCAGAAGGTAGACGAGGACAAACTCTGATGCATTCGCACTCACGTGGTGCGCAGCGCTCGTGAGCCTACCGAGTGCGAGGGGCGCAAGTGCGGTGGTAAGGCTCATGATAGTGAGTAGAATGCCCCGTTGCCTGCCAGTGGATTCCTCTTTGTCACCAATAATCACCTCCATAATGATATCGAGGTTAAAGAGCAAAATGGGCACAACGGCCTGGTGCACTACAAAGAGAGAAAGTCCAATATATGGATTCACCGTGAGACCCATACCAACAAGCGCACAAAACTCAATAAACGTAAGTACCTTAATGAGAAAAATATTACCAAATCGCGTAAGTATATGAGAGGCGTAGAAAAAGCTTCCAATCGTTACGATTGCTCCCACAACATAGAGAATGTCGATGATGCGATGAGATGCAAGTTGTTCGAGGTATGAAGAGTTGATGTAGAGCACAAACGCCCAGTGTAAGCAAAGAAGCAAGAGCGCAGTATAGTGCGCAAACTCTGCTTTGTGTCGCGATGCAAAGCGATATTCAGGAGTTACTGGTGTGGGCATGTGCCTATTTTATCACAGCGTATCTCGGAAACAGGGTGTTTTCAGAGTAGTTCAGCCCTTTATTTTTATCAATATTTTTGATTTTGTACAATTTGCACAAAATAGTGATTGTTGATATCATACAGGTATGAATGTGATATCAACAAGCAAAGCACGAAACACACTTCCGCAAATTATAGAAGCGCTCAAGGAGCGTGATGGTGTATTTGTGATTGGGCGTCGAAATGTTCCTGAAGCGATACTTATCAAATTCCCATCCCACTATCGCAAGGAAGTGAGCGATATCACGAACGTGAATGCAAATTCCGCAAGTTTCGATTTCTTAGATGATGAACCAGACCTCTATTCGATTGCAGATATTCTTCGGTAGTTTCATATGCATTCAAAAAAAACTATTCAACCAGTGAAAGGTGAAATACATCTCATCCCATTTCCATTTACTGACCTTTCGCAAAATAAATTACGACCATGTATTGTTATTGGACATGACCAAAATGACATGACCGTTGTCTTTGTCACAACCATGAAGCCAAAAAGTGAACTCAATATAGAAATAAAACCAACACCGCAGAATCGACTCAAGGCGGTGTCATATATTCGATACACAAAAATTGCAACCCTCGATACAAAAATGTCTCTCGGTATAGTCGGTGTACTTGAGAATGTATTGTATAAAAAACTCACCACTGCAATTAACGATTTCATTGTATAGTGGGTGACTCTGTTTAGCACGAAAAACTGGGTATTAAGCCCAGTTTTTTGGTGTCATCAAAAGCGACGTAACTAAATACCAATGAGTACAGGGATAACCCCAGTACAAAGCAGAGTTTCGTACGGGGCAAGCCATCTTAAGTTATATGCCGATAAGAACTGGAATCACCATTGGGGTTTTATTTGTTTTCTGAAGAAGGAAGCCAGATACCACTTGTGTAATTTCATCTTTTACAAAATCAAGGTCGATTGGATTTGCTTTTTCTGTATTCCGTTCAACAGTTTTCTTGATGAGGACACGGGCTTCTGAAAGCAATTGTTGGTTTTCACGAAGGTACACAAATCCGCGGGAAATAATATCAGGTGACTTACGAAGTGTACCCGTCTTGGTGTTGATGGTAGCAATGATGACAAACATACCATCTTCAGAAAGCGATTGGCGATCGCGAATCACGACCTCTTGCCTCGTACCTACCGTGAAGCCATCCACCATCATAATTTCTGATGGGGCCTTTTCCTTTCGTATGACCATCTCAGTACCATTTTTGATTTCAATCACGGAGCCATTGTCGGCGAGAATGATATTCTCGCGGGGGAAGCCTGCTTCTATATTGGCGTATGCATGACAACGAAGCATTGAGTGGTAGCCGTATGCAGGCATTACGAATGTTGGTTTTACTTGTTCACGAATCCACACGAGTTCACCGGAGTTTCCGTGACCAGTCGAGTGCACATCTGATGCACGGTAGTGAATAATGTGCACACCGCGACGGTACAGATTGTCTTTCAGTGTCTGTACAGACAGTTCGTTGCCCGGAATAACCGATGATGAAAGCATAATGGTGTCACGGTCATTGAGGGTAATAAACTTATGACGTTGGGTTGCAATACGCATGAGTGCGGCAAACTCCTCACCCTGTGCACCGGTAGCGAGTACCACAATACGATCGGAAGGGTAGTTACCAATATCTTGAATAGGAATGATGGTGTCTTTTTGTACTTTCATGAGGCCAGCGAGTTCAGCAATTTCGAGGTTTGTCTTGATAGAGCGACCCTCAAGGACTATTTTCTTCCCGAGTTCCTCACAAATCATAATGATGCGAATCATGCGCTCAAACTGGGACGCAAAGGTGCCGACAATAAGTCGTCCACGCACGTTTCGAATAATTTGTTCGATGTTGGTATGAACACGCAACTCAGGAATGGAGAAACCATCGCGCTCTGCGTTGGTGGAGTCTCCTATGAAAAGAATGTTCTTATCCTTACCGAGGCCACCCCACGTTTCTTTTTCTTTTGGTGATGGATCAGTACCATCGTGATCGAGTTTGAGGTCTCCCGAAATCACCACGTTACCGTGTTTTGTTTCAACAGAGATGCCCATTGAGTCGGGAATTGAGTGTGTCACGGGGAATGGTTTGATGTACGTGTTGCCAATCTTGATTCGCTGATTAAGTTCCACCACGTTCATGGTTACTTTGGGAAGATGTGGAAATTCCTCCTGACGCTTCAAAATCATAAGGGAGGTGAGGTAGCGGGTGTATATTGGTGGATTGCCAATACGCTCAATAAGGAAAGGAATACCACCGATGTGGTCGAGGTGACCGTGCGTAATGATGAGTCCTTTGATTTTGTGTTTATTTTGTTCGAGATACTGTGTGTTGGGAAGAATGTAATTGACTCCCGGAGCATCATTTTCAGATGACACAAACTGGAATCCTGCATCGAAGATAAGAATATCGTCGACAGTTTCCACTGCAATCATGTTCTTTCCCACTTCTTCGACACCGCCGAGAGGGACAATGCGCACAATGTCGGGGTCGGTAAGAGGAGGTACAGGAATTACTTTTGGATCGTGAATCGCCATACGCTGATTGAGTGCTGGACTCGTCATTTGACGTCCCTTGCGTACACGCTCGTGGCGCACTGGCTTTCCGTTACCTTGGGTGCGTCCGCCGTTATTTTGGCGATCTGTGGGCTTCCGATTACCGCCGCGGCGGCTGTGCTGTCCTCCTCGAGCATCTCCTGTGGCTGCATGTGCAGTTGCTCCCGGTGCCGCTACCCGTGGTGCTCCTGAAGGAGAAGTAGTGCCGGTGTGGCGTGATACACGAATCAAAGGACGTTGTTTTGTGTGAGAAAAATGTGCGGTGCGCCGCTTTCGAGGCTCTCCTCCTAGTGGTCTATTTTGTGTTGGTTCCATACTATAGTGTTATTAATTTATGTGTGTAATTATTTTTTGAAAAATGGCCAAATGGATTCGGTCTGAATGTACCAATCATATATGGTGCTAAATCGCTCGTATGGTTCACTCACTCCTGTAAATGTCGCTCCGGTAATTTTATTTGGAACAATGTATAAGAGTTCTGGTGCGTAGAGAAAGATTGCAGGCGTTTCGGTATTGAGTTCTTCGATGAATTTCTGAATTGCTGCATCGCGGCCAGTGTGGTCGGCACTTCTGCGCATCTCTGAAAGGATTGAGTCAGTGGTGATGTTGGCGTAGAGTGCCACGTTGAGACCGGGATTGGTACGCTGGGATGAGTGCCAGAATGAGTAGTAATCGAGCGAGCGTCCCAACTGAGTCCCAAAGAGGAGTGTCTCATAGTCGCGTGGACGAATCACTGCTTGGGTAAGGTCGGACTGTTCAAACTGTTTTACCGTTACTTCTGCACCCAGACTCGTCCAGACATTTCGTAAATATTCTGCGGTTGCTTCAAAAGTGCCATTGTTTGCTGTTGAGATACTAAAGATAAGAGGGACTACTTCTCCACCGATAGTCTTTTCCCAGTGTTGTGTTTCATCATTCATCTTCCACCCACCGTTTCGAAGTATTTCACGCGCAGTGTCGACACTCGGGAGAGTGGCAGTTGCACTTGTGACCTGAGTAAATCCCGGAGGGACTGGTGACGTGAGTGCATTCCCATATCCACCTAACGTGCTCTCGATGAGTGTCGTACGGTCTACGGCAACATTTAGTGCTTCTCGTGCCGCAGGATCGCGGAGTGCAAGGGATTTATTCTGATTGATAAAGAGTGCAAACGTACGGGGGAGTGGAATGCGCTCAAGGTGGTGTGTCAGTGGGGCAAGACCAAATTGATCGATGTACGCTGGGTCAATCCCTACAACACTCTCGATAATGCCTTTTGTGAAAGCATCTCGTAACTGGTCTTCTGTGGGATAAAAGTAAAACTCTAATGTTTCAATTTTTGGTGCCGTGATGTGGAAACCTTTGTTGGCGGTGAGTGTGTATGAGACGGGAATACCCGAGGTGTTCCGTGCAATGGTTTTGATTTGGTACGGACCTGAGCCGATTGGTTCACTATTGTATTGGCTAAAAGGAAATTCATCAGTACCAGCTTCTTTCCATATATGTTCGGGGATAATACCAAAGGTAAGATTTTCAGTGAAAGGCCCGTATGCTTCTGGGAGTATAAAGTTAAGTTCATATTCACCTATTTCCTCAACGACGACGCCATCAAAATTACCGCTAAGCGGACTGTTGAGTGCAGGGTCCTGAATGCGCGAAGCGGTAAATACAACATCGCGTGCGGTAAGGGGCGTTCCATCATGAAAGTAGATGTTTTGCTTTACGACAATACTATACGTGAGACCATCTTCAGAGATGGTTACTGATTCGGCGATACTTGGGACGAGTGTGCCATCAACACCGAGGCGCATAAGACCGTCATAGATAAGTGTCGAAAGGTCACGGTCGGCACGCGTGACTGCTAGTACTGGGTTAACAAAACGTGGCGTACCAATGATTCCCTCACTGAAAGTTCCACCAAATGCGGGGATTTGCACAGTTTCTCGAAGACTTGCTTGTGCAAGAAGGATGAGTCCACAGAACGCTGTAATGAAAAGCGCTAATTTGAGAAAGAATGCGTCGCTCGCACGGAGTGCGTGCATCTTTGCAAAATATGCATCAATGAGTGAGTGCTTTTTTTGAGAAAAAGAATTACGTAAGGACATACGAGAGGCCAAGTATGGCTATGTGCTTTGTGAGGAGCACACTAAAGAAGGTGTATACACAAAAACCGTGTACTGATATTAGATGATAAAACTCAGGAAAGTAGATGCTACAAACAAGATAGCAAGTACTATAGACAAGCGATATAAGAAGAGTTCTGCTCCTCGTCGTGTATGGTACGTCGCACTAAAATTGTCTCCTCCGAAGGCGCCACCCATGCTTGATCCTCGCTGTTGAAGCAAAATTGCTGCAATGAGAATGATGGAGAGAATAATTTGTGCGTACGGCAGTATGGTACGGACTATTTCCATGATAGTGAAGATAGTATCACAGACTCTCAAATAATCAAAGTTCAGTGAGGAATATCTTTATTATAAGCCATTTGGAGTATATACATGTGTAGTACTTAATATAAAGCATCTACGGTATGACTTCTTTACGTATGAAATGCGTTCACAAAGGGCACCGGATGCAACACGCATCACGGGCCCTTTTTTATTTTTGTCACATTAAAAATGTCTTTTTAATGACGTAAAAACACAATCTCTGGACACTACGTTGAGTCGCTCGTATAATACCCCCGCAGTAGACATTAAAAGCATTAAGGAAAAAATATTTGTATATGAGTTCAAATACTATAAAGCCACTTCTAGACCGTGTGGTCGTCAGACGCCTCACCGATGAAGAAGCGGGCACAAAATCAGCATCAGGTATTATTATTCCTGATACGGTAAGCAAAGAGAAGCCAGAACAGGGAATTGTCGTTGCAGTGGGAGCGGGTAAATGGGACGAAGATGGCGAAAAACGAATTCCTATGGATGTAAAGGTAGGTGATAGGATTATTTTCTCGAAATACGGATTTGATGAGGTGAAGATGGGAGGAGAAGAACTCTATATTGTATCGGCTTCAAGTATTTTGGGGATTATCCAATGATTCGAAATTAGTAATTTTAATTGAGAAGGATCTTTTACAAACCTTAACAAGCTAAGCGTTGGAGCTGGTGCGTCACAAAATCCATTAGGAATAGGATTTTGAGACGGCTAAGATTCTCTAATTCGCTTACGCTCATAACAGAATCTAAGCATGGCAAAAGAAGTAATCTATGGAGAAGATGTAAAAAAGCGACTCAAGAAAGGTGTTGATACGGTAGCAAACGCCGTGAAAGTAACACTCGGTCCCCGTGGACGGAATGCAATCATTGATAAAGGCTACGGTAGCCCAACGATTACGAACGACGGCGTATCAATCGCAAAGGAAATCACACTCAAAGATAAGTTTGAGAACATGGGTGCTGAGATTGTGAAAGAAGTAGCAAATAAAACCAATGAACTTGCAGGAGACGGTACCACTACCGCGACTATCCTCACACAAGCACTCCTCACGGAAGGACTCAAGCACACCACTATGGGTGTGAATGCTATGGGAGTACGCCGTGGTATGGAGATGGCGTCTGTAGATGTCGTGAAGGCACTTCGCGAAATGGCAAAACAGATTTCTACAACCGAGGAAATCAAGCAAGTAGCAACCATCTCTGCAGAGAGCGAGGAAATTGGTGCAAAGATTGCTGAGACTATCGAGAAAGTGGGGAAAGATGGTGTGGTGACCGTAGAAGAGTCACAGTCATTTGGAATCGAAACAGAATTTACCGAGGGTATGGAGTTTGACCGTGGCTACGTGTCTCCATACATGATTACCAACACCGAGCGCATGGAAGCTGAGTACAAGAATGCACTCGTGCTTATTACCGACAAGAAAGTGAGTTCTGCAAAGGATATCCTTCCACTCCTCGAACAAGTTGCGCAAACAGGGAAGAAGGAACTCGTTATTATTGCTGATGATGTAGACGGTGAAGCGCTTGCCACATTTGTGGTGAACAAACTTCGTGGCGGATTCTCTGTTCTTGCGGTAAAGGCACCAGGGTACGGCGATCGAAAGAAAGAAATACTGAATGATATTGCGGTGATGACCGGTGGGCAGGTAATTTCTGAGGAAGTAGGACTTTCACTTGAGAAGGCCGAACTAAGCCAACTTGGAAAAGCAGACCGTGTAGTAGCAACAAAAGACAAGACCGTGATTGTGGGTGGGCAGGGTAAGAAGGAAGCAATTACTGCTCGTGTTGAAACTCTTCGCGCACAACTCGCTCAGACTGATTCGAAATTTGATAAGGAAAAACTTGAGGAACGTATTGCAAAACTTTCGGGTGGTGTAGCAGTTATCAAGGTAGGTGCTGCGACTGAGACAGAGATGAAGTATCTCAAACTCAAGATTGAAGATGCAGTAAATGCTACCAAGGCAGCGATTGAAGAAGGGATTGTGCCAGGAGGCGGTACGTCACTCTCACGCGTTGCAGGAATCGTTGAAGGCCGTGTTGATAAGACACTCGGCCGTGACGAGCTCATCGGCTACCGCATTGTACTTAAGGCACTTGAAGAACCACTCAAGCAACTTGCAGACAATGTAGGGAAGGATGATGGGGCAGTTATTGTACAAAAGGTGAAGGACGCAGGAGGAAATGCCGGCTACGATGCTGCGAAGGCAGAGATGGTAGACGACATGATAAAGGCAGGTATCATCGACCCGGTGAAAGTAGGACGTGCAGGGGTCCAGCACGCGGTATCCGCCGTTGCGATTCTCCTTACGTCAGAAGTGGCTATCGCCGATGCCCCCGAGCCAGAAAAGCCCGCAATGCCTGATATGGGCATGGGAGGCATGGGAGGAGGCGGAATGTACTAAAGGATAGAAGATAGAAAAAAGATAATAGGGAATAGAAAATAAAACCAGCGCGACCTTTGGTCGCGCTGGTTTTCTGCATATTGACGCTTTTATTCCTATTCTGCGGTGATATACTATATGTACCTTTGATTATAAGGAATATTTTAATTTTTATGACACCTACATATATTATTTTAGCGGTTGTTGGAGTGATAGTCTTTTGGGCTATTGTTGCGTACAACAACTTTATAAAACTCATTCAGCGGACCAAGGAAGCGTGGGCAGATATTGATGTGCAATTGAAGCGTCGATATGACCTTATTCCAAACCTCGTCGAAACGGTAAAGGGATACGCGTCTCATGAACGCGAGACGTTTGACGCGGTGACCAATGCACGTGCAGAAGCCACAAAGGTGCACGTGGATCCAAGCAACATTACTCCTGAAACACTTGCAGCAATGGCAGGCGCAGAGGCAGGACTCGGACAGGCTCTCGGGAAACTCCTTGCAGTAGCAGAGGCATACCCAGACCTCAAGGCAAATACAAACTTTCTCGAGCTTCAGCGTGAACTCAGTGATACTGAAAACAAGATTCAGGCCGCTCGTCGTTTCTACAACGGCAATGTACGCGATCTTTCGATTGCGCTGCAGTCGTTTCCTTCAAATGTCATTGGTAACATGTTTGGATTTAAGGGTGAGTCATTCTTTGAACTCGAAGAGGGAAGTGTAGAAAAAGAGCCGGTAAAAGTTAGTTTCTAGATATGTCACAAACACCGATAGTCCTTAATGGCCAGAAAATTGGTCGTTTTCGTGCAAGCAGATTACTCTTTACCGAAACCTTTCGATTCTTTTGGGCAGACAAGGAAATGCTCTTTGTGCCCGTTATTGCACTCATCGCGCAACTCTTTATTTTAGGAGTCGCGGTTGTTGCTGTATGTATTCCGGCAGGGGTGTTTGTTGAGGGTGGAGATACTGTGCAGCTTTCAACACCTGAATACGTGGCACTCTTTGCTTTTTATGTGATGAGTGCATTTGTGCTCGCGTTTTCGCAGGCAGTCATTACACATATTGTGTACACTCGTATCCACGGTGGTGATGCAACACTGGGAGATGGCATTAAAGTTGCTGCATCACACGCATCAGCACTTCTTGTCTGGGCATGTATTACAAGTACTGTGGGAATACTTTTACGCACCATCGCCGAACGTTCACAACTTTTGGTAAAAATACTGGTAGCGGTGATGGGTGCGATGTGGTCGGTACTCACCTACTTTGTGGTACCTGCAATTGTGATTGATAAAAAGTCTGCCTTTGGTGCGATAGGTCACTCAGGCAGTGTGTTTAAGCGCACGTGGGGGGAGACATTAATTGCGAATTTTTCTCTTGGCCTCATGTTCTTTGTATTCTTCGTGGTTATCATTTTTGCATTCATAGGATTCGCTTTCATTGTAAAAATATCACCTGTTATAATGCTTATGGGGGGAGGAGTACTGATTTTTGCAATTATCTTCGCAAGTCTTTTGAGTGCAGTTTTGGAAAGCGTTTTACGTACACTTTTGTATGTATATGCGTCTGAACACATAGTTCCCCAAAACTTTAATCAAGAATTGCTCGAAAGTATGCTTGGGCGTAAAAGCGTGCCAGCACCTATTCCTCAGCCAGGACAAGGAGTATAATGAGCAAATTAATAAATCATATAACTAAAATATAAATATGGAGAAGATTTATTACAACAAACTCTGTCGCGATAAGGTGCCTGAAATTATTATAGGGAAAGGTTTTGAGTGTGACGTCCGTGAAGTAGACCATGAGGAATATCAGCGCGAAATTGTCAGAAAAGTGTATGAAGAAGCAAGTGGCGTCTCCAATCATTCTGGTCGCTCGAGTCTCCTTAAAGAACTCGCCGACCTACTCATTACGATTGATGCGGTAAAAAAAGAGTATAGCATTACTGATGCAGAACTCGATGGTGCAGTTGAAAAAAGTATTGAGGAGAAGGGAGGGTATGAGGAAAGACTCTATCTCTCATGGTCTTCAGATACTGACTATAGTTCACACGACCAAGGACGTGGGGGGTTTGACGATTAGGGGATAAGTGAAATGATGTAGTGCATATACGAAATGTTATATACGTGTGCACCAAAAGTAATAAAGAGCATATTCGCAGTTCTTGCGGGTATGCTTTTTGTATGCGTAATACCGATACTCCTTCATGCGCAGTCGTTAGAACGCATTGAGTCTTTTGTGGTAGATATTGAAGTACAGCAAAACGCCGATGTGTGGGTGACCGAGCATATTACGTATAATTTTCCCGATGAGAAGCACGGCATATATCGCTGTGTCCCTACACTTCACGCAGAGCAACCAGCGTCACTATTACAAGAACGATACATAGACGTCACCTTTGAATCGGTATCGATGGATGGAACAGATGTACCATATACACGTGAACGAGATGGAAAAAATACCTGTGTACGCATTGGAGATCCTGATACAACTATCGATGGTAAACATGTGTACACAATACACTATGTAGTGAGTGGAGGACTGTCATATCTTGAGTATGGTGGTGCTGAACTGTATTGGAACGCAACCGGAAATGATTGGGAAGTACCCATAGATTTGGTAGAGGTATATATCCGAGGTACCGAGGGACTCCTCTTGCGCGAGCGTGCATGTTACCGTGGAGTGACGGGCGATGACTCTTCATGTGAAATGCGTACAAGCGTTGACGGCGAACCTATCTTTACTGCACGGAATCTTTTTCCTGGGGAAGGGATAACGGTCGCACAAGCACTCAATCGTGCGAATCTTCCTATAGATGTACGAGAACGGTATGGCATATTGTGGAAAATACTTGCTTTTGTAGGGGTTGTCGCATGTGGTTTTGGAATCGGACTCTATCGATATAAAACGAAGGAAAAAACAGACGCACCGATCATACCCCAGTATGAGCCATATCCAGGAGTAAAGCCGATGTACGCAGGGTACCTCTTTGATAAGATTCTCGACCCACGCGATATAACCGCAGGTATTGTATATCTCGCAGAGCAGGGCTATTTGACTATCAAAAAAACTGAATCAAAAGTCCTCTTTTTCTTTGAAGTCGATGATTTTGCATTTACCCGTACTCAACCGAAGACTGATGCCGATGCAGTTCTTCATAATTTTGAATCAGAACTCCTTGCACTCATCTTTGGTGATGGAGCAGAAGTTGGAACTATAGTTACCTTGAGTGATTTGAAAAATAACATTTCTGTGCAGACGCGTAATAGAGGTATTATTCGCAGTATGACCGAGGGGTTACGTAAAGACATGAAAGCACAGGGTTTTTATACCGGATTCAGTTTTGTTTCTATGGGTGGCAGGATATGGGCAGTGACGGGAATTGTGTCGTGTGTACTCGCTTCGTTGATTTCCCGTGACTTATTTATTGCTACTGCGGTTTTCATGCTCATTGTGTTTGTTGTGCTTATTGACGGAAGACGCACTAAAAAAGGATATGAAGCACTTGACCACCTTAAAGGATTTAAAGATTTTCTTCGTGTTACTGACTCACAGAGATTTATTTTCCATAATGCACCCGGTATCAATGCAGATCAATTCATGGAGTATTTGCCGTATGCGATTGCCTTTGGTGTAGAAAAAGAGTGGGCAAAGACTTTTGAGAAAATCACTATCCCGAACCCTTCATGGTATGACGGGGGAAATAGTGTAGGTACTTTTAATTCTGTAGCGCTTACGCAGAGTCTTGGAGGTTTTTCCACCGCCTTCGCCAGCGCCTCCGGCTCAAGTGCCTCAAGCGGCGGCGGCTCTTCAGGAGGTGGAAGCGGCGGAGGCGGTGGAGGGAGTTGGTGAGAAAGCGCGGGGCGCTTTCACCACAGGAGTACTTCAATTTTCATGGTCGTTACACTCCCTGAAAATTTGGTCGCGCAAGAGGTTGTCGACAAAATCCTTCAGAAATTTTCTGAAGGATTTTGTCATACAACCTGAACAGTCTCTGTAAGAGAACCGAAAAATAACGGGCAGAGCCCTTTTTTTTCCCCCCCTCCCCCCCCCCCCCCCAAGAAGGGGGAAACCCCACCCCACCCCAAAAAAACACTATACCCCCCCCCCCCCAAAATCGCCAAAGGCAGAGCCCCTATATTTTTTCTCTGGCAGATATTTTTTGACTCCCTGAATGACAAGGAGTAAACTTATGGTTCCATTTTACAGGAGTGAAACATGAGTACAGAAGAACTTGAGAGAGTGCCAGTTCAAACAGAATTCGATTTCATGTCGGATGATGCAAAAATTACAAATCGCCAAATTTCCTTCGAAGCGTTGCGTATACGCGCCGAAATAGGAGTAAAAACGAGTAAAGAATCTGCTGGTGTAGCAGTTCTTGGTAACAACTAGCTCCATCTAGTCCCACAAGGGTCCGGTCGCTCACGAGGCGACCTTTTTTTGCCTTGTAGCACAAGAGTATTATCTTGAGCAATATTTACGTGCACCCATTTCTTCGGTACTATAGAAGTGTCCATCAGTATTTGTATTGGACATGTAATTCATTTTTTATGGCAACACTGTATACACATCAAGGTGAAAACCTACGTAAGACATGGATGTTGATGACGGTGTTTCTTGTGCTTGTCATTGCAGTAGGGTACGCGGTGAGTTGGTATATGGGCTCGTCTGCATTTCTCTACATCGCAATTATTTTCGCACTTCTCATGAACGTGGGGAGCTACTGGTTTTCAGATAAGATAGTACTTAGCATGACGGGCGCCAGGGAAGCGACACATGCTGAATTTCCTGATCTCTTTAATGTGGTTGAAAATCTCTCTATTACCGCAGGGCTTCCGATGCCAAAAGTGTTTGTGGTAGACGACCCAGCACCCAATGCGTTTGCTACGGGGCGCGACCCCGAACATGCGGTGGTTGCAGCGACTACCGGCCTCCTTTCGATGTTGAGTAGGACGGAACTTGAGGGAGTGATGGCACATGAACTCTCGCATGTGGGGAACAGAGATATGCTCGTAATGACGGTTGCGGTGGTACTTGCTGGTTTCCTTGCAATGCTCGCAGACTTTCTTTCTCGTGCGCTCATTCATGGAGGTGGCGGAGACAGACAAAAGAGCCCTATCTTTCTTATTATTGGTATCGCAGGCATCATTCTTGTCCCTATTGCAGCGCAACTTATAAAACTCGCAATTTCTCGGAAGCGTGAGTATCTTGCCGACGCATCGGGGGCGCTTCTCACACGGTACCCTGAAGGGCTTGCATCAGCACTGGAGAAGATCTCGAGTTACGGTAGGCCGATGGAGCGCGTGAGTCATGCGACAGCGCATCTCTTCATCTCAGACCCTTATGGAAGTGGTGAAAAGACTATGGGTCAAAAAATTGGAGGCCTTTTTCAGACACACCCACCCGCAGAGGATCGGATTAAGATTCTTCGTGAAATGCCCTAGAGCCTACCCACTAACCCCACCTACTTCGTGGCCGGAACGTACAGAGCGTAGCGACAATACGTTCCGAGTCTGTCGCAGTTTCTTCCCCACGGAAGAAACTGCGACGAATGAGTCCTTCAAAACGTACATTAAATTCCTTACAGGAACTGTCCACTCATTGGGTCTTTTGTTTCATTTCATTCACAAAAGCCCTCAATGAGTCTTGCGAATGTGCTTTGTGCACATTCTCACGCCTCACGTTTTCAGTCCTCGATGCCTCGTATCTGGGGTCATTGGATAGGCTCTTGGAAATGGAGTGACCTTTCTTGAATCGTACCCTTAGATTTGATACAGTACACGTACACACAGACTCGTGTGGGGATATAAGGAGACGCATCATGCGTAATGCAGGCCTCGCTTAAAAACACGGCAAGGATTGGAGAACGGTGATTTGTTATTGTGTTCAGGTCATAAACCGAAACCCTCCAGAGAGTGTCACTACGTGACACTCTTCTATTTTTATGACATACCTCGAAGTACAAAAACAAAAATTATTCCATGAGAAGTATGGGGGCGTGTCATCACCTGCGTACGAATCTGATTGTCTGCGCCTTGAGAAAGGTGAGCCATATGAGTACGTGCTCGGGTATGTCGACTTCCTCGGTGCACACATCGACCTTTCATTTCATCCCATGATTCCTCGTCCGGAGAGCGCCTTTTGGATACAAAGGGCCATCGAAGAATTAAGACAAAAAGAAGGCACACTGCGCCTCGCAGACACTTTTTCTGGAGCAGGGAATGTGGGGCTTGCACTTCTCACGAATCTTCCGAACGCAACTGTCGATATCTGTGAACTTGATCCTGCACTTAAGGCACAGATAGAACTCAATCTTAAAAAGAATAATATCGAAGAGAGTCGTGCGCGCGTTATTACCGCATCAGCACTTGAAGGACTTACGGGTACCTACGATGCACTCTTTGCAATTCCGCCATACATACCCCATAGCGCACTTCCTGAACTTGATGCAGAAATGAGAGACTATGAGCCACACCTTGCATTTTTTGCACACGATGATGGGCACGAGTTTCAGCGAATCCTCATTCGCGAAGCCTGGAATTATCTTAATCCGGGAGGGACGCTCTACATGGAAGCGGACATAGATCATAATGATGCAATTCGTGACATGGTCGCGGGTACTCCGTGGTCCTCACTCGAATTTTGGTCTGACCCCTATGGAGACACTCCAAATGTGATTTTAAGAAAATAACTTTTGTTTCAAACATTGCTTCATAAGTGTGATACCATTTTGCTATGGAATCAAATGAAACAGAGTTGGCGCGTCTCGAAGATAAAATAGATGCCGTGTATGCATCAGTCGAAAAGAGTCGCAAGTATCTGCTCACGATGGTTATTATTACCGTGGTTACTATTGTATTGCCGATTATTATTGCAGTCATTACTCTCCCCATCCTCATGAGTACTCTGGGAGGTATGTATCCGATATAAAATAATAAGAAAATATGAATTGGGCAATATACGCAGTACTTTCGGCATTTTTTGCATCACTTGTCGCCATCTTTGGGAAAATTGGTATCAAGGGTGTTGATAGCAATCTCGCTGTTGCACTCCGCACCGTCGTCATTGTGGTGTTTGCGTGGGGCATTGTGCTCATCCAAGGTAACTGGTCTGATGTGTTTAAAATATCAAAGTACTCATATATTTTCATTTTTCTCTCTGCACTCGCGACCGGCGCTTCATGGCTTTTTTATTACAAAGCCCTGCAACTCGGTGAGGTATCCCGCGTGGCTCCTATTGATAAAATCTCCATTGCACTTACGATTATTCTCGCGTTTGTGTTTCTCGCAGAAAAGCCTACACTGGGTAATGTGCTTGGCGGTACCTTGGTGACCGCAGGCGTGCTCGTGACCGTCTTTATTAAATAGTTTTTATAATATGAAAAAAGGATATCATGCACACATCGAAAGACTCACCGAAGAAAACACAGATTTTCGGCGCGTACTCTATACAGCAGAGTCGCTTCAGTTGGTCCTTATGACACTCGCTCCTCTGGAAGAGATTGGTATGGAGACCCATCACGAGAATGATCAATTTTTTCGCTTTGAGTCAGGTGAGGGAAAAGTGGTGGTTAATGAAACCGAGCATCACGTGAGTGATGGAGATTGTGTCATTGTGCCCAAGGGCGCCAAGCACAATATCATCAATATTTCTTCCGAAAATCCTCTAACGATGTACACCATCTACACGCCACCCCACCATATGGATGGCACCATACATCCTACAAAGGAGTATGCGGAGAGTCATGAAGAAGACTTTGAAGGCACAACAACAGAAAAATAAAATATTTCTACTCGTTCGTCCAGAATGATACGAGGCTGTGCCCCGTGGATGCATGGACATATATAGCGCTTCGGCGGAGCCGAATCCTCTGCGAGCAAAGAACCCCTGACCCCACTCCTCTGAAGTGGGGTGGTTCTTTATTCCTTGACTTCTGCGTTTTTTCGCCTATATTGCTTTATCCAGACGCGTAATAAGCCTTCTGATGAACCGACTTCTACCAATCTCCCGTTATAAGGAGATTGTTCCCACAGAATGTCGGTTCATCAGAGGGCTTATTTTTGTTTCGTATAACTAGTATAGCAATAAGTAATTATCAGAGTATGAAATATTCGGTACTCTGTGCATAGTGGAAAGATTGACGTAGTTTCTTTATCGTTCTGGAATGTGTAAAAAATTGACGATATCAAAAAGAAGCATAAAATATAGACACCAAAATCTGGTCTGGCGTGGGAACCATACTAAGCAAGGTACTATTTACTATGCAGTTTCCACATCGCGTTTATAGCGCTTACCAATGGAAAACTTACTTTAAAAGTAACCGATTTTTTTGTTGTTCTCAGCAAAGGAGTTATTTGTGTTCGTGACACTTCGTGTATCCATACGATGATGTCTGCACGACAGATTTCATCATATGGGTATGTGCTACATACCCGACCATGGTCGAAACAAGGAGCGTCTCTTTTCTCTCTGAATGGGAGAGGGAGTAAATTTCTTATTAAATTATTTAACGTTAAATAAATATAGTTATGACATCAGTAATGTATAAATCAACAGCAGCAATCTCTCTTGCAGCACTCGCTCTTGGACTTGTGGCTATTGCGCCAGCACAAGCGTACGAAAACGATCTTGTTATGGTAACAAATGCTAATTCAGCAATGATCGCTAACGTTTCAATCGCTTCATCAAACACCGGAGGAAACTCTTCACGAGGAGCTCGAGGTGGACGTGGTGGAGAAGGTGGTAACGGAGGCGACAATGCGGGAACTGGCGGATCAAGCATAAACAACGGAGACGGTGGAAACACTGGATCAGCTGGAGATGCTGGAAACGCAGGTAACGGAGGAGATGCGAACGGAGACGTTGACGGTGTTGACGCTCTTCAAATGGGCGGACAGGGTGGAAATGGCGGAACTGGAGGCACTTCAGGAGCTGCTGGAAACGGAGGTAACTCTGGAAACGGTGGAGCAGGTGGCTCAACAGGAGCTGGTGGACACGGTGGTGATGGAGCAGTTGGAGGAAACGGTGGCGACATCACATCGGGTGACGCTATCTCAACTTCAGACATCGCTAACGATGTAAACAACAGCGATACAGAAGTAATCCGCGATGGAAGCGAATCTGATCTTGATGAAACTGCAGCAATCGTAACTGACCTCAACCAAGTTGCTCTTCTCAATATGGGCGTAGCAACTTCTGATTCAGGTAACAATGATTCAGAAGGCGGAGAAGGAGGCAACGGTAATGACGGCGGAAACGGCGGCAGTAACGACTGCGAATGTGGCGCTGGAGACGGTGGATCAAGTCAAAATAACTCACAGGGCGGAACTTCAGGTTCAGCTGGTGATGGTGCAGAAGGAGGCAATGGCGGAGACGCTACCTCACAAGCACCACATGAAGTTGATGGAACACAACTTGCTGGTAACGGCGGAACAGGTGGCAACGGTGGAAACACCGGAGCTGCTGGTAACGGCGGTACTAGTGGAGCTGGAGCAGCTGGTGGAAACACTGGTGTAGGAGGCTCAGGTGGTAATGGCGACGCTGGAGGTAACGGCGGAGCTGTTCGCACTGGAAAGGCTGACTCATGGAGTACGGTTACAAACATTGTAAACCGAAACACTACTCGAGTTGTTCGTCAATAATTGTGACTGACTGAGAGGAGAACCCCTTTTCACAAAGGGGCCCTCTCGTAAAGTCGGAAATGTATTCTGACTTTATAGAGGGATGATGCAATCAGTGAGAAATTACAAACAAATATTTGTCGTGCTTGCAATTGTGGCTGTTTTTAGTACAGTTGCGACAGAACGTGTATGTGCAGATGATGCACACCTCATTACAAACGTCGTGTATACAAGTGAGAACACTGGCGGGATACACCAAAGGGGTCAAGATGGTGAAGATGGCCAAAGTGGCCAAGATGGTGAAGATGGAAAACCTGGGACAGATGGTGCACCAGGAACATCAGGCAGTATTGTTACCAAAAACAATATAAACCATGCTTCAAGTATCATCGAATCTACTGTGGATGAAGTACCAGTTTTAGATATTCAAAAAACTCAATCTTCACCCGCTGACTCGTCTTTTGTTTTTGCAACACACACAACCACGACTACCGAAACTTTGGTTCTTGAAAACTTCCAAAATACGACGAGTGAAGATGCATCTCAAAGTGTATTTTCGAAGTTTTCGGAGGCACTTTTTTCATTGCAGTTAATGTTAATTACCTATGTCAGCATACTATTTTAAAGTAGCGGAGAAATTAAATCGCTTTTTGGCGACGATAATTATCGTCTCAATACTCTCGTCGCTCATTCCGCTCGCTGTTTTTGCTGAGGACACGCTACCACCTGTAGAACCCACTACTATAGAGATTCCATCCCAAGGTGTAGATGGACAAGAAGGGAATGACGGCACAGCAGGAGGAGTACCTGATACCGAAACGACACCTCCAGAAATAATTCCTGACCCGGTGATTACAGAAAACACCCCATCATCTGAAGCATCACCAGTTGCAGTAGAATCACCATCAGAAGAAACCCCTGAAACGACACCGCAAGGTCAAGACGGAGCTGATGCGACCGCAGGGGCAACGCCCGATGATGAAATAACGCCTGTTGACATTATTTCCGACGGACTACTTGGGGATGTTGGTGTTCCTCAAGAAGAAGAAACTACGGGTGATATAACACAAAGAGAGACTTTTGCGCTTATTGAGACGGGAATCGCGACTGCACAGGGAGAGCTTTCCACTGACGCAAACTCAAACGATATTCGCAGTGAACTCATCGGTCCTGTTCCAAATGATTTTGATATCTATACCTTTGTTGCCACAGGCACCAATGACGCAATTATAACGAACGATGGTTTAACTCGCTCCACCTCTGGTGACAACTATGCTCGAGGACGAAGTACTGCGGAAGTGAACACGGGAGATTCGATTGCAGCGTTTAATATCGCAAACGTGGTCAATACCAACGTCATCAACTCGAATGGCTTTATTTATCTCGCGAACAAAATCCTCGATGAAGGTCAATCACTCGACCTCACGAGTTCATTTTTCCCCGATCCAGCACAGGAAGAGGCACTTTCAAACACCTGTTCATTGCTTTCATGTATTGCTGAAGATGTTGTGTACAACGTATCGCAGATGAATAATGCAACCATCACCAACAACGCCGTTGTGGAAGCAGTGACTGGTTACAATGAAGCAGTGGGAATTTCAAGCGCAGAGATTACCACGGGTGACGCCTACGCGGCAGCAAACGTCATCAACGTCGTTAACAGCAACATCATTGACTCCAACTATAGACTTTTTACCTATAACGCTATTGGCGACCTCGAGGGTGACCTCGTGCTCCCCACAGGAGAACTTTTTGACGCATTTTTTGGACGCGCAAACGGCATAGCTGTTTCTGAAGAAAGCCGACAGGGGAAATATGAAGACTTCAATGTGCGTGTGAACAACCTGAATGATGCCGTGGTGGATAATAATATCGATGCTTATGCTGAAACGGGACTGAATGAGTCAACAACATCTTTTGCATCAAATATCACCACGGGAAGGGCAGAGTCTGAATCGAACGTGCTCAATAAGATTAATGAAAACACCTACGGTGGTGATTCAATGTACATGCTTATCCGTGTGCATGGTGTGTGGAGTGGAGATGTCGTTGGTCTCCCTGAGGGTCTCCTGTGGGAATGGACACCGCAAGGAATTGTTATATACAATGCAGATGCTGAGATTACTCCATCCGAATTTCTCAGTACGAAAGACCTCGATGCATATACCGCAAATTTTGATAACAACAACCGTGTTGCGCTTGAAAACAATCTTTCTATCAATGCCATCACGGGGGAGAACGACATTGATGCATTGATTGGAAGCATCAACACCGGAAACGCTTTTGCAAGTGCAAACGTGATGAACATTGCAAACACCAACATCATCGGTACGAACTGGACGTTTGCGGTCATCAACATTCTTGGAGATTTTGAAGGAAATGTTTCTTTTGCAGCCACTGACATCGCGCTTACCGGTACTGTCTCCGCTTCAGACGCATCGCTTGGTATTGGTGACACACTTACCTATACATACACGGTGACAAACCATAGCAACACGACTGCAACCAACGTGGTGATTGATCAAGTACTCGAGTCGGCGCGTACAACCTCAAATGGAACTACACAGAGCAAGTCTTTGGGTAGTATAGAGCCGGGCCAGAGTAAGCAAGGTGTCCTCACCGCAATCGTAAACTCAGATATTCCTTTTGGCACTACTACCGTTACTGCGTATGCCGCTGTCTCGAGTGATAAAGGTGATGAAAACATCGCTGACAACTCGCTCATGCTGAGTAAAGACGCGTTTAAACCACAACCGGCTGGTTCAGGCGGAGGAGGAACGGGTTCGACAACAAGTACAACGACAGGTAGTGGCACTGGTACCGGAACAACTACCGGGAATGGTACAGGCACAACGACGGGTAATGGTACCGGAACAACGACCGACGATGGTACGGGCACCACTGACCCCGTGGGAGGTGGTGAGGAAGGGAATACTGATACTAGTACTACACAAACACCTTCACAAACTTCACCGAGCGGTGGTAAAAGCGGAGGTCCAAAGAAAACAAAAGTTGAGCGTGCAGAAGTAAAAGCAATTGATCCAAGTAAGGCACCGCATCTCGTTATTAAGAAAGATGCTGTCAACGTTGATGAAGGGGATGTTGTAAACGCAGGAGAAAGTGTTGACTACAAGATTACGGTTACCAATACGGGAGGCAATGCGTATGACGTTGAGGTATTTGATGTGCTCACAAATCCGATTGGGTCAATTGTGGCTGAGCAGTCGTGGGTGCTTGATACCATACTCCCTGGTGAAGTGATTAAACTCACGTATACCACTGAGTACAATGAAAACACGCCAAGTGGCATGTATACCAATACCGCAAGTATAAAAGCATACCTTAAGGACGGCATGAAGGAGGCGAAGAAAGCTCCACTGAAAATTAAAGATGCCGTGTACACCATACAGGTAAAAGGACTTGATCTTGCAGTCGGCAACGTTTCCGTTCTTGCATACTTCCCCGGAGCAAATGGAACCGTCTCAGCACTTGCGACATGGGAGACGTCAAAGCCTTCATTAAGCCAGGTATTCTATGGTGTCGCACAAGCAGTCTCACCCTATAACCAAAGTGCACTCAACATGGGCTATCCGTACGCAAGTTTCAAGTTCCCTACCGTGAGACCAAAACATGTGATGATTATAACGAATCTTCAACCGGGTCGTACGTATGCGTACCGCATCCACGCACAAAGTGATACGTTTGTTACCACGAGTCGAGAGTACACATTCACGGTGCCATCTACCATCTTGAAGTTGACACTCGCTTTCCCAACGAACGCAAACCCAGCCGTTGCGGGTGCTTCTATAACCGCTCCGGTACCGGCTCCTGTGGCGCCAAAGCCAAAGTACGTACCACCAGCACCAGCACCGACTCCAGCACCTGCTCCAACACCTGAACCGAAACCAACCGCACAAGCGCCAGCAGAGCAAAAACAGGGGGGTGTTGCCGGATTTGTGAAGAACGTTTTTGGTTTCTTCAGATAAGATTAGTTCATCATCACAGTTTTAAATTTTGTCAATTGCTAAACAAAATTATACGTTGTATTGTTGAAACAAAGCATAGTACCGAGTAGGGTCACTATAATTATTTAGAGGTATTAATATTTTTTACTATGATTACTCGTATCAATCTTAAGTTTGCGCGTGTTGCGCTCTTCGCAACACTGCTCCTTACCGTGTTCGTCGCGTTTCAACTTGTACAACCTACGACAGCAGAGGCTACAGTAGCAACATATCCATTTAAGCTTACGAAAAGCATCAGTGATAACTACACCCCTGATCCATATACAGCCGACGAATTTAAATTCAATGTCAGTGGTTACGGTATCGTTACATTAGATGCGTTAACTCCTGATACTGCTGAAAAAGTGGTCTATCTTACTGCGGGGACCCACACCGTTTCAGAAGTTGGTCCTGCGGGATTTGTACCCGCGGATTGGACACTTCAGTGGTCTGGTCCTGGCTGCGAGACAGCCAATGATGGGAATGGACCTGTACGGCCGATAGAGATTACTGTGGTTGAAACCAGTGTCGACTATCCACTCGCAGATGACGTCGGTAATGCCTGCAAAGCTGACAATCAGTGGCCAGGGGAACCTGCTCCAATACTCGGCTGTACTGACTCGGAAGCTACAAACTACGACCCCGCAGCTGAAGAGAATGATGGGTCTTGCGAGTATGAAAATGGTGATCCTGACAGAGGAACTATCATCATAGAAAAGCAGACTATTCCTGATGGTAATCAGACTGATTTTACGTTTAATCCAAGCTGGGATGTAGTTGACTTATGTGGTGATGGCGAACAAAAGCACAACTTGCCACCACGGATCATGGGTGGACACAGACAAGCGCGGTCTGTACTGATGGAAGTCCTATAAACGCTATTTCACTTCAGGCAAACGAAACAGTGACGTGTGTCATTACCAATACATATAACGGAGGCGGAAATGGTGACCCAGACAAAGGGACTATCATCATACAAAAACAGACTATCCCAGATGGTAATCAGACTCTCTTCACCTTTAATCCAAGTTGGAGCGACGTGGATTTTACACTCAGTGATGGTGGACAGAGCACTTCTTCAAAGCTTGCGACAGGAACGTATAGTGTTGTGGAGTCTCCGATAACGGGATGGACGCAGACAAGTGCGGTATGTAGTGACGGAAGCCCTATAAACGCTATTGCACTTCAATCGGGAGAAACAGTGACCTGTGTCGTTACAAACACGTTAAACGGTGATACTGGAGGAGGAGAAAAAGGAACAATTATTATTGAAAAACAAACACTTCCCGATGGTAATCAGACGGTCTTCACCTTTAATCCAAGTTGGAGCGAAGTGAATTTTACACTTAGTGATGGTGGACAACATACTCAATCAGGATTGGCCGTTGGCGTATACAATGTTGTTGAAACACTCGAGACAAACTGGACACAGACAAGCGCGGTGTGTAGTGATGGAAGCCCTATCACCGCAATTTCACTTCAGGCAAACGAGACCGTGACCTGTGTGATTACCAACACACTCGATGGTGGAGGAGAGAATACCGTTCCAAAATGGCTCGTATTCGGATACGTATGGCACGATGAAAACGAAAATGATGCATGGGATGTAGAACAGCCAAACCCAGTGGATGATGAGAGCGATCTTGATGGATGGACAGTACAAATAACGAACGGTGGTGTAACGTATTCAACAACGACTGATGCATCTGGATACTATTACTTTTATGTGCCTGCGGGAACATGGACAATCAACGAAATCATAGAAGAGGGATGGAGTAAAACATTTCCTAATGTCAATGGGCATGTGGTAGAAGTGCTTGGAGAGGTTACGTTTAGTGAAGAGACTCATTTCTTTGCAAAACTAATGGACTTTGTGGTTCCTACAGCGTACGCATCGGTACTTCCCACAACATACGGTCCATACAACTTTGGTAATGTACAAGAAGATGATAGTTCAAGTAGTGGAAGCGATGGTTCAGGTCCTCGCCGCGGAAGTAGACGACACTCTTCCAATAATAATGATGATGAACCAGAGGGTGAAGTACTCGGTGAATCAACGAGCATAATGCCTATTGGAGCACCAAACACGGGTGCTGGAGGAACCGCTCCTCACGCAGTACAATTCCCAATACTCACGGCAATCCTTCCTCTTTCAACATCAGTTCGAAAAGTGAAGAATGGCTAATGTATTCAAAAACATACGTGCATGTATAGCAAACCGCCAGTACCAAAAGGTAGTGGCGTTTGCTGTTGCGGGGATGGTGGTGGGAGCACTGAGTAGTCTTGGAATTCTTTTTCTTTTGAAAGAGTCGCCACAACAAGCACCAACGTCTGAAGTACCGAGTGCAACAACATCAGTCGCATTTTCTCGCTCGGCTCCGACACGTATTTCTATTCCAAAAATTGAAGTAGAGGCCACATTTGAAAAGCCCCTTGGACTGAAGGAAGATAAGACTATTGAAGTACCCGATTCGTACACACAGGTGGGGTGGTACAAAAACGGCCCGACCCCGGGTGAAGTAGGGGCAGCAGTGGTGCTGGGGCACGTGGACTCATACAAAGGACCTGCAGTATTTTGGCCACTCAGAAAATTGGAAGCAGGTGATGAGATAGAAATTACACGTGAAGACGGAAGTGTTGCTGTATTTACCGTCGATTCTCTCGCACGATACAGTCAGGATGATTTCCCCACAGAACTAGTCTATGGCAGTACAGACACACCAACACTTCGCTTGGTCACCTGTACCGGAACATACGACAAAGGAGAAGAGAAGTACAGTCACAACCTCGTTGTATACGCCTCACTCAAGCAATAATTAAGAAGTGTCATACGCACGTATTGAACTTCTTTTTTTGTGTGTTCTATTACCTACAAAAAGTGTTGTCTACAGCACTATGAACAGAATATACATCTGTTAAGCACACGTTAAGCACACGTTATCAACTATACAAAATTTTACAATAATCAGTATCTTCAACAAAGCTGTTACGACTTATGCACATATTTGCTCAAAAATGAGTACTATTTTTTCTTTTTTTCCTCAAATACCTCGATTTGACAGCATACGATATTATTATCAGACGTTTTATGGGAATACTCGTGTGGTAGGGAACGCGCTTAGGAAGCCCCAACGTGTTTATTGGTATTCATTATACATAGCATTTATATACACATGAAAAAAATTATTATGAGTTTGGGAATGATTGTCTTCGTCGGCGCACTTGTCGCTGGCGGCACAGGCGCATTCTTTAGTGATACAGAAACCTCAACAGGTAACTTGTTTACCGCTGGAGCAATCGATTTAAAGGTTGATAGTGAACAACACTACAACAATGCTGTTTGTACAAACGGAGTATGGGTGCTAGATGATGGAGAGACTGAAGATAATCCACAGTACCCAGTCCTTAATTCACCATGTACCGGAACTTGGCTTCCAGCCAATTTGGGAGCGCAAACTTTCTTTAACTTTACCGACATCAAGCCAGGCGACGAAGGAGAAAATACTATCTCTCTTCATGTAGACAACAATGATGCGTATGCTTGTGTCGATGTGTCACTTGTTGCTAATGATGATGTGAGTACAGTAGAACCAGAACTTGGTGCAGGGGACGCGGTTAATACCGGCAGTCTCTTTGATGGAGAGCTCGCTCAAAATATCGAATTTTTTGCTTGGGCAGACTACGGAGCAACACCAGGATTCCAAGGTACTGATCCAGGTGAAGGAGATAACATCTGGCAAGCAAATGAGCAACCATTGTTCTCAAATGGTAGTGGTCCAGCGAGCGATGTGCTCGATGGTGAGAGCTACACAATTGCTTCTCCGATTCTCGGAGCACTGGTAGGTGGAAGTACTAGTTATGTCGGGCTTGCTTGGTGTGCTGGTGATCTCACCACGCCAGTTGCCGGAACAATTGCTTGTAACGGTGGTGCGATGGGCAACATTGCGCAAACTGACTCTATGGTTGCAAATATTGCGTTCCGCGTTGAACAAGCACGAAATAATCCTAACTTTACGTGCGGAGATATTCCTCCAGCATTAGATTTGGTCTTTTCAGAAAGTTTTGAACAGCAAGGTGACCCGTACTGGTTTAGTAATGATGGTACATTCAGTATCGTAAATTCAGGTACAGGTGGTGTTACATCTTCTGATGGAAATAAACATGGTCTTGCTAATGGAGATATCTTTACTCGATGGGGAGGATATTCATCAGTATTTCCAGCTGGTGGCTATACAACTGAAGTAGATGTCTATCTTGATATGGCAGATGCTGATGGTATAGATAAGCGTTTCGATTTCTCATCTGCAAGTAATGGATCAGATGGAAATCATCAACGTGACTTTATTTTCCATCTTGGTACTAATGCAGTAGGTGTATGGGCAGCAAATGCAAGTAATAACGCACCTGGTGACCCACATGGAGTTGGAACTGTGGCTATCAACACCACCGGTTGGTACACACTTCAAGCTTACTTCCATGACGTAGCTGGTGTACTGGTTGTAGATATGAAAGTACTCAATAGTCTTGGCGTAGTGGTTGGTTCATGGACTCGAAGTGATCCATCTGACACTATCCCAGCAGAAGTTGGAGGTAATCGATATGGATGGTTTATAAACAATCCGTTTACAGATTTGCCATTCGATAATGCTCGTCTATACCTAGGTGCGCCTGCTATCTAGTCATTTCTAGCCGTTCTAAATCTCAGCTTCGGCTGGGGTTTAGCGGGCTGGTAAGAACCAGGAAATTAAAAGTATTAATTACAAATAAATTAATAATTGTATGAAAAAAATTATTACAAGTGTTGGGATGCTCGTGTTTGCGGGCGCCCTCATCGTCGGAGGAACAGGAGCATTCTTCTCTGACACAGAAACCTCAACAGGAAATGTCTTTACTGCCGGAGCAATTGACCTAACGGTAGATAGTGAAGCACATTATAATGGTAGTATTTGCCAGTTAAACCTTCTAACTACTAACGATTTAACTGATTACACTTGGCAGGGTGGTACAGAGTATCCAGTTGGTCTCCCTTGTACGGGTACCTGGGAAGCAACTGACTTAGGTGCACAGACTTTCTTTAATTTCCGAGATGTAAAACCTGGTGATGAAGGTGAAAACACTATTTCACTTCACATTGATTCAAACCCCGCTTGGGCTTGTGTTGATGTAAATATCACCAAGAATGATGACATGACAGTGAATGAGCCAGAAGATGCAGAAGTTCTTGAATTAGATACTCAAGCAAGTGAGCCAGATGCAGATATGTTTGATGGTGAACTCGCGCAGAATATTAAGTTCGCAGCTTGGTTAGATCAGGGCGCTACCCTTGGATGGCAGAACTCAGATGAAAATGAACTGAATGATGATGCTGGTGAAGGAGATAATATTTGGCAAGGAGAAATAGCTGAGCCACTTCTGTTCTCAAACGACTCAGGTCCAGCGAGTGATGTGCTTGGAGGAAAGAGTTATCCGCTTGCTATGCCAGGACTCAACAACAGTACACCAATGGCACCAAATCAGACCAACTACATTGGTCTAGCATGGTGCGCAGGAACACAGGCTATCGTGGGAAATACAATTACCTGCGATGGTTCAAATTTGGGCAATATTGTGCAGACCGACTCTATGGAAGCAAGTATTGCGTTCCGTGTAGAACAGGCTCGAAACAATCCAAACTTCACATGTACACCACGTGTAGTTGTTGAGACAGGAACAGTAACTCTTGATAAAGTTGTTCAATTTACACAGGCTTCAGTTGTAGGAGTAGATGTTAACGACTTCGTACTTCATTTGGTTGGTCCGGGCGGGGATCATATCTTGGTTGATCAGGTAGCATTTCCTAACCTGACTCCAGGAGCATACGTCGTCTCTGAAGTGTACTCAAATGATCCTGTTGGAATTCAATACAATGCGTCGTTCAGTGGTAGCTGTGCAGAGATTGATGACATAGGTACTGCAAACATGAATGTTGTATCAGGTGTTAATCCAACGTGCGTTATTACAAACTTGGTTGTATCTAATCCAAACTAGTCCTCACTAGCCGTACTAAATCTCAGCTTGGCTGGGATTTAGCGGGCTGACGGGAACCAGCATATTTTAATAAATTATTTATATATCAAACTATGCAGCGTATTATTCTCAGTCTTGCACTCATAGGGGTGGTAACGGGCGGACTGGTGTTCGGAGCAACGAGTGCGTTCTTTAGTGATACCGAAACCTCAGTAGCAAACGTGTTTACCGCAGGGGCAATTGATCTCAAAGTAGACAACGAAAGTTACTACAACGGCGTTGCGACAAGCACTACCTCATGGGATGCAACCAACCTCACCATTGAGAAGTTTTTCAATTTTTTTGACCTCAAGCCTGATGACTACGGAGAGGATACTATCTCACTTCACGTTGATACGAATGACGCATATCTCTGCGCGAATGTCACACTCACCTCAAACAATGAGAATGCTCAGACAGAGCCAGAGGCACTCGTCGACCTAACGACTGGTGCAACCGAAGGTGAACTTGCCGGCCTCGTCAACTTCATCTGGTGGGCTGATGATGGCGATAACGTGCTTGAGGTGGGTGAGAGCGTTATCAATACGGGCAACTTTGGCCAACTTGGTGTTGGCAATTCATACGCACTCACCTTTGCCGACAGCGTGAAAAACATCTGGACAAATCAGGCAGGACCTATTCCGGGTAATACAACAAAACACATCGGTAAAGCATGGTGCTTTGGAACGATTGTGCCTGCGCCACTACCACAGGTAATTACAGTTCTCCCGCAGACAATAACGGTGGAACATCGGCAATCGGCGAGCCCGAAGACGGTGGATATACTTGCGATGGTACTGCCCTCGGTAATGAAAGTCAGACCGACTCACTCACTGCCGACATTGTATTTGAAGCAGTGCAGGCAAGGCATAATGCAAACTTTGAGTGTACCAAAAACTGCACCATTGTAGAGCAACCAGAAAATATTCTTGAGAACTACAGTTTCGAAGTTCCTGAGGTGACGAATGGAAAGAAATGGGACGTGTTTCAGACTCCTGTCGATGGCTGGACTATCGAATGGCGTGGAGATGTTCTCCCGACATTTGGAAACCAGAATCGTCCCGCACTTGCAAAACTTGAGTTACATGAAAACGTACTCGGCAGTGCGTATGAAGGTGACCAGTATTCTGAGCTCGACAGCGACTGGGGAGGACCAAGCGACAGTGGTACCGGTGAGCCAGCATCCATCACGATGTACCAAGACATTCCAACGGTCATAGGAAGGCCGTACCGCATCAAGTTTGCCTTTGCAGCGCGTCCGAACACAGGATCGGCAGAAAACCGTGTTGAGGTGAAGTGGGGAGGAGCAGTCGTGCACGACACCGGCAATGTAGCAGACAATAATGATGGTATCGAATGGCAGGTTATCACGGTGAATGTTGTTGCAACTTCGAATGTGACTCGACTTCAGTTCACCGACCTTGGCACCGCAAATTCACAAGGCAGTTTCATAGACGACATCAAACTCTACAGCCCTATCTGTCAGTAATATTGGTGAATACGTATGCCTCGACGCATCCTCAGTACTCAACCATAGAACGCAACCCATAGCACCATAGCCCAAAGAAGAAGCGATAAGTACCTAAAAAAATGAATCGCACATATACAAAAACAGGAATACGCATTGCCCTCATTGTGGGGGTAGTGGTATTCCTTGCTTTTGTGATGATGTTTAGTAAGGGATTTATTGGTACAACCTTTGCTACGGGTGGTCTCAATTTAAAGATAGACAGTTATGCAATCTATAATGGTGTCGTGCAACCATCACAAACCTGGGCATTAAAAAATCTCGTACCCAGTGTTGATAAATTCTTTAACTTCACTGATATAAAGCCAGGGGATAGCGGTATCAATACCATCAGTTTTCATGTCGATAAAAATGCATGGGGCTGTATGGATTTTACGAACTTGGTTGACCACGATAATGGAAATAATGAACCAGAGTCACTCCTCGATGTGGATGGCGTACTCGGAGGGGAACTCTCGAAAGGAATAGAGTTTTTCGGTTGGTTTGACGATGGTGATAATACGTATGAAGTGGGGGAGAAGACACTCTTTGGCACCACTACAGAGCAATCAGGTTTTGCTGTGCTCAAGAAATATATTCTCGCTGACGCGACTACGGGTAATTATTTTCCTGCGAACGTGACCAAGTATGTTGCTATTGAGTGGTGTGCGGGTGACCAAACGGTTAATACCGCAACCGCCGAGGTCACGTGTGATGGCTCTGCCCTCGGCAATTGGGCACAAACGGATTCTTTTTCCGTTGATCTTGCGCTTCGTAGCGTGACTGCGGATGATTATCCAAAGTACCAATGCGATGGTTCAGTCCCTCCACCACCTGTGGGTCCTACGGTAACGCTTAACCTCGAAAAGAAATTCAGTGGCCCCGTACCAGAAGGGTATTTGCCACAGCAGTTCACATTCCAAGTTGTTGGTGCAGGCATCAATCAAACAGTGACACTCACTCCCTACACGGTAGATTCAGCAAATGGGACAATACAGTTGCCTCTGGGGACATATTCAATAACTGAGGTTGGGCCTGTGGGCTTTGTGGCGGGTGACTGGCGACCAGGATGGTATGGAGAATGCAAGAAGGGAAGTACGTTCTCTACAACTATCGTCATTGATAATAAGAATATCGACGACGGCACCCTCTATTGCCAGGTGGATAACCAGTACCGTCCCGCAAAGAAAACCAAAACACCCGCAAGTCCGACACCCGGAGTGCAACCTACGGTACTACAAACACCGAGTGTGGTAAGTCCCGTAACAAGTGGCGTCTCATCACCTGTGATCCGACCTTCGCGACGATAATATGAAAATTTTCATCACCATTTTCTATAGTTTCTTCACGGTACTGCTCATTGGTGTTGCGGGACTCTTTTTGGCGCCACTTTCACCACTCGATACCAAAATTGAAATCAAGATTGTTGAGTCAGGGTCAATGGAACCTGCAATCCTTACGGGCTCAGTCGTTGTTATAGGTCCAACGGGAAAGTATGAAACTAACGATGTTATTACCTTTAAAAGTCCATCAGCAGAAATTCCAACAACACACAGAATTGTGAGTAGTGAAGAACGTAATGGGACAACCTGGTTTACAACCAAAGGCGATGCTAATGAAGAGGCGGATACAGAACAAATTCCTTTAAGCGCCATACTGGGAGAGGTGGTTGTTGCAGTTCCCTATGTGGGATTCATTCTTGACTTCGCACGGCAACCGATGGGCTTTGGTTTCTTGATTGTGCTACCTGCACTCATGATTATTTTTGGTGAAATTGAGAAAATTTGGCGAGAAATACGAAAAAATAAAAAAGACAAAGGAGATGATACGGGAAGCGTCGTTGTGCATGACGTGCGTGTGGATTTACCGCCAGACACACGACAAAGAGTACGTATGATAGAAATTGGAAGACCAATAGTGTCGTATCAGCCAGTTACCAAGGCAAGACATCTCCCCATGAGTGTTGTGCGAAATACCAAGCGTCATTCTGTGTCTTTTGGTGACGTTGCGATTGGGGCGTTTTCTGTGGTTGCGAGCGTTTGTATTGTCGGTCTCGGGTTTGTAGGTTCAACGGTTTCATATTTTGGCGACTCAGAATCTTCTGTGCAGAATACACTTCAGGCACAAGCGCTTGATTTCACACTGTCGGTTAATGACACTGCATATAGCTTTATTGGAAGTGAGCTTGACGATGCAGACGGCGCGCTTATCGCGGTGGTCACACCCGCGGAGGGAAGTACTGATATCAAGTACCGTGTGCACACGAATGTTGTAGGTGATAATACGTTATTTTGTCAGTCGATACTCGTTGATGCTGGTGCACCGCTTATGTATCAAGGGTCACTCGTCAATCTCAGTGCCTCAGATGTCGTATTTGATGAACCGTGGACCCTGTCGCTTTCACTACCTGTCAATTACGGTCCTTTTGGGGAGGGGGAGGTATGTGTGATTGATATTGAATACACCGCGTGGGACGCCACCGGTCCAACTGGTGTGGGGTATGATGATAGTGAAAAGATATCGCTCACCTTTACCGCACCTACTCCTATAGCGTTGCCTCGAGCGCTGCCCTCCGTGGAACCGCTCATGATGTTGCCCATACCTCCTGTGACTACCGATGAAGTAGTTCAAGAGGTGCCATTAGAAGAAGAAGTTGCAGAGGATGTTGAAGATCCGATTGCCCAGATTGTACCTGAAGTCCCCGAGGAAATTATCGAAGATACAGGACTTGAAGAAATACCCACCGTAGACGAGTAGGCTGTGTGCGGAGGCGAGAGGATTTGAATCTTTTCGTTCACTGGAACGCGGCACAGATTCTGTTCAGGTTGTATGATATTTTCTTTCAGAAACTATCGACAACCTCTTCAAATCCTTGGACAGTCTCCCAGACTGTCCACCTCCTCCACTCACTTCGTTCGTTGCGGAGGCGGAGGGATTTGAACATTACATGTTCAGTACCCATTCTGGATATTTTTGTTCGCCTGCGGCTCCAAAATTATCTCTGAATGGCTTCAAATCCCTTCGCACATGCTCCCAGCATGTGCTCCGCCTCCGCTTTCGCGAAGCTCAAGCGGAGGCGGAGGGATTTGAACCCTCGAAGGCTTTCACCTTACTCGCTTTCCAAGCGAGCGCACTAGACCACTATGCGACGCCTCCGTATGTATTTTTCTCTGGGGCATATAGTGTAACTCATTTGTGGGAAAAATCGAAAGGGGGTATCGTAGTAGGATTATGACCAAGCATGTGTATGTGATTCTCTTGTCTACCTTTGTTTTTGGGTTTGTGACAGGGGCAATACTTTTTCTTTTTAATAACACGGGGAATAATGGGAATGGAGGGGATGGTGAGGAAGTGGTGCTTGAGGAAACATCGGCTCTTTCAGTGACCGCATATCGGTATGGTGGTTGCGCGCGCGGGGATGGGTGTGCGTCGTACCGCATTTCTGATGATGGTACGTATGAATACATTGTGCGTAGCCGTGAGGACGGAGAGACACGCTTTGCCGACACACTGAGTACGGGAGAAAAGACTGCACTTTTTAAAACACTCAAAAGTACTAATCTCGAATCCCTTTTAGAAACTACGTTCACGGGTGCGTGTCCTGTGGAATATGATGGCACGGGCTATCGCTACAATATTACCTATTACGCCAAACAATATGCCTTTGATACCTGTGTGCAGGATTTGGAAAATGAGCCACTGTTTATAACGTTCTCAGATTATTTTGAGATGTTTAATAATGCCTATACCACACCAGAGTAAATACGGTATGATATTCACAATGAGATTAGGTTTGTTTTTAGTGTTGTACATGTTTTTTGCTCCGCAGGCACTCGCGTATGTGCCTGTTCTCGTAGAGCAAGAGTCATTGAACGACATTACACAGATTGCCGACCCCACTTTGGCACAAGGATTTTTCGGCACACTCGATAGTTTTCCACAGACGTATGAAATCCATGCTTCTGAACCCTTTACTCTCTACGCCAACATTCGTACACCAGACTTGCCGTCTAATACCAATACCGTTTCGGGGATTATTATTAAAGAGGAAAAACGTGGTGTCTCTGAAATAACCCGCATGCACGCTGCGGACGCCGCATGGGAAACCGTGCATGACACCCTCACGGGAAACTCATACCGCGAGGGAGCGACTTTTGAAAAAGAGTTGGAACCCGGAGTGTATCGCATTGAGGTGCACACGCCCGATAATGCAGAAAAATATGTCCTTATGGTGGGGAAGCGTGATGACATGACTTTGGGTTACTTCAGCCTTTTGGGAAGACTTATTGATGTACAACGTTTCAATGAGCGAAGCGCCTTTTTTATGGTTTTGTCACCATACGTATACATCCCCCTCGGTATCATTATGGGAGGTATAGGAGGAGTGTGGTGGTATAAACGCCGACCTAAAGTACAGAAGTGATATACTAAAGGTGTATGTTTTCATCTATCAATGAGATTGCAGTACTTGTCGCAGCAATTCTTGCTGTTGCAGTGGAAAGTATCTGGTACTCGCCACTGTTGTTTGGCTCTGTATGGAAAAAGTCTATCGGTCACACAGAGTACACCGAGGATATTTCTACGCTCCACATGGTTCGTGCCACTGCTTACTCTGTCGTGGTATATGCATTCTTCTTTGCATGCGCTGTGCAGGTGATGAACATAATGGATGATAATCAGACTTTTTTCCAAGGTGCTGGGCTCATCTGCTTACTTTTAATTGGATCACTCATACTATTAGCCCATCGTGAATTTCGCTCATGGAGGTATATGGCTGTACACGGGGTATTTATTGTCATCACGTTTTTTGGAGGGGTGGGAGTCATTATGTATTGGCCGTGGTAGTTATGTAATATGAGAAATAGAATCCAAGTTTTAATTATTTTAATACTCATACCTCTCGGGGGGTTGTACTTGTATCTTGATGGCGAGACTGTAACGATGCGTGAATTCTTTTTTGCAGAAACACCAGTGGTACATTTTGGAGATTTACCCGTACGTGTGGAAATAGTAGACTCTGAAATTGAGCGTGCGCAAGGACTTTCTGGACGAGAAAAAATCGATGATCGATACAAGGGTATGTTCTTTATTTTTCCTGAAGAAGACTATATTGGTATTTGGATGAAGGATATGAAGTTTTCTATTGATATTGTGTGGATTGACGAAGACCTAACGGTGATTGGTATTGAAAAAAATGTATCTCCCAACACCTATCCCCGTGTATTCCGTCCAAATAGACCAGCAAAATACGTACTTGAAACTGAAACGCAGTACCCGGAGCTCATAGGTATCCATGTCGGGCAGAAGGTACGTATCCCTCTTGAGTATTAGTGAAAATGTTGTATAGTTTGTATGCGTTTGTGATCGCCCTTCGCCAAAAGCACGAGGGGAGGAAAGTCCGAACACACACCAGGATAAAGCCTGGAAGAGTAGCGGGTAACGCCCGTCGTGGGTAACCATAGCGTTGCGAACAGTGACGAACCGATTTAGTTCGGATGAAACGGCTAAATACGTACTTGTGTGCAAGGCCGTGCCCAGTGAAATAGAGTAGTTTGCTACTTAGAGTGCTCTGCACATTTCACCAGGGAGTGCCGCATGAGCGCATTGGCAACAATGCGCCTAGGTAAATGATCACACTGGTTTTCCAGACAGAATTCGGCTTATAAACGTACACACAAGTGCCCATTATGTGGGCGCTTTTGTGTGTGATAGTATATTAAGTATACTTTGGAGAAGTTTAATAAAAGATACGTATTAATTACAACTATTACTTATGCTGCCTGATGAAAAACTACCACAAAATGATCCTATTGCGAGTGCGCTTTGCGGATATGCACAAAATATTCTTGTCATAATCTTTGGTCTATTACCTCTCCTTTTTATTCCTTCCGCGGCTGTGCCGTTCGAGTACACAAAAGTATTTATAGTGATTGGGGGGCTACTCATTGCACTTGTACTGTATAGTCTCTCGGTACTTCGTTCGGGTGTATTTTCAGTTGGTGTGTCATATCCACTTCTTGCGCTTTGGGGTATTGTGGGTATCACATTTTTGTCATCGTTTCTTTCAGGGGATTTCAGAGATTCTTTGGTAGGTGATTTATTTAGTATTCACTCTACAGCATTTGTCGCTATACTCGCACTTATTCCAACCGTGTGGTTATTGTTGAAATCAAGCAAAGCTCCAGTCATGCGTATGTATGTGCTTCTTGCGTTAAGTACAACCATCTTAGTCGTATACCATCTATTTCGTCTCAAATTCGGTCAAGAATTTCTTTCGTTCAGTATCTTTACAAGCACCACATCGACACCGGTAGGAAGCTGGAATGACCTTGCGCTCTTCCTCGGTTTGACGGTTATTCTGTCTCTCGTAGCACTTGAACAAATTGCACTCACAAAGATAGGTCGTCTTCTCTTTGCGAGTGTCACACTCATATCACTCTTCATGCTTGGAGTAATTAATTTTTTCATGGTATGGCTTATTCTTGGCCTCACCAGTCTCGTCATGGTTGTGTACTCAATCGGAAAGGAAAGATTCAGTGGAAATCAACTTTCGTTCACTCCTTCAATATCAAATTTCAACAGCACGTCACTCACGACTTCGCTCATTGTATTTGCCGTATCCGCACTCTTTGTAGTCGGTGGCGCAACACTTGGAGGCGCTATTTCAAAGTTCACGGGTGTTTCGTATGTGGAGGTGCGACCTTCGCTTGAAGCGACTGCAGATATAGCACGTCAGGTATACAAAGATAATGCATTTCTTGGTATCGGTGCCAATAAGTTTACTGATGCATGGCGTTTGTACAAGGATAATAGTATAAATTCGACTCCGTTTTGGAATACTGATTTCAATGCAGGAAATGGTTATATTACAACATTCTTTGTGACAACAGGTGTTTTTGGAGGACTCGCTTGGTTGCTGTTTATAGTTCTATATCTTATTACAGGTATTCGAAAACTTCTTGGTGCTACTGAGGATAGTGACCGCATGTGGTACTTTATCGGTCTATCTTCTTTTGTAAGCGCAATCTATATTTGGGGAATGTCCATAGTCTATGTACCAGGCGCGGTAATCCTCCTCTTGGGAGCGCTCTGCACAGGCGTCTCACTTTCTGCATTTTCAGTATTGGATGGTATTTCACCGCGAATATTCTTTGTAGGTGCAAATCGACGCTCGGGCTTTGTGCTCACACTTGTGGTGATTACCGTCATTATTGGCTCCGTGAGTGTTTTGTATGTAACAGGACGTCATTACTCATCGGTGTATACCTTTATGGAAAGTGTCATTTCAATGCAGCAGGGGAAGAGTATTGATGAACTCGAAGATCGTGTCGAAAGTGCATACAAACTCTCATCAAGCGATGTGTTTGCTCGTCGTATTGCTGAATTTCAGATTGCGCGTATGAATGCACTCATGGCAACTAAAGAACCTACAGAAGTTCAAATTGAACAATTCAACAATGCAGGTATTCTCGGCATTAATGCTGCGAATCAAGCGGTATCCATTGATGGTCAGGAACCGTCAAACTGGTCTGTACTTGCGAATATATATAGTATTTTGGCATTGGTACCCGTGGAGGGCGCACAACAGCGTGCGCTTGATGCACTTGCAAAATCCCGAGAACTTAATCCAAAGAGCCCACTCCCGTACCTCGAATCTGCTCTTTTGGAGGCGCGGTCAGGAAATGTTGACATTGCTCGTGAATACATTCAGCAAGCGATTAACTTAAAACCAAATTATACTGAAGCATTTTTCCTTCTTTCACAGTTAGAGATAGCTACAGGAAATGTTGAGGCTGCAATCAAATCATCACAGTCAGTAATTACACTCGAGCCGAATAACCCTGCACGGTATTACCAACTTGGTGTACTCGAAAGTTCACGTGATAACATTGATGGAGCAATAGCATCTTTTGAAAAAGCTATTTCACTCGATGAAAATTTTGCAAATGCACGATATCTACTCGCTCTTGCCTATGATCAAAAAGGACGTAGTGGCGAGGCAAAACAGCAGTTCGAAGCAGTGTTGCGACTCAATCCAGGAAATGAAGAAGTTACTATACTTTTGCAAACTATACAAACAGAAGGGTCGTTAGCACGACTCCGAGAAAGCGCCAATCAGTCTACAAAAATAGTAAATGAGGCAACACCGGTAACCGATGAAAATGGCGTCGTGAGTACCAATCAGACCAGTGAAACTGATTTGGTAAAACCGGTCAATACACAACCAAATGTGGAAAATGTAGCGTCTACAACAGTACAGTAAATGGTTCAAAACGTATTTAGAATTGTGTATAAGGAGGTACGCGGCTTGCATCAAGCCGCGTATGTTCTTGCGGTTTTTACGTTTGGTTCTCAGTTACTTGCATTGGTACGTGACAGACTCCTTGCACATGAGTTTGGAGCAAGTACCGAGCTTGACCTCTACTACGCGGCTTTCCGTATTCCCGATGTACTCTACGTGATTTTTGCTTCGACGCTTTCGGTGTACGTACTTATTCCATTTCTTGCACGAAAAGCAGAAACCGGGGTACCCTCTGCAGCAAAGAATTTACTCTCGCAATTTTTCTCGCTTTTTATTTTACTGTATGGAGCAGTCGCACTCGTCGCAATGATAGGTGCACCACTTATGGTGACGTACCTATTTCCGGGGTTTGCAGGGGAAAGTGAGACACTTGTTGCGCTTATACGAATTCTTCTCGTTCAACCACTTCTTCTTGGGATATCGAGTCTTTTTAGTATTGTGACGCAGATGGAACATCGTTTTATTCTCTATGCACTAAGCCCGCTTCTCTACAATCTCGGTATTATCGCGGGACTCTTGTTCTTGTATCCAAGTATGGGTGTATACGGGCTTGTGCTCGGCGTGCTTTTAGGTGCTATGGGGCACGTGTGTATTCAGATACCTTCCGTGATTAGAAGCCCTCTTGCACCACGCTTTGTGTGGACTTTTGTACATATGGATATCGTGATGGTCTGCAAGACATCCTTTACCCGCGCACTCACTCTTTCATTCCACCAGTTAGTCCTCCTTGGGTTTGTGAGTGTTGCAAGTCTTATGGCGGTGGGTTCGGTGTCGGTGTTTCAGTTTGCATACAATTTGCAGTCGGTGCCACTTGCGGTTATTGGTGTGAGTTACTCGGTGGCTGCATTTCCACTTCTTGCACAGCTGTATGCGGAAAAACAGTACGCACAATTTGCATATAGTATCACTACTGCGCTCAAGCATATTTTCTTTTGGTCTTTGCCCGTCATCGCACTTCTCGTCGTGATTCGTGCACAGGTGGTACGTGTCGTGCTCGGCTCAGGAGCATTTGATTGGAGTGATACCCGTCTCACGGCCGCGGTCCTCGCCATTTTCATTCTTTCTCTTACCGCACAGGCAATACATTTGGTCATCGTGCGGGCACTCTATGCGGTAGAAAATACGCGACTTCCTTTTGTAGTGACTCTTTTTTCTTCAGCATTCGCACTACTCGGGGCGTATGCATTTCATACGGTACTGCTTGCACAGGGTGATTTTTATTCACTCGTGGAGCGAATGATGCGTCTTGAGGGTGTTTCGGGTATTGAGGTTCTCGCACTTCCACTCGGGTATTCATGTGCACTTATTTTGCACAGTGCGATACTCCTCATTCTCGCGCGCAAGGATTTGTATATTCAGGGCAAGACACTCGTTGTCCCATTTGTACAGTCCTTTATTTCGGCTATTTTTGCAGGATACGTAGCATACATACTTTTAAATTATTTTGTGCTCGCATTTACCGTGGACACACTTTTCACCGTATTCGCACAAGGCTTTTTGGCGGCAGTGGGTGGGGGAGTGGGATATGTTGTGCTCCAATACCTGTTTAAAAACGAAGAACTTATCGAGATTTCTAAAACACTCCATAAACACTGCTCACGTCGTGGTGTACCACTACCCCAGAACAAAGGTACTCTTTGTGATGTGGCAGTACCTCAAGACGAAGATACGCTCGCGGTATAGCAAAGAAAAAATAGCAAGGCGTCGCCTTGCTATTTTTTTGATATTGAAATGCAAAAGTATTGTATCTATACAGTACACGCTCAACTCACTTATACCCCCCCCACATCTTCCTAAAGAATGGTGGTGTATATATAATTAACGCATATGATATCAACCCTCACGTTCACGAAACGTCTTGTATCGTTTGTGCTCGCGCTTATATTTATTAGTACCCAACTCGCATTTGCACAAGTTGATCCCACCACGCTCACGGAAGCAGAGTTCAAAGCACTCTCTGAAGAGGAGCAACAGAAAATATTGAGTGAAATTCGAATTATGACTCCGGTATCTACATCTCCTGCAGCCCCCTCAAACACCGTCAACTGCTTCGACTACTACTCCTTCGGCTCCGTACAAGTTCACCTCTCTCCCACCCTCGAACAAACCATCCCCGGCATGCCCCTCACTTTCACTGGTACCCTTAAAAACGCAAACGCATACCCCGTGGTTGGCGGCCAAGTCTACGCAAAGATATTCAAGGTAGATGATGGTGATACTCCACTCACCCACCAAAATGGCCACCCCCTCGTCTCCTTCTTCCTCGTACAAGATAACGTCGTCATCCCCGCAAATGGAGAAATCCCTGCAACCTTCACCTACCAAGTCCCAAAGAACATGGCCGGAGGTGCATACACCATCGCCTACTTCTTCACCACAGAAAATAGATACAACCTCCTCGGTCTCTCATTCACCGATGACGTCACCGGTAACAAAGCAAACTTCAGTATTACCGATGACACCAATACACCCGTTACCTTCAACAAGAACACCGTGATGCTCAACAAAACCCCCTTCAGTTTTGCTGCATTTCCTCCACACTTCACCAAAGACGAAGCCGTCACCGCACACGTGGAGGCAGTGAATCCCGCAAACACCGAGAGAGTCGTCGAAGTCACCTGGATCATCTCTCAATGGGACGGTATCCTTGCCAAGCATGAGGTGAAGCGTGAGACACAGGGGGTACTCCTCAAACCTAAGGAAAAGAAGACACTCTCATACACACTTCCAAAACTTGATACCTCCGTCACGTTCATCCAAGCAATCCTCAAAGACCAAGATGCAGAATCAATCCTCCACATACGCTACGTCCGTGATGGAAACGAAGAGCTCCGCATCAACTACCCCAGTATTACTGAGTATCCACTTACCGCAGGGAAGGAGACTACGGTGTTCTCCTGCCTCCACTCCACCAATCTCCCTATCGTGAGTGATAACCTCCTCACCCTCACTCTCAAAGATGAGAACAATGACGTTATTCATACCTATACCTATGAAGGTGACGTAACCGGTGCCATGATGGGTGTGAAGGATACCTTCACGCCACCACGAGACCTCACCACCTTTTCCCTTACCGCAGCACTCACCCACAAAGGTGCACTCGTTGATGAGGTCACCATACACTATGATTGCAATGCCTTGGGTGCACCATGCCCCGAACCGAGAAACAATATCATTCCGAACATGGTATCTGACTCAGTGTCACCCTCGACATACATTATGCTTATCGCAGCACTCATGCTGAGTCTTATGGGAGCAGTACTCCTCTATACGAAACGACGCGGGGTACCAGCTAATCAAAACACTATATGAAAACAACGTTAATGATATCAGTTCTGGTACTCCTTATGGTTGGGATGTTCGGGGTGGGGGAGCGGGTGGAGGCGCAGGAGATTATGAAGGATGCGAATGCTGACGTAAGATCTTTGCCAAGTCTTGCTGCTTTTTGGAACTGGGCTATTGAATACACAAACCCATCCAATGCACGCACCTGTCCAGTTGGCACGTGCGGTTGGAATACGAGTATCGAGAGCGGAGCAAATGCTAACATAAATTACAAGGCACGTCTTGTGAATCATGATACGGGCGTAGTGATAGCAAATAATTCTTCTCTTCCTGTGGGGACAAGAGTTCGTATTGAACAAATACCCGCTGTTGATACAGACATTAGTTGGTTTGGTGGAGGATACAGTCAAGATAGTCCTTTTGGCCATTGGGTGGCAGGTGCTGGGCCTCTTCTTCATGGCTGTTTAGAAAGTGATCGTGCTAGTACAAGAGTGTGGCCAGTTGTGAGTGGAGGCGGTGGAGCTGATACAATACATTCATACTATCTTTTGAATGTGCACCCCTCGACTTCTGGGCTATCTTCACCAAGTGCTAATCTTTCGTGTGCTGGCAATGTGTGTACGATAGTAAGTCCGGGCGCAGTGTCTCTCTCTATGAATTTTTCGAGTACATACGGGAAGTTTTATGTACGTTATATAAACAGCTACACTGGACCAGGATGTCGAGGTAATAACGTACCTCTGCAGAGCACTGCTGGATTACCCTTTAGACGTGAATCAACTTATGGAATCACTATACAAAGCTGCAGTGGTTTTGCTGAAAGAATTGTAGGAAGATCTCGTTCAGGTGAGTATTGTCTAAACAATGGCGACTACGTCGTCTCATTCCCCTCTCGGACAATTTCCTTCAATCTCACCGCCGTTAACCCCAACAACCCCCCCACCGCCCCCGTCATCACCCCGCAACCATTCACTGGTCTCATAAACACTGCATACTCCTTTAACTTCACCGGCACCGACCCCGAGGTTAACAATATCTACTATCAAATCGACTGGGACAATAGCGGAACAGTAGATGCCACCACTGGATGGGTCTCCTCAGGTACCGCACAACCATCTCCATACACATGGCCAACCCCTGGCGTAAAGACCTTCCAAGCACGCACCGTGGACACAAGTAGTAGTGTCTCCGCATGGAGAACCGCACAAGCAACCATCAATCTCCCCGCAGCCCCCACCGTCGTTACCCTCCCTGTAGTGGGAGACACTATATACGGTACCGGTAACCCCAATGGTGGTGCTGCCACCGGCTGGTTCCGCTATTCCACTACCGACCCTGGCTCCTGCAATGACACCTTTGGTACCCGTGTTCCGCTCGCCGGAGGTACCACCCTCGGTGCAGGAAGTGCCCCTATGCTATTCAGCCAACCCCTCACCACTACCCCCGCCACCACATACTACTACTGTGCTATCGCAGGAAACGCAGGAGGCACCGGCTACGGCACGGTGAGTTCCTTCCTCACTGTTCCTGCAACTCCCACCGGTCTCACTGCAATCCCAAGTGGTATTTGCAGCAATGATGCCATAGACCTCTCCTGGAACGCCTCAACTGGTGCCACCAGCTACGACATTGAACTTGATACTGTATATACCCCCACCACCCTCACCACATACACCCACAGCGGTCTCGCTGCAAATTCTTTGCATTCATACAAAGTTCGTGCCAATAACGCACGAGGCTCATCTGCATGGTCAGCACAGGTCGACGCAACTGCTCCCGACGCTTGTCCACTCCCTGACCTCAAACCCCTCGACTTTACCGCCACCGTCCCCTCAGCAGGAAACGTATTCTTCGACGGGGAAGACATTGTCTTGGACGGAACTATGACAAATATTGGAGCTATCCCTACCCCTTATGACTTTGAAGATAATTTCTCATACCGGTGGAATCTTTCCGATCCCTGGATAGACATCATCCCATTTTCCTCACATTTCGCAGGTTTTGCAGTAAACGCTATTGACACAGACAATGTCATCTTAGATGACCCAAGTGGATCAGGCACCTTGTATATTCAGTACTGTGTCGATTCTAACCGTAGTAACCCAGAGTTTATACCGAGTGGCGGAGAGACCAACAACTGCATGGAGAAAAGCTTCACCGTACATCCAAAGCCAACCGGTAACCTCACGGTCACTTCTCCAATTGCATACGACACAAAATCAACTATCGATTGGTCTATTACACCCACAGGTGGATGTACACCAAAAGTCACTGGTGGTGTAGATACATGGGGTGGGACATCAGGCTCAGAACTATCCTCATCCCTCACAAGTGACACCACGTACTCACTCACCTGCGCACCGTATCCAGGACTCCTCGATAGTAAAGTAGTTGATGTGAATACAGAACCCTTTATCAAGGCAGACCCACGTGTGGTGCCAAGTAGTGGGAAAGACGTACTCGTTGAATGGGGTACCGGCATGGAAATTAATTGTGCCATCACTAGAAATAGCATGCCCTGGGTACCGTCAACCACAGGCCTTGGGTCACAATCATATTTCGTCAGCGTGAACACCACATTCACCATAGATTGTCCGATTGTTGATCAATCAGTCAAGGTGGAAGTGCAGGGGTATGGGCAGGAGACGTAGTTAGTCTTATTACTCAGAAGATACATAAAAAAATAGCAAGGCGACGCCTTGCTATTTTTTTGATACCAAAATGCAAATGGTATACGGGAGTACCTATTTTTGCGCGCTATGGTAGAGTATTGATTCTATGAAGCATATACGAAATTTTTCTATTATCGCCCACATTGACCACGGCAAGTCAACGTTGGCTGATCGTATGCTTGAAATCACGCATACGGTTGAAGCTCGTAAAATGAAAGAACAAGTCTTAGACTCGATGGATCTTGAGCGCGAGCGTGGTATCACTATTAAAATGCAGCCGGTACGCATGGAGCATACTTTTAATGGTGATGTGTATGAACTTAATCTCATCGACACCCCTGGACATATAGACTTTTCCTATGAAGTATCGCGGGCACTCAAGGCGGTAGAAGGTGTACTTCTTTTGGTAGATAGTACACAGGGAGTACAGGCACAGACGCTCTCCGTGCTCAGTATGGCCCGCGAGCAGGGGCTTACCATTATTCCCGTCCTCACAAAAATTGATGTCCCACACTCGCGCCGTGAAGAAGTGATGAATGAGGTTGTGACGCTCTTGGGGTGTAGTCCCGAGGAAATTCAGTATGTATCAGGGAAGACGGGGGAGAATGTAAAGGAGTTACTTGATGGTATTTGTGAGCGTATCCCTCCTCCAAAAGAAGCATCCAACGATTCCTTCCGTGGTCTTGTGTTTGACTTTCACTACTCAAACCATCGAGGAATTATTGTGTATTTTCGTGTCTTCGATGGTAAAGTGCGAAAAGGTGATTCACTCCGTTTCATTGCTGCGGGGCGGGTATTTAACGTGCTTGAAGTGGGTGTCCAGTCTCCACAAGAAACTCCGGTAGAAGAACTCAATGCGGGTGAAATTGGGTATATTGTGACGGGGATTAAGGAACCTGGTGTCGCATCAGTGGGTGATACACTCGCCCTTGAGAAGGGGAGTAGAGAGCCTTTGGTGGGGTATCAGTCGGTACCCCCTGTCGTATGGGCATCAGTGTTTCCTGAGAGTCAGGATGATTTTACCATTCTAAAACAAGCACTCGACCGTCTCAAGATGTCTGATTCCTCACTTTCGTATGAAGAGGAATCCTCAGGTCTCCTAGGGCGTGGTTTTCGCTGTGGCTTTCTGGGGATGCTTCACTTGGAGATAGTGACCGAGCGTCTGCGACGCGAGTTTGCTATCGAGATTACCATCACCTCACCGTCGATTGTGTATGAAATAACGTATCCCGATGGACGCATGGAGGAAGTATATGCAGCCTCCCGTTTTCCCGATTTTGGAACAAAGGTTGAGATACGAGAGCCATGGATTCTTGCACAGATTATTTTGCCCCCGGCATACCTGGGCGCTATGATGACACTTCTCTATGACCACGAGGCAAGTGTTTTGGAAACTGAAGTTTTTGGGGACGGACGTAATTTGCTTACCGTTGAGATGCCACTTCGTGAACTCATGCGCAATTTCTTTGACCGACTGAAAAATGCCACGAGTGGGTACGCATCACTCTCGTATGAAATCGCAGAGATGCGCTCTGCGGATGTGACGCGTCTTGATGTACTTATTGCAGAGGAGATTGTACCAGCCTTTTCACGGGTGGTAGGAACGCGTCGCGCAGAAATAGACGCAAAAGCAATTGTGGAGAAACTCTATCACACACTCCCGCGACAGCTTTTTGTGACAAAAATTCAAGCAAAGGCGATGGGACGTATTATTTCATCACGCACTCTTTCTGCAATGAAAAAGGATGTGACAGGCTATCTGTATGGTGGGGACATTACCCGCAAGATGAAACTTCGTGAAAAGCAAAAACGGGGAAAGAAACGCATGCTTGCGCATGCGAAAGTGAACATTCCCCCAGACGTCTTTATGAAAATTATTAAGGCGGAATAAAAAATCCCCTGCAGCCAAAGGCTGCAGGGGATTTTCTCTAAAACTAAAAACCACTTCCGGCCGAATATGCAAAAATCATACTTAAAGCAATAATAATCGCGATGACAGACCAAACCCATTTAATAGCCGTCTTTGTCTTTTTGTGAAATAAGAAACTCATAGTGGTAGTACCATATTCGATTAATCTATCTCCACCAAGTTCTCAAAATTTTAAGAACTTTTGAGGAAATCTAAAGCGAGAATGGTACAATAATACCACATGTTCGATTTTCATGAAAAGCGCAAAATACGAAGTATTGTGTACTCGAAGCCCATGGTGGCATTTTTAGCCTTTATTACTATTGTACTTTCGTTTTCAGTCTATAATCGCTACATTGTGGCAGAAGAGATGAAACACAAACTCAATATACGTGAGGATGAACTTCATGAACTCGAAGAGCGCGCTACGGTACTTGAGTCTAAGGTAGAGTATCTGCGCGATGAGCGGGGAATCGAAGAAGAATTGCGCAATCGTTTTGATGTGGTAAAAGAAGGGGAACAGGTGATTATTTTGGTAGACGAACCAGAGAGTGCTGAGGAAAAACGGGAGATACTTCCACTCGGTAATGAAATACCTAAGAATGAGAGCGATTCATTTTTTGCACAGTTCAAATTTTGGTAATTTAGTATATACTGCTCGTACGTAGTTAGTAATATAAACTATTCATATGGATAAAAACGTAATCATTTACAGCACACCAACGTGTCATTTTTGTCACTCGGCCAAAGATTTTTTCACTGCCAATAATATTCCCTTTGAGGAGCACAATGTTGCAACAGATCTTGAAAAGCGAAAGGAGATGGTCGATATGACTGGTCAAATGGGAGTCCCCGTCATTCGCATTGGTGACGATGTCATCGTTGGTTTCGACGAAGCAAAGGTGAAGGAATTGCTCGGGATATAAGTATTCCACTATAAAAACCTCGGTATCCTTCGGACACTGAGGTTTTTATGTTACAGTACAAATTCCTATAGATTAGGAAACAAGCCTCCATAGTTCAATGGATCAGAACAATTCCGTCCTAAGGAAAAAATCCTGGTTCGATTCCGGGTGGAGGCACCACAGCGTTGTAACCACATATCCCATTTTGACTATGTGTCATCTGCTATAATGCATATATGAATGAAAAGGAAATAGACACACATACTGAGATACTGACTCTTCTCCGTGAGAATGCTGAACTCACGAAGCAAAACAACATTCTCCTCAAGAAGATGTATCGAAACGACATGATTGGTCTTTGGTTACGTGTTGTGTGGTATGCGGTGCTTATTGGGCTTCCATTCGCCTTATACTTCTATGTTCTGCAGCCGTATTTTGAAGCATTTGGATCAGATTACGATTTGTTCAGGCAGGGTATCGGAGAAATACCTGGGCTCAAAGGCTTAGAAAACCTCCTCCCTCAGTAAAATAAGAACGCGCTGTACTGATTTATATAATATGCTACTATCAGTGAGCAGATTTTGCTGGGGGTTGAGGAATCTTCGAGTACTATCTGCATTCGCTGAGGTAAGCATAGCTTCCCGCAGCTGCATTCGGAACACAAATGCAAAAGTAAATTTTTGCGCTTGGTTCCTCATTCGCTGAGGTAGCTCAGTTGGTAGAGCATTTGTCTGAAGAACAAAGGGTCGGCGGTTCAAGCCCGCCCCTCAGCACAGCACATACAAAAAGTCCCTCCGGGGACTTTTTGTATGTGCTGTGCTGAGGGAGTAACGTGCATAGGCACGTTACGTGCGGGCTTGAACGGTTTGCGATATGAGTCGCTTTTCCTAAAGCGACGAAGCAGCAAACCGCGGGCAGGTGCTAGTTATGAGCGTCAGCGAATTACTAGCGGACGCCAAGCCCGCCCCGGAGGGAGCACGATGCATAGGCATCGTGCGTGCGGGCTGAAATAGTTTGGGAAACTATTTCAGAAAGTTGTCGAAATTTTAAATAAAATTTATACGACCAAATTTTCTTAACGCTTGCGTTTTAGAAAATGGAAGTGCTCTTGTGGCGCAACTTGAACAGAATCAGTATGATTTGAAAGACGGAACTATGTGGCTCTGCCACGAGTGAGTCAGGGTAGCTAAAACAGTATGGGGTACTGTTTTAGGCTTAGTATTTTTGGAGTGAAGCGAACAAAAATACTGATGTGAGTTGCGCCAAGCCCGCCCCTCACCTCTACCAAATCATTTGAAGTCGCCAAGTTCTCAAAATAATCTCATTGATTACTGCGGTGGTATAATAAAAACATGAATGGTGAGTATACTAAAAATTTTGATAAGTGGAACACCTTAAAAAAAAGTTGATATTGAAGAAAAAGAGGTGTATGGATATCCACGTGAAGTGTGGTGGTGTTCTCTTGGTGTAAATGTTGGAGCAGAAATTGATGGAAAGAACGAGAGTTTTGAACGCCCTGTTATTATTATGCGTGTTTACAACAAAGAGACTATGCTTGTTCTGCCTACCACAAGCAAAGCACGCTCAGATAAATTTCATTTCGCACTAGAAGTTGAGACACAAGATTCAAAAACAAAAAAGATGTATATAAAAACAGTGTATGTAAAACTAACACAAGCACGAGTGATTAGTAGTAAAAGACTTATTCGCAAAATTGCAGTAATTGGAGAAGTTGATTTTGCAAAAATTAAAGAATCCTTTAGTCAGTTTGTCTAAATACATCGATACCCCGCATTGCTGCGGGGTATCTCGGAGGCCGAAGCCCTAATGTATATATAGTACCATATTTTAGAATAATAACAATGGCTGTCCACTTTTTTTGGGCGCGATTCATGGAGTGGGGTTCTTTACTAGTTCGTCCAGAATGCCACGGGGTTCGACCCCGTGGATGAATGGACAAATATATAGTTTCGGCGGAGCCGAATCCTCAGCTAGCAAAGAACCCCCGGTCCCACCCCAGCACTGACGGGTGCAAATGCCCCATCCCCTCTGGGGTGGGGTTCTTTACTTCGGCATTTGAACGCTCACGGTAACCGTCGTCTCATCTTCAGTACTTCCAATATAAACAGCAACATTTTCTTCCTCACCCTTTGTTGCGGTAATCATTGATCCATCACCAGTTGCCATTGTCCCTTGAATTTCCCAACCCGCTGTCTCAAGTGTTGATTTGAAATATTTGGCAACCTCAGTAGTAGATTCCTTTGTGGTATAGACTGCAGAGAGACCGACTGATTCTGCGTCACCCGCATTCATAGAACCAGCGTAGCTGAGACGTGCACTTGAGGGGATAGATACAGAACTTGGCCAGTTATCTGGAAGAGAAACATCATTTCCTGTAGAGATGTTATATTCTCCACCATCGTCACCGGTAACACGCATACTCCTATTATCTTCGATATCGTCGATATTAATATCAACGTCACCTCCCGAAGCCCCCTCAATAGCTCGCTCGATAGCACGCTCAGGAGAGAAGAGTGATTGTGCACCATAGATAAATACAAGTCCAACAACACCTATAATAATCCATTTTGTATAATCCTGCTTTTTGCCTTCTGTCTGTGAGTTTTCTGGAGCCTGTTGTTCTGGTATTTCATTCATAAAAAATTACCTCCATATGTTGATAACATAATAACGACATACATATTATAAAACAGAAATTGGTGCGCGTATACTCATCAAAGGTCCTGTGGGGTAGTTTCGTTCACCGATATGTTACACGACACTCACGTCGAGCATGAGTGGCTGATGATCCGAAACAATATCAGGGAGAACCGAAAATGCTTCTACACGCACATCACCCTTCACAAACGCATAATCAGAGTGCAATAACTTTTTTTCTGGATACCGGTTCCACGTATGTTCATTCCGTGTCGTCTTGATCTCATACTCTTTGATAAGGTCACGGTATCCTTCGCTATCAAACATGGTAATACTTTCTGTGGTTGGAAGAAGATTAAAGTCTCCCATAATAATACGGGGAAGAGTATAGTGCGCACCTTTCTCAATGAGTGCCCTCGATGCAAATAGACGTTCGGGATTATCTTCTTTTTCGCCTGGATACGCAATACCATGAAAATTACAAATCCAGTATTTTTCGTTACCTCGTTCGACTATGACCCACTGATCAAGTCCTGTCTTTGGTATAGCAGAAAGTATCGTCCCGTGTTCATGAATCTTAATATCTTTGCGTATTAATATTGAAAGAGTATAACTTTCTTGCTCTGATATTGATTTTGCATGCTGAATACGTGTATATGAATCAAGAAAAGGTTCGACGATAGTATCAAATGCGTCAACTGTTTCTTGTAGACAAAAAATATCAACGGAGCGTGCGTGTGAATGAAAAAATTGGGTAATCTCATTTTTTAGTTTTCCCCCATACCACGTATTCAGACAAAGTATTTTCATAGACAAAAAGTGTAACATATCAGGATGAGTCTAAAAATCCCCCAGACGCCGTAGGCGTCTGGGGGATTGCATGTCTGATAAATTACTTCACGAGGTGATGGCTCTTTACGGTAAGTCGAGCACTGCGACCTTTGTCCAGCTTTGGTAAAATAATTTCAAGAAGGCCATGTTTCTCGCGCGCTTCTGCTTCATCAATGACAATTTCCTCAGGAAGGACGATAGAACGTGAGAAGGAGCCCCAGAAGAGTTCTCGATGGTAGTAGTCTTCGTCAGGTGCTTCCTGTACTTCTTCACGAAGACCCTTGAGAGTTACCATATCGCGGGTGATAGAGATATTGAGATCTTCAGGGCTTACACCCGCTACAAGAGCTCGAATCACTACGGTATCTCGTGTTTGATACATATCAATAGGAAGTTCACCATCTTGTTCCTCCTCGTCTTGTTGACGCCAGGTTTCTTGGTCTATGGTGTCATCTTCAGGGACATCGGCCTTTTCAAAATTTTGTGCCTCTCCAAATCCATCATCAGACGATGCATCGAGTTTAATTGAGCCAGTAATACGTTCGAGAAATGATGGTTTTTTCATATTATGCGACGATGCTTTTTTTCTAGTAACTTCACTTTTTCAAAGAGAATAAAGAGGACGACAATACCCATCCAGACAAACATAAAGACAACGAGGACGGTACCACCGCTTGCATCCATTATAGAGAAATTAAAGAGTGCATGCAATATGACAGCAAGGAATAAACCAAAGGTAGCAACGAGTACCTTTACCCAACTACGTGCATAGTATGAAAGTGCCATCGCGACACCTACCGTACTTGAGGCAAGTACATGAAGAAGTGTGGCACCAAGGAAACGGAAATTGCCGGTAATGAATGAGTTGGCAAATTCACCATCTTGGAGTGGATTAAAAATGAAAAAGGCGTTTTCGAGTGCAGAAAAACCGAGTGCAATCGTGAGCATGTAGATGATTGCGTCGATGGGTTCGTCGACTGCTTTGTTCCAGAGCACCACAATGAGTGCCGCAGAGTACTTTAATACTTCTTCAATAATTACCCATACAAAAATCAGGTTGTCGCCGTCGAAGCGCTCCATGGCGAATTGCTGAAGGGGAAGCACGAGCGGTACGATGAGCATTCCGGCGACGAATGATGTGGCGAGAAGTGCCTTTGGCTCGGGATGTGCCCTATCTTCACGGAGCCAAAACCACAGCCAAAAAAGTGCAGGAATAAGTCCTGCAAGAAAGGCGATGGCAAAGTTGAGCGAACCCATTTGACTATTGTACCATCTTAGATTAAGAAATCCCCGCAGTGGTGCTGGGAAGGAGAATTTCCTTTTTACCATTTGGGCTTGTCCATTCATCACACAGCCCTCTTGCGCTCATCTCCGCGTATGCTATCTGGAAGATGTTGCCAAATTGTTTCGGTTACAAACGGCATGAAGGGATGAAGAATCTTGAGGGAGGTAATGAGACATTCACGAAGCACGTATTGGCGCGCAGCACGAGCACCAGTATCCTCCCCATTCAATATTGGTTTTGATTCTTCGAGTATGACGTCTGCAAGTTCGTGCCAGACGTAGTGATAAGCTTTTTCCGCCGCGAGGTAGAGATGGTATTTTTCAATATCGGTAGTTATTTCTGCAACTGCAGTATGGAGTCCGGTAAGTATCTCGGTGTCACGTGGTGAAAGAGTGGGGGAGAAACTCAAGTCCGCATCAGCGATGTTGGTAAGGATGAAACGACTGATGTTCCAGACTTTGTTTGCAAAGTGCTTGTATCCACGCACCTTGTCTTCAGCAAGTGGTACATCGTTTCCGGGTGCGGCACCAATGATGAGTGAAAGACGTGTGGCATCAGCACCATACTTTTCTATCATATCGAGAGGGTCTATTACATTGCCGAGTGATTTCGACATTTTCTTCCCCTTTGCATCACGTACAAGGCCGTGAAGGTACACATGTTTAAAGGGCACTTGCCCGAGGTGGAATGTGCTCAGGAGCACCATACGCGCTACCCAAAAGAAGAGGATATCGTACCCTGTCTCGAGCAGTGTGGTGGGATGGTATCGCTTCATGTCGGCGGTTTCATTAGGCCAGCCGAGTGTCGAGAATGTCCAAAGACCTGAAGAGAACCAGGTGTCGAGTGTGTCGGGATCTTGCTCCCAGCCTTCGCCTTCTGGCGCAGTAATACCACAGTATATTTCTCCACCATTTGTATCGATGCCCTGCCCCAGGGCACCTTTATACCACACAGGAATACGATGGCCATACCAGATTTGGCGGGAAATACACCAGTCGCGAAGATTATTAATCCAGTTGTCGTATACACGTTCAAAACGGTCAGGAAAAAGAGTAATACCACCACCGGCCACAGCGGTATGCATAAGGGTTTTGAGAGTGACCGTGTCGCCTTCTGTAATTCCAGGAATTTCTGAGTGCCCCATGGTGAATTCCTTGTTCACATCAATCCACCATTGCAATTTCGGAAGCGGCTCAATGATTGCGCCCGTGCGCTCTGCGGTGGAGACGTTTTGCGAAATGACTTCTTCCTTTTGAAGAAGTCCTTCCTCACGAAGAAATGCAACAACACTCTCACGTGCCTCACCGACCTTCATACCGTTAAGGCGGCCGTCTACCGTCATTTTTGCATACTCATTGATTACTTGTGGGCGCGCAAGATTATGACGGTCTGCAATCTCCCAGTCCACTTGGCTGTGTGCAGGGGTAACACCGAGTGCACCGGTCCCAAAGTCTTTTTCAACATGCTCATCAGCAACCACGGTGATATGGAGTGGTACATCACAAAAGACCACATCATACTCCTTGCCCACGTATGCTTTGTACCGCTCATCATCAGGATGTACAGCAACAGCAGTGTCACCTACTTTGGTTTCGGGGCGTGTAGTTGAGATAGGAATAGGGAAGTCCTTGCTGTATGTAAACGTGTACATCGTTGTTGTGCGCTCCTCGTATACAATCTCATCATCAGAAATAGTGGTCTGACCCTTTGGGTCCCAGTTCACAATACGCGCACCGCGATAAATAAGTCCCGCATCATACATGCGCTTGAATGCAGTTGTAACTGCTTTATACCGCGCATCATCGAGAGTGAATGCGTAGCGACTCCAATCGAGTGAGGAACCCATGTGCTTCGTCTGATTGATTATGGTGTTTTTGCTTTCTTCGGCAAATGCATATATACGGCGCAGGAGTTCATCACGTCCTAAGTCGTAACGACTTTTGCCTTCTTCCTTGTATATCATTTTCTCCACCTTTGACTGCGTCGCAATAGCAGCGGAGTCGGTACCGGGGAGCCAGAGTGTTGGTTTCCCTTGCATACGATTGTATCGCACGAGAATGTCCTCGATAGCGAGCATAGCGGCATGCCCCATGTGAAGTGTGCCGGTTACATTTGGCGGAGGGAGGACGATAGAAAAAGCCTCTTTTGTTTCATCAGCAATTCCATCTTTGATGCAGGTGTCGGGATTAAAATACCCAGATTCTTCCCAGAATGCATAGGTCTTCTCCTCATGCTCTTGGGCATTATAGGGCTGTAAAAAAATCTCGGGAATGTGCGCAGTTTGCTGCGTGTCTTTTTCTTGTTCACTCATAGTAGCGTGATAATACCACGAAAATAAGCCCCTACGAAGAGTACGATGTGTTTCAGGAAATCGTGTGGACTCTATGTCTCAAGCGAAAGATTTCCATCTGCTTTGAGGTCGGCAAGCGCACTGTATGCCTGTGCATGTGCACTTTGCGCATGTCCAGCGAGCGCAATCATCACACTATTGTCGGTCGAAAGATTTTTTGGAGGAAAGTAGAGTGCGAGGTCGGGATATTCATGCTTGAAAAACGAAGTGAAGGTTTCGCGAATGTATGTGTTTGCAGATACACCACCCCCCACAATGAGTGTGTGAATACCATGAGCATCAATCGCACGCTCTGATTTTTTCAAGAGGACAGCAGTGACCGCATCTTCAAAATCACGCGCGATAGCATCGACATCATTTTCGCTTAACGTCTTGCCCTCTATAGCGTAGCGTACGGAAGTCTTGAGTCCAGAGAATGAAAAATCAAGATTGTCAGCATCAATCATTGGGCGAGGAAGGGTAGCAAATGCGGGGAGATTTTCTGCACGCGCTCGCGCAGCATGCACGCCAATCTCTGGCCCACCCGGATAGGGAAGTCCGAGCATACGCGCCACTTTATCAAATGCTTCCCCCACTGCATCATCACGTGTTTCACCAATCTTTTTAAACGAGAGCCATTCTTCCATAAGGACGAGTTCGGTGTGTCCACCTGAGATAAGGAGCGCGAGCGCAGGAAAGGGAATAGCAGGGATGCTGTCTGTGGTGAAAATGGAGGAAAGTACGTGTCCCTCCATGTGATTAATAGGAACTACGGGGATTTCCCATGCGTATGAAAGTGCTCGAGCAAAGTTGATACCGACCCAGAGTGCAGGCTCCAGCCCCGGGCCGCTCGTGACTGCAATGAGGTCAACTTTCGGCACCGCATACGATTGGAGAAATTCAGTAAAGGTATCACCCAGCCCTGGCTCACGGTAGAGGATTGTCTGAAGTGTTTCAGATTCTTCTGAGGTAAGCGTGTGCACGCGAGCCTCAAGAAGCCCTGCTTCTTCTAGAGCACGTATGAGCATCGGTACCAGCGTCTTTGCATGCTCCCGCTTAGCAAGTGCAGGGAAGACACCACCGTACTCACGATGTAAATCAATTTGTGAAAAAAGTGCATTACCGAGTATGTGATAGGTGGCATGAGGGAAATCACCCGTTGCCTCCACAATGCTCACTGCCGTTTCATCACACGACGTCTCAATACTAAGAATTATCATAGAGTCACTATACAAAAAGATTGCCAAGAATGCCACAAATCTCCCTAGGGGAACCCTAGGGAAGTTCTATTTTCTCTTATACAGAGTAAAGAGTGCAATCAGCGCTACCGCCATCCCCATGACCTGGTAACGGAAGGGGAGCATACCCGTATATGCGAGAACAAAGGCAAAAGGTGTTATCCCGATGAGCGTTGCAAACGTATACGTTGTCCATGAAATAGTACTAAAAAGACCAAGTATGTAACTGAGCATGTCTACAGGCACTGCCATCCGCAAGAACACAATAGACCAAAAGAGATTTTGTTGTGGAACTCTTTTTTCAAAAGCATCCACCTTTTCCCTTGAGAAAATCTTTTCAACTAAACCACGACCGTACTTTCTACTTATGCCAAATGCAATGAGAGCACCAATGAGCCAACCCACAATACTCGCAAGAGCCGTAATGATAGGTCCCCAAATGTTTGTCGCTATCGGCATAAGGGGGATACTGTTGAGAGGAGCAATAACCGTAGTGAGTACTGCGACAAGTGTATACGCAACTATTCCTAATAATCTTTTTTCACCAACCAAAAGCACAAGTTCGCCAGAATAGATTTGAGCGAAATAAGTGGAAGCCAAGAATAGCAGAATAAGTACCAGTAGTGAGAGTAGGGTCTTGAGTTTCATGGTTGATATAATGTACCGCAGTTGTATAGATGCCGCAAAAGATTTTTGGGTGGGGGTATATTTTCTCTAGGGTTAACCTAGATAGAAAGGGGACAGCTTTAATTACAGCTGTCCCCATTACTATTTTTTTGCTGTATTTAAAAATTGTTGGGCCAAAGTCGTGCAGTATGCCGAACGGTGAGTATCTCGATGGAGTGAGAATTGATACGATATACAACAATATACGAAGAGTGTATTACGAGTTCTCGCGTCCCGTCTACTCTACCCGGTCGTCCTGCTTTTGGATTATCGACTAATACCTCTTCAACTCGGTCAAAGATACTGTCCACCAGAGATACAGATGCTGATAGATTCTCTTTTGCAATGTATTCAAGGATAATCGAAATTTCAGAGAGGGACTCATTGGTCCAATAGATTTTCATGTCTTCTTAATCTGCGTATCAAGTGTTGCTCGGAGTTGTGTCCGTGCCTCAGTGGTCGACAATACATGTCCTGCCTCAGCATCGACAACACCTCGATGTACCGACGCTACAAAAGCCTCCTCTTCTGCGAGATATCGTTCAATAGCATCGTTTGCAAGAAACGACTTCGAACGACGAGTGAGTAAAGAGAGGGCGTCTAGTCTCTTACTCGTCTCAGGTTTTGTATGAACGGAAATAACCGAACGGTTGCTTTCGTTTGTTTCCAAAAGTTTTTGATTCATATGTATACATACTACTACATTTCAGAAGAAAAGGAAGTCAGAGAAAAGGGGGTACGGTTCACAAGACCCATTTATCTTGGGGTGGGGTTCATTACTGTCTCATTTTCTCATTTGTTTGTGCTACAAATCTCCCTAGGTTAACCCTAGGAAGATTGAAAGTCCGTCCTCCTGTTGCATCCGCAACAGTTGCGGCGTATCGCGCCCAGTGGTCACGAGTTGCTAAGTAAAATCAAACACTTTGTGTTTATTTTACTAAGCACTCTCGACCCCGCCTCGCGGTTTTTCTTTCAAGGAGAAAGAAAAACATCGCTGTGGCTCGCACCGAGGTCCGGAAGCAAAGCCTTTTGCTTCCTAGATTAAAAATGGACCATTCATATGAATGGTCCATTTTTAATCTCCCTCGGTGCGCGATACAGGACTTGAACCTGTGACCCCCACAATGTCAATGTGATGCTCTACCAGCTGAGCTAACCGCGCATACTATTCATTTGTATCTTTTTCTCACCTTTGCGCTCAATGTGAGTCCTTAACAGGACCTGTTCAGGTTGTATGATATTTTTCCTTACGTCAAAATATCGACAACCTCTTGCGAAATGGGTCCCCGACTTACAGTCGCTGTACACCTTTCGCAGAGACTGCTCAAGGTCTTGCGAAGCTGCGTAAACTCGCTTCTCACCCATTTCTCACTCTACCAGCTGAGCTAACCGCGCGGGTAACTACAAGTATACGTGAGCCCGCTACAAAAACAAGCAAACAAGCCACATAACAAGTGTTGACATATATACTAATATAGGCCATAATATAAAACTCTATAGTTCCTTATGGAAAGGGGAAAATATTGAATGAGGAGTATTTGGAGCAGAAGAAGGCAAACCTTTTTCGGCGGCGTGAATCGAAGGTGCGTATTCTCAAAAGGGGTGGCGAACAAGCACTTTCGCACTCCTATTACGATGTTACGCGAATTGATTTTGCTCTCAAGCGTATCGAAGAAGGTCAGTATGGCCTTTGCACGAGCTGTGGGGTGCCGATCCAAGAAGAGCGCCTCCAGATTATTCCGGAAACCCCGTTTTGCGCACATTGCGCAAAACTCATAGAAGTACAGTAGCCCAACTCATGCATGACTTTATGCATGAGTTTTATTTTGTGCGTGTGTAGTGTCGTACGATAAAACTGATACGTGCATCCTCAAGACGTTCCTGCTCTTCTTCAGTGAGTAATCGTTCGGGAAAATGACCTATGGGGAATCGAAATGAAATGAGTTGTACGTCCTCGGGTTGAATAGTGCCTTCACCAGAACGCGACACTTGTGCCGTATCAGGCTTTGTACGCCAAAGGTCGTGAGTAGGGGGATATCGTATGTTCGGTATGGAGATGTGTAGGTGAAAAAGAAATAACTACCTTTACCATACCCTCGACATCTTTTCCTGAAAAGCCTTCTTGCATCGCAGTTGAAAAACCACGAGATGACGCCATAATGCACATATTTGCATCACCTTCTTTGCTTTTCAGTGTGATAGGAGTTTCTTCGAGAACAAGATCTATTGCGCGCGTGAATGATTCGCTTCGTGCACGCAGCGTGGGATTGAATAAAATTTCAGCAACCACATTTTTTTCAGCAAGAATAAATCCAGCATCAGCGAGATCTTCTTCAAGATGTTCAAAGACTGCGACAGACTCTGGTGTGGTGTGTGCTAGGGCGCAAAATTCATGTGCCAGTCTCAGTGTTTCTGATTCAACGGATTCTTTTTGTGCTCTCGTATCTTCAAATCGCATATGTATCAAATTATGTTGATAATAGTAGCATATCGAATTTGGATGGGGATTTAAGTATGCATGTGGACATTTTCATATCACGTGTTATAATCCCGCCAGTCTCTGAATTTATCAGAGTGTACATATAGGAGAAACAAAGTATGAAAAAAGCAATGAAGGGTTTTTTCATGGCAGCAGATGCGGTACAAGTACCTCGGGGCGCAATCTCGCACATGGTGCAAAAACGTGTCGAAGCATCTGTCGGTAATCGTCCACTTTCGCATGGTGAAACGCGAGGTATTGATATACCCAATCACTTCATCAGCACTGTCCCGCGCCACCATAATCGCGATCATGTCGCTTCGACAATGGTTAATGGCGTGACAGTGTTCATTCACGAAGTTCCGCACGGGGATACACCAGCAGAACGTGTGTGGATTCCACAAAAACCCGATGGCAATGTTTTTGACGAAATATCTCTGATTTAAGCGCTACGGCGCTTCAAATCCCGGTGACACCCTGTGTCGCCGGTTTTTTCTTGCAAGAAAGACAGGTATACTACGTCAGATATAATTATGCATACCGAAACGAAAGAAATAGAAATGAAGCTGGCTTTGAGTCGGCCGTTTGCTTTCATGAAGCATGTCTCGCACGCGCACGCGAAGTGGCTTTTTGGTGTACTCCTCGTGATTTTTGTGGCGGAACTCGCGGGTACGAGTATTCCGTATATTTTCAAGATGTTTATTGATACGGCGGGCGAGATAGGGCGCGGCGAAGCAGTGCAGACCGACATCTGGCTCGTGGTGATTCTTTTTCCACTCATGACCGCACTCACATTTGTCTCATGGCGCTTGAGTGGTTTTATTGGTATGGAGTGGGCAAGTCGCGCAAACGCCACTGCGTACAAGACACTCTTCGGGTACCTCGCGCACCACAGCCACGCGTACTTTGCCGATCGATTTGCTGGCTCCCTCTCAAGCAAGATAAGTCATGCGAGTGAGGGGGTACAGTCGCTTTTTGAGGCATTTATGTGGAGTTACGTCCCCTCAGTTCTCGGACTTATTTTTACGGTGGGATTTATCTGGTTTTCGAGTCCGACTATCGCCTTTATCTTCATCGGACTCATTGTAATTCTCGTGCCGCTCAATATCGTGCTTGCGCGCCTTCGACGCCCGCATGTGGTGGAGTTTTCGGCACAGGCAACAAGAGCACGTGGCTACGCCGTGGATGCTATTTCCAACATGGCCGCCATTCGCCAGTACGTGCGGATGGATGAAGAAAAAAACGCCTTTGAAGCGCATATCGACGAGATGCGTCGTCTCAATATAAAACAATGGCGCATCAGTGAGTGGGGGCTTTTGCTCAATAATGCCATTATTGTGCTCTTTGAGGCTGCGATGCTTTTTATATCGGTGAAGCTTTGGATAAGTACACAACTCACCACGGGTGAACTCATTATGATTGCAACACTCATGATGAATGTGCAGAGTACCTTGGTCTTTATTGGTATGAGTATGAACGGTTTTATTCGTCGCTATGCAGAAATTGAAGAAGGACTTACTGATATCATCGTGCCCCACGAGATTCTCGATACCGAAGGCGCAGTGCCACTTGTTGTGCGGGAAGGAGCAATAGTGTGCGACCATGTGCATTTTGCATATGGAAATGAACCGGTATTTAAAGATTTTTCTCTCGCCATACGCTCGGGCGAGCGGGTGGGGCTTGTGGGTACAAGTGGCGCCGGCAAGACCACTCTTGTCTCACTTCTTCTTCGTCAACACGAAGTGCAAGAAGGAAATATCAGTATTGATGGACAAAACATCAGTATGATTACACAGGATTCACTCCGCAACCACATCGCCATTGTGCCTCAGGAGCCACTCCTCTTTCACCGTTCTATCCGCGAAAATATTGCGTATGGCAAGCCCCAAGCTACACAAGAAGAAATAGAAAACGCAGCAGAGAAGGCTCAGGCACATACCTTTATTTCAGCAATCAGTGAGGGGTACGACACGCTGGTGGGTGAGCGTGGGGTGAAACTCTCGGGTGGGCAAAAGCAACGTATTGCGATTGCTCGGGCTATTTTAAAAAACTCCCCAATACTGATTCTCGACGAGGCTACGAGTGCACTTGATAGTGAAAGCGAAGTGGCAATACAAAAGGCACTGCAGGAACTCATGAAAGGGAAGACAGTGATTGCGATTGCACATCGTCTTTCAACACTTCGCGAAATGGATAGAATTGTCGTCCTCGAAAACGGTGCTATTATCGAAGATGGGACTCACGAAACCCTCGCAAATGCTGGAGGCACCTACGCCCGTCTCTGGGAACATCAAGCCGGAGGCTTTTTGACAGAGTAGTATATCCAGACCAAGGTTAAACCTCGGGCTAGCCCGAGGTTTAACCTTGGGTCATCACATTTCACTTAAAAAACTTGTGTTATTAAAGAATATGTGCTCTAATATAGAGGGTAATTTGTGTTTAACTACTTAAGGAGAAGAAAGAAATGTTTATCGCAATTCCTGGAAAAACTGGTCTCGTTGGTACGCGCCACGAGACCAATCCACCGGCTGCAGAGCCTGCACAAAAGCAGGCCACACCGGAACCAAAGATAACCGTGAATCACCGCTGTGGATACGCTTGCTCGTGCAAGAGTATTCACCACGAGTTCAGCCGGAAGGATCCAGAACACATCAACAATCGGGTCGGGAAAGAACGCCGCAAGTGTACACATTCGCACTTTGGACGGCGCGGCCGTCGCGCAGTCGTTATATTCCACTGACAATCAGCGGAAACATAAAAGCCCACACGCATCACGTGGGCTTTTTTTAAATTCCCCCAGAAAACCGAAGGTTTTCTGGGGGAATTTTCATGTCTGTGTTCTTTGATACTTAGATTCGCTCAACGAGCATCATATTGGTTGCACCAGAACTTCCAAAGGGAATTCCCGCGCCGAGTACAAACACATCCCCCTTAGTCGCGACATTGTACTCAGAGAGTACCTTACGCGCCACCTTTTGCGCATCAGCGAGATTCTGTACTTTATGAATAAGTACTGGTTCACATCCGAAAGATATAAGACTCTGAGCATATGCTGCCTTGTTGGGTGTGAGTACAAAGATTGGCACAATCGGCTTGTATCTTGCTACCATACGGCTTGTGAGACCACTTTCACTAAAGGTTACAATAGCCTTTGCATCGGTGGTGATAACTGTCTTTGCAACCGACTTTCCAAGTGCCTCGTACGTCTCTTTTGCTTTGAATTCCCACTGGGTCATTCGTTCGCTAAAGAATGCATCTGTCTCTACTTCACGCGCAACTCGTGACATTACCTCCACAGGACGCTCAGGATGAACACCGATTGCGGTTTCATCAGAAAGCATGATGGCATCAGTACCATCGAGGATTGCGTTTGCGATATCGCTTACTTCAGCACGCGTAGGTGTTGCCTCTGTCTTCATTGAGTCGAGCATCTGTGTGGCAGTAATGACTGGCTTTCCTGCAAGGTTTGCAGCACGAATGATGCGCTTTTGGAGAAGAGGTACCTTTTCTGGAGGAACTTCAATAGCAAGGTCGCCACGAGCTACCATCACTGCATCGGTTGCATCGATAATTTCCTGCAAGTTTTCGATAGCATACTTCGTCTCAATTTTTGCAACAATCATGATTTGTCGTTTCTTGTCCTTGTTAATGAGTTTTCGAAGCAGATGAATGTCTGCTGCATTTCGCACAAAGGAAAGAGTAACAAAGTCAGGATTCTGTGTGAGTCCCCACACGAGATCTTTTTGTCTTTTGGTGTGAGAGAAGAGATAGAGAGATTTGCATCGGGTACATTCACTCCGCGTCGTCCGCGAATCGTGCCTCCGTGAATGATAGTGGTTACTATTTCGGTGTCGGTGCATGAGTCAACCACAAGTTTTAATTTGCCATCATTGAGGAAAATCGCCATTCCGGGCTCTACTTCCTTGGGAAGTTTTGCGTAGTTGAGTGATACACGAGACACCGTCCCCACGCATTTTTCTGTGGTGAGCGTAATTTTTTCTCCGGGGACGAGCGTCACCGTCTCCGTTGCAAAGTCACCGATGCGAATTTTCGGGCCAGAGAGGTCCTGAAGAATTGCAAGTGGTCGTTTCAGAGTTGCGGCAGCGGCGCGCGCATTTTTAATCTTGAGCGCATGCTCGGTATAATCACCATGGCTCATATTGATACGTGCCACATTAAGTCCCGAAAGAATCATCTTTTCGATTACTTTTACGTCTGTGGAATTAGGCCCGAGCGTCGCGACGATTTTAGTTTTTGAGTTAAAACACTTCTTCATAACGTATATTTCAGTATTGTAATAATAATTTAAGTGAGCAGTATACACTAAAGTGCAAATTATAGTATCGGTTATATGGTGATATAAAATCCCCCCTAGGTTAACCCTAGGGGGGATTTAACCTCTCTGGGTTACTCCTCAGCGTGATGCGGGTAATTATAAAAAAGCCCAGTCCTTTACGGGAACGGGCTTTTGAAGTGTCGTGTGTCTTATTCGACTAGTTTTTTTCCGAGTTGTCTGAGTACCCGCTGGCCTAGTTTCAAACAGGCCAAAACCTCTCGTGGTGTTATGTTCATTGCTTCAGCAATCTCAGTGATTGTTTGTTCATAACAATCATCAATACCACAATTCGTAAGGCCGAACTTTCGTATAAGCGCTTCTCGCACCAAGGGTTTCTTTTTTTCTGCTATCTTCGCATGGTCAATTAACGAAAGTAGTTTCGAAATGAGATCCCTATTCGCAACAGACTTTGGTACATCTTGTTTTGTATCCGCAATAGTGTCATGCAAGGTACTTTCATCTCTATCTCCATGCTCACTATCCATTGAATACGCACGATAACTTCCTCGAAGTTCTCGTACGCGCTTTTCAGGAAGACCAAGTTTTTCTGCAATGCGCCGATTGGTTACATTTTTCTCAGGCTCCGCTACCATGAGTGCATATTCAGCTTTGAGTATGCGACGCATGTCGGCCCAGATACTTTGCGATATCAGCACTGCCGATGATTTGTAAAATGCCTTGAAGATGGCACTATTTATCCAATTATAGGCATAGGTCGAAAATCGTATACCTCTTTTCGGATCAAAATGCTTGACCGCCTTGAGTAATCCAAGACTTCCACATTGTGCAAAATCAGCAAATTGCTCTGGTGATCGACTAAACTTTCGCGCCTGGTTCACAACGAGACGCAGGTTACAGAGAATGAGTCTCTCTCGCGCCGCTTTATTTCCATTTTGGTTTTCTATTGCCAGTGCATATTCCTCCGCGGGTTTCAGAAGTTTAAATTTTCTAGCATCTCCTTGAAATATATAAATCGATGCTCTTTCTGCATACGGCTCGAGTTCATGCTCGCTAGTTTTTTTGCTCACGGCAATGCTCCTTGAATGATTGTAAAAGTGCTACTAGTCACTAGTAGAGCACATAGAGTGCATCATGTACAGAGCCCTCCAGCAAAAGGTTAAACCTCGGGCTAGCCCGAGGTTTAACCTTGGTTTTGATGAACTAGGTAGTTTTCTTATAGTCCTTGGAGCATCTTTCTCATCTGTGCAATCTCTGCTGATTGAGAGGAGATTATTGCTTCAGTAAGTTCTGTAATCTCATTATGGGTGATGTATGGCTCTACACTGTGAGCCATCATGATTGCTCCCATGTGGTGCCCAATCATATCCTCGAGGAAAACTTGGTCGAGTTGCGCTCCTGAAAGGTTTTTTAATTCACGCATCATTGGCATGTATTTTCCATTATCTGCGTACTTTTCTCCAAACCATTCCTCATACCAATTCTTCATTTCAGCGATTTCTACTTCTTGAGCTACCACAATATTCTCCACCAGTTTTTTGATTTCGGGGGTAGAGCCACCACGTGCGATAACCTCCTTCGCAGTATCAACCGCTTCTTGGTGATGGGGTATCATTCCTTCTATAAACTCACGTTCGCTATCGACCATCATCGCCATCATGTGGTCCATTTGACTCATACTGCCCATATCAGGGTCATCATTATCCATCATCGTGTTGTCGTGCATACGATGCATCCCCATGGGACTATTTTCTGACATTTTTCCGTCATGTCTTTGCCCGTATGACATATCTCTATCTGCAACAGTGTACCCACCAACACCACCAATAAGGAGAGCAATAATACCAACAATAATAGTCTGATTAGTTATTTTCATTATCGTATTATACCTGGAAATCTGACAGGGACAATAATGTTGTAATGTGTGCATGGGCGCACCCCAGGATTTTTTTATGCACTAAAAAAGCACTTACCGTATATGTAACAGGTGTACAATATACGGTAAGCATGCAGAAATAGGTGTCATAGAAATTGGTGGTAGGTATCAGCTTCGATTCTCCCGTAAACAGTCTCCCAAACTGTTTACTCGTGGGGTCATGCAAAAGCCGCCCGAAGGCGGCGATTGCTTGCATGACCCTACAGAGCCTTGACTGGAACACCTTACAGGATGAGGTTATTAGGTGGCAAGAAATCTTGTACTGGTGTCCAAGCCTACAACTCAAGCTTCTTGCAGATAGAGAATGTGTAGCAAATTAAGCTCAATTAACAAATCTTGCTTCAGCAAACTCCAAACAGATAGGTAGTAGAACTACTTACTAACCTGTTTGAGTGCATCAATAAGTGGCTGAAGTATGTAGTGCGTATGTTCGTCAGTTGATACATCTTCAACTGTAGGTTCTGAAAATATGATTTTTCCGAAGATATTTTTGTGGAAAGGTATGTGTATCACCTTTAACTTTTCTGATGAAATGCAGGAAATATCAAATATATCTTTTGCCCCATTCGTATTTTCGTGAGTTGGTATCAGTGGCTTTCCATCGTTGAAATCATACTGCCAAACTTCAGCTATGGTGAGCACGAACTTCCCATTATTCTTAATGATTGAACTAGAAATCAAATCCATTGTCATCACTTTTTGTTCCTGATTCTGAAATGGATGGGCTATAACTACAGGAACATCGTCAATTCCCTTAAAAATAAAAGTAGTAGGAACAAGATATTTGTCTTTTTTGAGATTACTCACTGCTACTTGGGCAAAAAGCTTCATTTGAGAAAATGGGTACTCTGTAGGAAATAAACCATCTAACAGGGAGAGGGTTGCTTCTGATTTCCACTCGTCACCATATTTTTCACGGACTTTATCAAGATGAACAGAGTCACGTTGAATACTTTCAGTATGTGCCTTGATAGTTGCTCCATCTTCAAAACTAAAAATTAAGCAACGCTCTTGTTGCGTAAGCACCATACATTTCAATAGATTTTTGTCATTCAGCTCGCCAGAGCAATAGTCTCCAGTACTATGATTTTCTCTTTGTGGTAAAGCAAATCTTTGACTTGCATCAACGAGCATTTCAGAGAAAAAATAGTATGCCTGAGTAATTGCATTGAGTAGTTCGTACTCAGGTAATTTGTCATAGACCCATTTTCTTTCAAACTCAAATACGAGCCTACTTTTAATTTCCTCCGCAACTGGCAAGTGCCTTGCGAAAGTATTGTAGAAGCCTTGTGCGACATCATAGCTATCTTTAGTTGGGTCAAAAGTAAAAGCCATTTTCTGAAAATCTATCCAACCTTTTGTTCTTGCGGTGGCGACACTATGAAGTTTCAAATCTTCCTGTTTTACAATGACATTTCTAGCCTCGTGAAGCTCTTTGAGTATCGGATTGACTCGCATTTTTTCTTGCCAACCAGCGTACCAAATATCAAAGTCAGGCAAGTTATCTTTCTGCTTCTGGAGTGCAAAAGTGAGGTTTCTGAGTGCTTGAATTGCTGTATTTATTCCAGCTCGAAAATCGTCAATTCGATGATAACCATCAAGTGCAGTGTGCCAAGCTCTGTGTGCCTCGTCTAGGCGATTATATGCTGTATCTAATGGTGATACAGACATAGTTAAAAGTCTTCTAATGGATAAATATCAAAAGCCACTTCTTCATAAGGGTGTACTGCTTTGACTCTGTCAATAACATCTTTGAGAATTGCTCTAGGCACTAAAACTTCAATTCGGTCTTCTTCCACTGACTCGTACACTCCAGCTGTACCGACACTAGGATTTGTTTTTTCGTTACCCTGAAAGCGTCCAATTCCTCTTGTGGAGAATGAGCAAAAATCATAGTTTCCAATTTTTCCAGCACCAGCCTCACCTAAAGCAGTACGCACAATATCGGTATGTGTAAGAGGTACAAAAACAACAAGCTTTACGTTTAAGGAACTCATACGGACTTTTTAAGTAACTTTCTTCTGGCTACAATCATCAATACAAAAGACATATTTGTGAAAAAGAGACTTCCGATATAGAGGACAGTTGTCACATTATAGTTTTGGAGAGCAATAATACTCAAAACATTTGCAGTTCCACTCATTAAGAAAGTGCTTGCTGTCTCTGTAAATGGCTCTTGATAACCCTTTCGGAAAGTAGGTAAAAAACCTACGAAGTCTATGAGCGATACAGCTATAATCGCCCACACAGGATTTTCAATAGTGAAATAAATGACGATAGCAACGAGTGAGGCGAGGAGACAAAATCCATCAAACTTTGAAATGTTCTTTGTTCCATATTTGAAAGAGAGTAGGAAGATAGCAAAACAAAATACAGCACCAATCCCAAGAGCCCAAGCCCCGTATCCAGCACCCTCTTTCAGTTGTGCCATAACGCCAACTGTCTGCAAGATTGTCCATACAAGCCACGAATATGTATGTGGCTCAGTCTTTCGCTTCAAAATGTCCCTTATGTAAGGGGCGAAACACACAACAGCAAGAATAGATGATGCTATCCCAAAAAATAATTTAATTTCCATAACCCTTAAAGTTTAACATTATTGAGGTCGTATTTGCTATAATAAAAGTAAGCCAAAACTAAATCGTTCATTATCAGATAACCAGTGGTTACTCTATGAACGACATAGCCCCTAAACCCTATAAAATGACCCCTGAGAGGGTCGCAATCATTCTCGAAGCCCTAGGTGATGGAATGACTCAAAGAGATGCTTCTATGCTCGCTGGTATTAACGAGGATACTTTGTGTAATTGGAAGCGTACAAAATCGGAGTTTTCGGAGCAGATGGGTCAAAAAGCAATCGAGTACAAGCGTAAGATGATGAAGAAAATAGAAAAAGCAGGTGAAAAGGACTGGAAAGCAAATGCGTGGCTTCTTGAGCGTAAGTTCAAGAAAGACTTCTCGTTAGACCCACATTTTGAAAAAGAGCCAGTTTCTGATTTTCCAGCATTTGGATTTGACTACAGTGCAATTGCAGATAGGGTGATTGAGCGTATGTAGTAAAAAATAAAGCAGAAAATAAGCTGGTCTATAGCGGGATTTTTTGATATTATCAATCCACAGATGAAATAAAATTACCAGCCACAACATAGTTACCTAAGGTCTTGCCTCGGCAAGATACGGTACAAATAAAACCCATCCCTGATATAAAGCTCCTCGTCAGAGCACTCAGGGATGGGTTGTATCTGGAAACAGGTACAGGTGTCGCAAGGCATCACTGGCGGGGAGCTTTATGTTCCTGCCTAAATTGCAAACCCATCCCTATGCAAAAAACAACCTTTTCAATATCGACATTACTTTTCCTATGTCTTTTCTCAGTAGCACACGCCACCGACTACAACTATCTCCCTGCTGATGTAGGGATAAAGCAGAATGAAGCACTCTCAGCTCTGGAGTATCGACTCCAAACGCTTGAGGCACAAATCGCAAACAGTCCTCAGGTTTCAGTCGATACTATCAATGCTCGTATTAAAGCACTTGAAGCAGAGCGTGATACGGAGAAGCGATATGTTACGGGACTGTACGGAAGCTATGGTATCGGGAATCAACTCGATGCCAAGCTTGCTGAGATTGATGCAAAGTACGATGCCCAAATAAGTGAACTTGAAGACGAGAAAGATGAGCACTCGTCAGAAGTCTCTGCTCTTGCAAAAGCTGAGAAAGAGGCTGAAAAATTACGTCAGCAAATCCTAGAGTTACAAAAGCAAAACCTCTCACAGATTGAGGAATATCAAGAGCTCCTTGATGAGCAGATGGAGTCATACAGTACCCCTGAGGTATTCACTGATGCTGATATTTACGAAGGATTTGTCTATATGGATTCACTATCCCTCGCAGACGCCAGAGACTTCTTTGGGAGAATAAAAGCGAGCAGACCTGATATTTCTGACAGAATTGCGGTTCTGTATTACCAAAAATACCCGAACGGAAAGGAGGGTACAGCACAGCACGATGAGTATCTTGAGTCGCTTCCAAAGGAGGTGTCAGTGGTATCACCCGCAATAGCTCAAAAACCACTTGTGACGCCTGATATAGCTCCACCTGAGCCAAAAGAACTGTCGGAGGTTTTAGTGGCTCCTACAACAACTCCAGTTACTCAACTTCCAGTGGTTGAAGAAATACCTACGCCAGAGCAACCACAAGAGGATTTTGTGCAGAAAGTGGTTGGCTTTTTTAAGCAGTTGATGTTTTGGCGATAAATATGGAAGCACTTGCACACAAAATTGTTACGGCATTTTTTAATCTTGCTGAAATAATAGGTTTCTTATCAGCTTGCTTTGCTGGTCTAATCATTGGCGGGGCGGTGTTATTTATTGGCATTCAAATAATCTTTCTTTTTCTGAGATTTTTTCAGAATTAAGATTTGAGACCGAAACTGTTAGAATATCAGTATGTCAAAAGCTGAGTCTCAAGTTACAGGTTTTCTTCAGATATTAAACAAACCAGCAAACAGAAAACTCGCTGGTTTTTTGCGTATTAGGGCTGGCTTACCAAGTCGAGGACTAAGAACTGAACAGATTGACCTGACTAAACACGACATACATCGTATATGCCAAAATATGGCACTCTACAGAGCGAAATTGCTCATTAAGTATCCAGAGCTGTTTGATACGCTCATTAGCCAAGACGAGTCTTCTGTGGACTTTTGGACTGAGTATTTCATCTATGGTTATCCATTAGAAAAATCACGAGAAATCTTTAACATCTATGGATGTGAAGTCTTCAGTTTACCAAACGGATTCACTAAAAATAATATTGCTTTGCCTAAAGGTATCTATATCCGTTTTGGTACAAATAATTCAATAAAAAATCTCAAGGATTTTATTGCTCAAAACTCAAGAAACATTCTCAAGAAGCAGGAGCAGACTTTCGGTAAAATGAAGTTACCAAACCTAAAACCTAAAAAATACGAACTTAGAGACAAGGTTGTGACCACGCTTTATTTCACTGAAATGACACAACTTAAAAAACAAGCAATCGAGCTTGGTTTTGAGCGAAATCTACAGGATATCTACAGATATAGTGCGGTAGAAGCAAAAGAGAAAATCATCTGCTTGTTTGTTCAAAAACTATTTAAGAATAAACTAAGTAATGGCTCCATTCGTTCAATAGCTGAGGCAAACAAGCACTTACTGGATTAAACTAATCTAGTCATTTCCAGTATCTCTATAGCATTAGAAGTAGCACACACTACTTCAATGACCTTGGAGGAGTTCAAAAAACTTTGTGCAGACGATATAAAAAATCTTCCAGAAAAAGAAGTTGAGTCTCTTTTTCGTATTTCTACAAGCTTTGCAAACTTTGCTTACAAAAAATGGATTGAACAGAAAGTACTAAATCAGAAATAAAAAATGCTAAAATATAACTGCGATGACCCATCCCATCTACGCAATTGGATATGCTCGAATCAGTGACCCTAGTCAGCTTAAGGGTGACGGCTTAGAGAATCAAATAAAAGCTATTGAGCGTCATATCGAGAATAATCACTGGACTCTTTTTCCTGATGGGAAAGTAAGTAGAGAAATCTTTACTGGTAGAAAAGTTGAAGTAGCAAAAAGACCAAAATATAATGAACTGATTGATTTAATTAAGAAAAATCCTAACAAAATAAAGTATTTTGTTATAAACAGGATTGATAGGAGTACTCGCTCTGGTAGTGAAGAATATCTTTTAATAAAAAGCCAATTAGCAAGTCTTGGTGTTGAACTTCGTGATAGTCAAAATATAATCCAGCCAATATCAAACACTCTTGAACATCTTGGCATTTCCTTTGATTGGAGTAATAAGAGCCCAAGTCGTATCACTGAAATACTGCTTGCAGAGATGGGCAAAGAAGATGTTGCAAATATCCTTACTAGAACTGTAAACACGAGCTTCTCAAGAGCTAGTCTTGGCTTCAAGTTAAGAGAAGCTAATTATGGTTATAAAAATGTCGTTATTCTTGCTAATGACGGAAAGCAAAAAACAATACAACTTCCACACGAGCAGGAAGCACCTCAAATCATTGCTCTTTTTGATAAAACCGTTGAGGGAGTTTTAACAGAACAAGAAATCGTAGACCACATAAACTCGCTTGGCTACAAATCAAGAGATAGGAAACTTTGGAATGGAAAAAAGGGTGACAAAAGAATAATCGGTGTAAAAGTAGGCAATAAACTTACAATCAAGCAAATGCAGAAGTACAGGAAAAATCCTATCTACTGCGGAGTCAATATTGAGAATTGGGGCAAGATTCAAAAAAAGAAAATAATCACAAAGACCCAATACAAGGGATTGGTTAGCATCGAGAAGTTTAATCAAGCCAACAAGGGCAAAGTGTATGTTGAGGAATTACCAGAAAACAAAATCAAACTCTTTTACGACTTAAACCCTGAGAAAATACTCAAGAGAAGACAGAAGTTCCGTAAAGATTACCTGTTTAAGAATGTAGTCTTGTGCGATGTCTGTAAAAAACCTTTTTTAGCAAGTCCATCGACAAGCAAAAATAAGGAGAAATATTCTTTTTATCATTGTAGCCGTACACATAAATATTACGGGAAACCTCAAAGTGAGGTTGATAAGGCAATGATGACCTTTTTGAGTAAAATTAAGTTTAGTGATAAGTACCATTCTATCTTAAAAAAAGTCCTTACTCATAAACATAAACAAGAACAGGAGAAATCGCTTGATACTCAAATTGTAATAAACCAGAGAATCACAGGAATCCAATCTGAACTGAGAGAAACGCTGACTGCAATCAAGAAATCAAACTCTGAGTTGGTGAAAGACGAGATGGAGAGGGATTTTGAAAGACTAAGTATGGATTTACGACAAGTGCAGGGTGAAAGGAAGAAAATTGAGTTGAGTTACGAAGAAGTCACCTTGTTCTTAGAGTACTCAAAAAATCTAATGGAACACCCTATAGATATGTTCCTAGATATAAGTAGTTATGCCGAACAGATGGCAATTTACAAGATACTATTCTTGGAGTTTCCGACCTACAAAGAAGTACTTAGTGGAACACCTAAAATATCCTTGTTTTTCAAGGTAAGTGATGAGAATAGAGATGATAAATCTCTGGATGTGACCCCACGGAGAATCGAACTCCGATTTCCAGGATGAAAACCTGATGTCCTAACCGTTAGACGATGGGGCCGTATGTACCTTTTGCATCATTGTAGTTTTAGTCTTGCCGTGTGCGTCACTTTTTCTTCTGGGAAGAAGAAAAAGTGACTTGGCCTACTTTTTCATTTTGAAAGAAAAAGTAGGCAGACCAGAAGTTATTGTCGCTTGCGCTCAGTAACTTCTAGGCCACTCAGAAATTATAATCGCTTGCGCTCTTTAATTTCTGGCCACCGTTAGACGATGGGGCCGGACGAAATTCTTTGAATTTTGTACGGCCACATCGTCGATGACGATGGGTGAGAAAGTCTGGGGGACTTTCGCAAGACCTTGCCTGATATTTTTCAAGGCGTGAGCTGAAGAAAAATATCGACAAGGTGTACAGTCCCTGCAAGCAGAGCTTGCTAGGACGTCACTCGGTGCAAGTATGAGTAAAACTCCTACATGACACCTCGTTCGTCCTAGTAAGGGACAATACAATCCGAACCTCGCTATACTACCGAAAAATTGGAAAAAATGCTAGTTTAATAGTTCATACATTTGGAAGAGTCGCATAGTGGTTTAGTGCACCGGTTTCGAAAACCGGCATCGGGGAGACTCGATCGGGGGTTCAAATCCCCCCTCTTCCGCAACTGCCAAACCCAATGCGAAAGCATTGGGTTTGTTGCATGTTGCGAGAAGAGGGGGGATTCGAACGACGGAGCCGGGGCCCCTCTGGGCCGGCGAGTCGTGTCCCGCGGCACTTATGAGCGTCAGCGAATTAGTGACCGTCAGGACGAATCCCCCCTCTTCCGCCAATAGAACTTAGTATCGGCAGACCCGAGTACCTAAAAAGCTTGATCTGAGCTAAAATTAAGTCATGGAAAAGTTTGAAAAGCCAAAACAAGAAAGGAATCTGGAAGGTGATAAAAACTCATTTATTGAGACGATTTCTTCCGTTTTAGTTGAAGAAGTTCCCACCATATTTGATAAACAGTCAATTCAAGAACTTGCGGAGAGTATAGGAAACACCAAACTGTTCATCTTGGGCGAAATGCACGGAGTAAAAGAGAATGCAGATGTAATTTACACACTGTTCAAGAAATTCGGCTTCCGCCAACTTGCCCTAGAATGGGAGCCAGAGCTTAAAACAGTCGCTGAAAGGTATCTGCAATCGGGAGAGCTTGATTTTGATGCTATTAAGGATAGTCCGGATGGACGCATCACCGCAGGCCACTTTGCTCTCCTTAAGAAGCTTAAGTCCGAAGGAATGCTTGAAGGACTTGTCTGTTTTGACGGAGGTTCTGGTGGATACGGATGGAATGCGCGAGATGCGGCTATGGCGGAAAATATTCTCAACAATCTTTCAGACGTACCGACTCTCGTAGTTGCAGGAAATCTTCACACGAAGACTGAACCGATTACTTTTGATAATGAACCTGACGAACAGCATCCGATGGGAGAGAATATAAAGAGACAGATTCCTGGTATCACTTCGGGCAGGATTGAATATCTTATGGGCCAGTATCATAACTACGGTACGAAAGAATTCACAAAGCTTTCCGATGAGGAATTACCATCTATGGCAAGATTTTTTAAGGACGAAGACGGTTTATACACTTTTGAATTAGTTGAAGCACATGCCGCTACAGTTCCAAGTCCCAGTGAAAGGATTTAAATACTCCAACCCACATACCTCATTTCAACTCTTAAAACAATCCTCAAATATCCTTACATCATCTCACCGCTCTGATACTGAACCTACGATGCCTGCCAATACAAAATAGCCCCGCAAGGGGCATATTTTGTTGGCGGAAGAGAGTAAGCTCCGGGGGAGCTTACGCGGGGGATTCGAAAAGGTTGTCGAAAGTTTCGACTGCAAGGAGAAACTATCATACAACCTGAACAGAATCTGTGCCGCGTTCCAGTGAACGAAAAGATTCGAATCCCCCCTCTCGCGTCCAGTCCATCACACCCTCCATGCTATGATATACGCATGTTACGCAGTACTCGTTTGAAAAGGGCGGAGGCACATATTAAATCTGCGCATAAGCGCTCACCACTTTCCTCATATTTGAAGGAAGTAATCTATGGTGCGATAGACGGTATCATTACTACCTTTGCAGTGGTGGCTGGGTTTTCAGGCGCTGCACTTTCGAGTGATACCACCACACAACTTTCTTTTATGATGGTGCTTCTCTTTGGTCTTGCAAATCTTTTTGGAGACGGAGTCTCTATGGGTTTGGGAAATTTTCTTGCAGTACGCTCGGAGCAGGGGCTCTATAAAAATCTTTGGAAGCGTGAGCAAAGTGAATCGACAGAAAATGGAAGTGTAGAGGCACGCGAGACCAAGCTTGCCCTCATGGGAAAAGGATTTTCGGAAGAAGATGCGCAAGCACTCACCGAAATTTTTCGTCGGAACGAACCATATTGGGTGGATTTTATTGTGAGTAACGAACTCAAAGTGGCAAACCCTATGGGTGAAAGTCCTGTGTACACCGGTATCGCTACATTCACTGCCTTTATTTCATTTGGCTTAGTGCCACTGGTGCCATTTATGGTGATGGGTTCAATTGATCCTCACACAGTCTTTCAGTTTTCTGCACTCGGTGCACTTATTGCACTCATAATTCTTGGAATGTTTAAATGGAAAGTGGTGGGTACGCATCCCGTGTATTCGGTGCTTGAAGTAGTTGTGGTCGGCAGTATGGCTGCTTCAGTAGCATTTTTCATTGGTACACTCTTTACTCTCTAAAAGACCTCTCTATACACAGGATTGTACGTATGTTTATACACGTGTTTATTCACACGGATATACACAGAATGGCTTATTATAAAGCAATTTTACTGACTGATTTTTGGTATTGACGGAGAAGAGTGAAAGAGGGACACTAGAGAGGTCTTCTGGGTGTGGTGTTTTTCTTCACATATTTAGTGCTCGTAACAGAGTACGCTTGAAGGCCCAGAAGACATGCTCTACGTTGTATTAAGAAAAACCGCCAAGCCGTTGGCGGTTTTTCTCTGTCTGGTTTTTAAAGTAGGAAAAACTACCTAGTCTTCACATACACATAAATGTCTTCAAGTGCCTTTACGGCATCTCCTGCGGAGATGTTGTTTTGGTGGTAGTGAACGTTAGTGCAATCGCCGGCGGCCCAGATACCCTCAACACTGGTACGCTGAGTCCAAGGGTCTATGGTGACACGGTTGTATACATCAAGTGCGATGATGTCTTTTGCAAAATCAGTATTAGGAAGCATACCAATTTCTACAAAAATACCGCCGACTTGAAGTGTGTGTGACTCTCCCAGTGCATTCGTATAGGTGAGTCCGTTTACAAATCCATCTCCGAGAATTGCGGTGGTTTGAGCGTTCAAGATACCTGTCATATTGGGATGAGCGAGCACCTTTTCTACCGTGATAGGGTCTGCCTTATACGTATCGCCAGAGTTGAGCAGTGTGACGCTCTTTGTGTATGCGAGGAGTTGAGCGGCTGTCTCGAAGCCAGCGTTCCCACCACCAATCACTGCGACATCCATACCACTAAACATAGGGCCGTCACAGGTTGCACAGTACGTGAGACCTTTTTGGTCAAACTCAACTGCACCCGGTACGGTGAGTTTACGGCGGGAAGAACCGGCTGCAATAAGTACGGTGGTACTCGTGTGTACCGCCCCATCGCTTGTCGTTACCGTAAAGCCAGTTTCCGTTTTTGCAATGTGTGAAGCGGTAACACCGGGCATGATGGTGACGCACTCTTTGGCATACGCTTTGAGATGGTTTTCAAGGCTTTTTGCGAGGTCGGCTCCCGAGATTGCTATTGTGCCTATCCAATTGTGAATTTCTGAAGACACAACACTTTGTCCACCCCATTCTTTTGTAATAAAAAGTGTCTTGAGTTGTTTGCGTGACGCGTAGATGCCAGCTGAAATACCTGCCGGGCCTCCACCAATGATGATGAGATCGTACATAAAACTTAAAATTATTGTATGCGCATAGCATAGCATGCGAGGGTAGACATGTATACCCGAGGGGGGTATACTAGAAAAATATGAAAGCAATTCAGAATCGCATACGACGTGTGCGTGGACAAATGGTGAGTCTCGAGACCTCCATTGGTGAAGGGAATACGTGTGAGAATGTTATTCCCCAATTACTAGCAGTGAAAGGGTCGGTAGACGCACTCGTCCGGGTGTATCTGGAAACATCTCTAGATGGGTGTATGCAAGATAAAGACACCGATACCATGCGCCAACTTATTAAATTACTTATTGCAAAAACATGAACAAAGCATCACTCAAGTCAAAAGGATTTTTTACATACGCAAAATAATTCCTTGACTCACTATCTATAGGAAGCCAGCACCATACCCGGTACTTAATGAAAGAGCGACACGCGCGGGTGCGGGTATTATGTTTGTCCTTGGTTTTTTTCTTTTATGCAAGCGTTTTACGTAAAGGAGTATGTGTATCTCAAGTACGTAGTACTTTTTTTCTTTATTGATTTTCTGATGAAGGTGGTGATTGGGACACGCTTTTCCCCTATTAGTATCATTGCAAATTGGATAGTTCGTGCACAAGAGCCTGAATACGTAGGTGCAATTCAGAAGCGATTTGCATGGAGTATTGGTCTCGTGCTTTCGGGTACCATGGTTCTCCTCGTATGGATACTTGGTGTCACTGGTCCTATTAATCTCAGTATCTGTATGCTCTGTTTAACGTTTATGTTTCTCGAGACAAGTTTTGGTATTTGTGTGGGATGCAGGATATATAATTTTCTGCTTGCACACGGTGTGGTGAAAATGCCTGAGTATAAGCCGGCATGTCCGGGGAATGTGTGTGTTGTGGAATAATGTGCAAAACCAAAGAAATCCCGCGCTGATGGCGCGGGATTTGAATTTTAGAAATATGGTAGTGAATACAAGATAGGGAAACGCAGGAACCGATCACAAATCACTAAGTATATTTTTTCACTACGTTCAAAATCTACTAAGTGTTCGCGATCCCGCCTCGCTGTTTCGTCGCCCTAGGAAGGGTCGACTCATATCGCTCCGGCCCGCAGTTCCACATTTTTGTGCAATCCAAACTTATTTAAGTTTGGATCTGCGCAAAAATGCTGGAACTGCGCCCCAATCGTCATCGTTCTCTTCGTCGATGGCGTCGATGGGTTTTGGTTCACGTTGTCCGGGAGATTGTTGCTGTATTTGTGGGCGAGATTCTTCGCGTGTCATAGTCGGCTCCGAAGCGACAGGAACTGGCTCCTGAGTTCGTGGAGCACTTATCGAATTGAAAATGCGACCACGTGTCTCTAGTTTTTCCTCGGGAATAGATTCTGGCGCTTTTCGTTCGTTTGTCATGCGCACATGGGGCAGATGGTGTCCCGTGTCTGACTCAGGAAATCCTGTAGCAATTACAGTTACACGCACCTCATTCTTCTTCAGTTTTTCGTCTTTGATAGCACCAAAGATAACCTTTGCATGAGGGTCAATAGACTCGGTGATGATGCGTGCTGCATCTTGAATCTCGAGCATACCAAGGTCATCACCTCCCGCAATTGCAAAGAGTACTCCCTTTGCGCCCGTAATAGAGACTTCGAGGAGTGGAGAATTGATGGCTGCCCGTGCTGCCTCCTCCGAGCGTTTTTCACCCGTAGAAAGTCCAACACCCATAAGTGCAGAACCTGCGTTTTCCATGACGGAACGAATGTCGGCGAAGTCTACGTTGATGATACCTGGCATGGTGATAAGGTCTGAGATACCTTCCACTGCTTGCTTGAGTACATTGTCACAGAGTTCGAATGCCGCCTTGACGCTCGTCTCGCGGTCGACGATAGCGAGGAGTCGGTCGTTCGGAATAGTGATGAGTGCGTCTACTTCTTTTTTAAGATCTTCGATACCCTGAAGCGCAAGGCGCATACGCTCTTGTCCTTCAAAGAGGAAAGGTTTGGTTACTACTCCCACGGTGAGTGCACCTGTCTCGCGCGCAATCTTTGCCACCACCGGTGCAGCACCAGTACCAGTACCACCACCCATACCACCGGTGATGAAGATCATGTCGGAACCTTTGATTGCATTTGCAATTTCTTCACGTGTCTCTTCAGCAGCACGACGACCCATGTCGGGATTGCCTCCTGCACCAAGACCACGGGTAAGATTCTTACCAATGTTGATTTTCTTTTTTGCGAGTGAATGATGAAGGTCTTGTGAGTCGCTATTGATAGCGATAAACTCGACTCCCTTCACCTTTGCCCCAATCATGTAATTAACGGCGTTGTTTCCAGAACCACCGACACCTACTACGCGTATCCGAGCGAATGACTCAACGTCTGTTTTAATTTGTTCCATATAATTTCTTACACCAAACCTCCTCCTCTAATAATGTATGCCTATCATACAGTGCATAAAAATATCTGTCACTATATTGACAGTATTGTGTTTCGTGTGATTCACATTTTACATAAATGTGGTAAAAAAGTGGCTGAGAGTGAGGCTAGGGGAGGAATTGTTTGAGCCAGTTGAAGAATTTACCTCCTGTGTTCCGTGCGAGATTGATACCACTTTCTTCTTCGGTACCCGTCATTCCCCAGATACAGAGTCCATACGAGACTGCCCATGAGGCGTCGCGCACCTTGCCGTTTTGGCCAGGGTCGAGGGTAGCAATCTTTGACGGGAGACGAAGCGATGCACGTGCAAGGTCTTGCACGGTCGTGATACCGGAGCCACCACCGGTGAGGATAACTCCTGCAGGGAGAAGACCGTCGCGTTTCATCTTTTTGAGGTGAGCATCAATGAGTTCAAAAATATCAATAAGACGAGCAGAAATAATTTCGTCGAGTTTCTTTTTTGAATAGGGAATTGAGGTCATGCCACCACGTTTTAATTTTTCAGCTTCGTCGAGAGGGACTTTGAGGCCGAGCGCGATGTCGTTTGTAATATCATTTGAACCAATAGGGAAGACTTTGAGGGAAGTGGGAGTATTGTTTTCAAAAACGACTATAGAGACTGTTTCGGCACCTATATTGGCAAGGACGCACCCGGCGCGTTTCTGAGCCTTGGTGAGCATCACAAGGCTTCCTGCGAGAGGTGAGGCCATGACGTCGTCTACCTTGATACCAATACTTTCAATAGCGGAGACAAGGTCGTTGAGGTGTTGCTCAAATGCAGTAATAAAGAGAACATCAGTTTCAAGTTTGGTTCCCTTAAGTTCATGGGGACGCCCGTGCACTTTTTCGTTGTCGACGGTGAAATGAAGAGGAATGGCGTGGATGATTTTACGATTCGGGATGCGGTCTTTAATGTGCTCTTCACTTGCTTCAACTGCCTTATCAATGTCCGCCTGAGTAATGACTGAGTCGGCACGAGAGGTGATAGCTTCGCCATGGGCGTGGATTTCATCAAGACCAATGCCCCCCATAGAGATATATGCTCGCTTCACTTTTATACCACTGGCTTTTTCGGCCTGTGCGACTGCATTACGGACACTTCTTACCACGTCGCTTTCATTGATGATGTAGCCATTACGAAGACCACGGCTCTCGGCGTAGCCGGTGCCGATGATTTGTGGAACCCCTTTTGATTCGGGAGTGTTGCTCGCAATAACCACCTTCACGTGGTACGTGCCAACATCGATTCCTGTTACATAGAGTTGTTTCATATAAAAAACGCGGCTGTTGGTCGGTGCCTCAGAGAGATAATCATTATTTCAAATTGAATTTAGAAACAAATTTTTTCTCTGCTTTGTCCATTGTAGCCCCATGAGGGTACCCTTTCAAATGGAGTAACCCGTGGATAAACAGGTACCCTACGTATCCTTTGGGTGAAAGAGAGAATTTATATGCTTCCTTTTCGGCAACTGAAGGTGCAATGTATATTTCGCCCGCAGCATCAGAGAGTGGAAATGAAAGGACGTTGGGTACGTAGGTGGCGTTGCGGTAGGTTTTGTTGAGAGACTGTGCGCGCACCTTTCCAATAAAAGTGAGCGAGAGCGCATACTTCTTGCCAAGAATCGCGTCTTTCATTTCTTCGTAGGGAAGGGTGGGAAAGGTGCGCGCACTGTGTGACAGGTACAACATAATACGAGTAGTGTATCACGCTGGTACTCACAAATAAAAATGGCTTCCGCAGTAACTGCAGAAGCCATTCATGTAATTTCCCGTTTTCAGGAAGTTTGTGGTACGGGTCGTAAAGAATGATTTCGAAACCATTCCTTCATACGTGCAAATACACTTTTCCCCTTGGGGAGGTCGGTACATGCTTTGAAGAAATCATCACCGAGGTTTGCGAGTAATCCTATGCCGTAGAAGAGAGATACGTGACTCATTTCGGGTGTCGCTATGCCCGCAAGGACAAAAGGAAAGAGGAACACGGAAAGCAAAAGAGTTGCTTTTCTAAACCCTCTTCCAATAACTCTCCATCCATCAAGAATACTACTACCCCCTTTTCCTTCCGATTTTCCATCATGTATCTCGTCCTTAATGAGTGTAAAGATGAGCCATGACTGGTTCATAATCCAGAGAAGTGTGATTACGCCAATAAATATAGAGAATGCATGATCTCTGATGATTGCCGTTACGCACACTGGAATGATTCCAATTATCATCAAAAACTTCATTGTTGCAACAGGAACTCGTTTCGACCATCCAAATATTTTTCGGACGCGGTCACATATCGGTTGAAAAAGACGATCAATCAAGTAATCATCAAGCAAATCAAAAAGGTTAATATGCATGGCAGTTCTCCAAGGTTTGGTTTCAAAAGGCAATCCGTTGCACAGATTGCCATGCATACACCCATAAGTCAATAAAAATAAGATGGTCGACTTACGATGTCGGCCATGATGTGTGAGAGTGTGAGAGGCGCGGGCGCACATAACAAAAATCCTCACCGGGAGGTGAGGATTTTTTTATTTGCGACCGCGGACTGGTTCTTGAATCTTTCCCAACTTGAGCAGTTTTTCGTAGTTGACCTTGTTGGCCAATTTCTTGAGTCTGCTTGAGCGGACGACGAGTGGTGACTTTCCTCGAGCGAAATAGCGCTCTTTGCGAAGTCGATTGAGTACGCCCGAACCCTGTACACGCTTGGTGAAGCGACGAATAAGGTTTGCAGTGCTTTCCTGATTATTTTTCTTTACTTGAACGTTGGTTGCCATATGTCGCGAGAGAATACCATGGTGCGCTCCGCTTTGCAAGCGCAAGCCAATGGTCAGTTTTAATTATTATACGCAGGTTGCGTCTTGTAATTCACGGAGGTGGAGTGCTATTCCACATAACGGTATGTTTTTTTGATTTTGCAGTTTTAGGTCACGCACAATCACGTTTCCGTCAATAAACTCCTTATGCCCGAGAATGACCGCATAGCGAGAGTCTTTTGCCTCCGCATTTTTCAGTTGCTCACTGAGTGAGTCACTCGTAATGTTTTGGTGAACACTTACTCCTGCACGGCGAAGTTCCTCAATAAGGAGAAGACTCTTCACTTTGGGTCCAAAACCAAGCTGTACGAGATAAATTTCGGAATTGTGCTTGTTGCGTGGAGAAGGAATGTGTACAGGAGCTTTTTTGTCTGTGAGTATCACCACAGCGCCCGCTGCAGGGGTTTTTGTTTTGGTCATTTTGGTGACAAAGGTATTGTATCTACCACCACGAATGTAGAGTGGACTGTTTTTGATTTTTTCGTTGTCCTCATTCATGAGATCGATTGCAAAAAGAGCGTCAGAATAACATTCGTGGTGACCTACCAACTTTGGGTCTATTTCAAATGGTGTACCGCTTATGTCGAGGAACTCGACAATCTCCCGAAAATGTTTTCTGCTGCCATCGGTGAGATATTCAAGCGGATTAGGACTTTTGTGGACGAGTTCGTGATCTTTTTCAATAAGATGCATGAGTGCGTACATTGGGTGGTCCTTCATAAGTTCACGTGCTTGTGGGGGCATATCATCAAGTCGTTTCTTGAGGAAGGTAGTGAGGTCCCTGAGGTATCGTGTGACCGAGTCTTGGTCACCAAGAGAATTGATACGTACTGAATGCTTTTCAAAGCCCAAGTCAGTAAGGAATGAGCGAATGGTTTGAATAAGCAGTGCTTCTGCTATGCTCTTTTTTACATTGAGTACGTGAAAGGTGATTGCAATGTCGCCTGTACGTGGTACTTGTTCTGCAGAATAAAAAAGAGATGGTCCCTCAATGCCGTTCAATTTACCGTCAAAGTATGAGCACATGCCGGAAGTAAGCATACCGCTTAAGGAATCAGTTTTGCGGTCTTGTGCAGATGTTTTGTGTTGAACTTTAACCGAGCAATTTTTAGAATCAGGATGTGACTTCAATTTTTCGAGTGGAGAAAAACCAAAATGATGGGCAGTGTGCGAGGCTGATTTAATGAAATCAGGTACAGTTACATTTTGTGTCATAGAAGTCTTATTTTATGCTCGTAATATTGTTCTCTTTGAGAATATTGTGCTCACCAGGGAATACACCTACCTTTGTTATAGGAAAAAGACGAAGGAATGCACGCCCAACAATATTGTCTCGCTGTAAGACACCCCACGCTCGTGAATCAGAACTCGCATCGCGATTGTCTCCCATGACAAAGTACTCACCTTCGCCAAGGGTTTCAGTTAGCGTGGTGCTTGATTTCATACTGAGTATATATGCCTCGTCCAAAAGAACACCCCCAGGATTTTCTTTATTGGTAATGGTTACATCGTGTCCAGAAATGCTAATGGTGTCACCGGGAAGACCTATGACTCGCTTGATAAAAAACTTTGAAGGGTCCTTGGGGTAGCGAAAGACCACAACGTCCCCCCGCAAGGGTTCATCAAAATGGTAGGTGAGTTGGTCGACGATGAGGTATTGACCTGTAGAGAAGGTCGCCTCCATCGACGCACCAGAGACAATAAATGGCTGTGCAATGAAAAGTCGAATGGGAAGCACAATAAGAAGGGCTACGAGAGAGAAGCGAATAATCTCGCTCACCATACCTTCTTTTTTTTCTTCCGATTCGTGTGAAATAGCGTGCACAGTAGTATCTTGAGTAGAATTTTCTGTGTGTTGTGACTCGGGAATGCGCTCCATAAAATTGATTCGAACACCATTATAACGGTGCATTGTGTTTGACACAAGGCCTGTGAAAAAAAGCGAGAAAGAGTGTGCTCTGTGCGTGCAATATTTCGCGATAGAAACATGATACCTATGGTATTATTGAAAGCATTATGTTTACGGTGGTGGGCTTAGGAAATCCTGGGAAAGAATATCGCGACACGCGGCATAATGTGGGGTGGATGGTTTTAAGTGTCATTGTAGAGGAACGAAAACTCCCATCATTTTCAGAGTCTACTCGCTATCGAGCACTTATTTCTGAAGGGGTGATTGAGCATACTGATGTGGCAATGCTTCTCCCTATGACATTTATGAATAACTCAGGACTATCGGTATCGCGGTTCCTTAAGGATCATGAGTGTTTGGAGCGGCTTGTTGTAGTCCATGATGATGTGGACTTACCCTTTGGTGATATTCGCGTTTCATACGATAGAGGGGCAGGGGGACATAACGGCGTACAGTCTATTATTGATACCTGTGCCACAAAAAACTTTGCGCGTATTCGCGTGGGCGTCGCACAAAAAAGTTTTTTAGATGGGGAAGCACGACGTCCCCTCGGCGAAGCACTCTCAGATTTTGTCTTGGGGAAGTTCAGTAAAAGCGAGCGTGAGCAACTGGGCGCAATAAGCAAAAAAGTAGACGAAGCCCTCGTGCATATTTTCGAAAAAGGCGTCGAACATGCTATGCAGGAGGTGAATAAGGGATAATAAAAAAGCCCGCAACACTGAGTTGCGAGCAAATTGACGAGAGGAGAGGTTCTTATCCTGTTCTTGTCCTACGTGAGTAGGGAGGAACAATTACCCTTTTAGGGACCGAAGTCCACCTAGTCGTCAGTTAACGCATTATTTTTTTGGAAACGTTTCTTCGACGAGTTCACGAACAACACCTTCAATGAACTCCTGCGCTTCTTCGACTGGGATGCCGATTGCTTTCGCTTCGTTTCCGATATCGCGTTGAATGTGTTTTCCGATACGGAAACCATCTCTGCGCATCTGCATCTTGAGGACGAGTAACGCGATTTCACCTTTTCGTGCTTCAGTCATTGCCATGACGTACTCCTGAGTGACACTATCACATGATAGTTTAAGTATTATACAACATAAATGTAAAAATGCAACCTACAGAAAATCGTTCAGATGAGCGATTTATTGTAGGTTCTGATACAAAACAACCGGCGCCCAAAGGGCGCCGGTTGTTTGTTTGTGTTCGTTTGTCTATTAGCCTACGCTTTCTTTTTGAACGCGAGGGTCATACGCTGTTCCTTAGGCTCAAAGAGCGTAATGGTGAACTCGTATGATGAACCGAGTGAGAGTGATGAGCGAAGTTCTGCTTCAGTCGCAAACTCTGAAATATGTACGAGACCTGCCACACCTTCCTCGATTGAGGCGAGTGCGCCATGCTTGTTGTACTTGATGATAACACCCTGTACGACTTGGTCCTTGTGGTATTTCTTTGCGGCGCTTACCCATGGGTTTTCCTTGAGTTGTTTGATTGAGAGAGAGATCTTGTCATCCTTCACCTCAATCACCTTTACCTTTACTTGCTCGCCTACTTTGTAGAGTGAACGGGTATCTTCAACGAGTCCCCAGTCGAGTTCTGAGATGTGGACGAGTCCCTCAAGTCCTTCCTCGAGTTTTACAAACACACCAAAGTCTACTGCACCCGTGATAGTACCACCGAGTACGTCACCCACATTGTAGCGGCTTACTTTTTGCTCCTTCTCATCTTTTTCTTGTGGTCCCTTTTCTGAGAAGATGAGTTTGCCTTCCTTTTGGTCGGCAGTAATCATGATTACTGAGAGTGACTTACCAATGAGGTCATTGAGTGCGGTAAGGATTTTGTCCTTGTCGCCGTCCTCAACACGTGGATAGTGCTCTGCAGAAAGTTGTGATGCAGGAAGGAATCCTTGGATACCCTGCCATTCGATAATAAGTCCACCCTTGTTCGCCTCTTTGACGAGAAGTGACATGATAGTCTGCTTCTTTACCGCATCTTCAGCGTCGCTCCAGATGAGTGCCTGACGAGCCTCCTTGAGAGAGAGTTCGATATAGCCATCCTCATTACCCGCATCTACCACCTTTGCAGCAATAGTGTCACCCACGGATACCTTACGGAGGATGTCGCGTGCGTTCATGTACTCACGGCCGTAGATGATACCGGTACCAAATGGTACGAGTTCTACAAATACGCGTGCGCGTCCGATTGCGGACACCTTACCCTCAACAAGGTCACCGTCCTTAGGCGGGACTGGGCTACCCTCGACGAGTTGGTTCATGGGGCTTTTAATACGTGCGGCTTCTGCGGCTGCTTGCTTTTCGTCAAGCTCCTCAGCCTCTTTTACTGGAGCAACAGTACCGCGTACTGCAGCAGCAATTCGGTCTAAGACCGACTTTTCGTCTGACATAATTGTGTTATCTCGGCGATGGGTGTCCACGCAAACCATGTCTCGTAGCCGTGTGCTCGAACGTGGGATTACCCGCATGCCGTTAGAACTAATAATTCGAACACATATTCTGTAAAAGAATATGTGTTCTCTACCTTAAAAGGTGGGCGGAGTGTACTACAAAAACAAGATTTCGTCCACAGCCACTATATGCCGACATCGTAAGTCGGCAAAAAAGTATATATATGGCCGACTTACGATGTCGGTCATTTTTTGGTGGGGGATTTTTCTTTGCGCATCAGGGTGCTGTCTAGTATCATAGAGCGGTATGATTATCACACACCATGGAGGTCAGTGTTTTAAGGTGTCGTTTGGCAATACGACACTTGCGTTTGACCCGATTTCAAAGAAATCTAAACTTGCCCCTGTTCGTTTTGGTGCTGATGTAGCACTCGTTTCGCTCAATCATCCCGATTTTAATGGGGTATCTGAACTCGAATATGGTTCGAAACAACCTTTTGTCATTGATGGTCCTGGTGAATACGAGGTGGGTGAAATGACTGCGCGTGGCTACGGTATAGAGACTATGTATGAAAATGTGAAGCGATACAACACTATTTACCAAGTGAAACTTGAAGGTATTAATATTGTATTTCTCGGAACACTCGGTACCAGTGTTATTGACCCGCAGATTCTTGGTGAACTCGGAGATATTGATATTCTCTTTGTTCCCATAGGTGGCGGAGATGTGCTCGATGTACCCGCAGCTTCTAAACTTGCTACGAAACTTGAAGCAAGCTGCATTATTCCCATGCATTACACTGATACTGCGCTCAAGGCCTTTTTTAAGGAATTTGGTGTTGATCCTGTAAAGCCACTTGATAAACTCACCATCAAGAAAAAAGATCTTGCCGAAATGGAAGGGTCTATTGTCGTACTCAATAGTTAATGTATGGGCATATTCAAGCGTGTTCAAGAAAAAGACCCCATCGCAAAGACACAGTTTTCGCTGTTGGCCGCGGGTGTAATGACTGGGCTTATTGCGCTTGTGTGGGTGTCTACACTACCTGCACGCATAGGAGATACGATTTCAGTCGACAAACAACAACGCGCAAATGAAGAAAGCGAAGAAAGCGAAGGAGGTCTCAACTCGTTGATTGGCGAAACAAAAAATCAGTTAGGAAGTTTGATGGAGTGGAAAGAGAAACTTGAGAGTGAGACTTCGCCCGAATCCGACCCAGCAGAGGATTCCATATTGGATGAGGTTCCTACAGAAAATACTTCCTCTCTCGCTCTTGAATCACTTTCAGTTGCTACCACAAGCGAAGCGACATCTACCCCTATAGAATCAGCACCTCTACTCGCCACTTCGACTCCCATAGAAGTTGTACCCGTAGAGCCAGCCCCGCCACCTAAGATAATACTTATTGGCACCACTACCAGCCAAAAACCCGAATAATCTGATATACTAGGACCCATTCACTGAAATTAATACTATGCCTTCAAAGAAAAAAACATCGAGTGCGGGAGATAATAATGACCCAAAGAAACAGGAAGCATTGCCTATTTTGGGGCATCAAAACGTAATCACGCAGGATATTACGGGTGAAATGCGCACATCATATCTCGACTATGCGATGTCGGTGATTACGCAACGTGCGCTTCCTGATGTGCGTGACGGCCTGAAGCCGGTACATAGACGCATCCTGTACTCAATGCGTCTCAATGGTCTGACCTCAGGTGCCCGTTTTAAAAAATCTGCAACGGTAGTGGGAGATGTACTCGGTAGTTTTCACCCACATGGTGACGCGTCGGTATATGACGCAATGGTAAAACTCGCACAAGATTTCAATACACGCTACCCCCTCGTGTTGGGACAAGGTAACTTTGGTTCTATCGATGGAGACAGTGCTGCTGCGTATCGTTACACTGAAGCAAAAATGTCTAAAATCGCGGAAGAATTACTCCGAGATTTGGAAAAAGATACCGTCAGTTGGCGACCCAACTTTGATGGAACGAAAAAAGAGCCAGAAGTACTCCCTGCAGCGGTACCAAACCTGCTCCTTGCAGGTACGTTGGGTATTGCGGTAGGTATGGCGACGAATATCCCGCCACATAATCTCCGTGAAGTAGCTGCGGCGGTGGAGCACCTTATCGAGAATCCAGAAGCATCCACGAATGACTTGCTCCAATTTGTGAAAGGGCCAGATTTCCCTGTGGGCGGTATTGCCTTCAATCAAAAAGACATTGCACACGCGTATGCCAATGGTCGTGGAGGAGTGGTGGTACGTGGTGAGGCAGAGATTATTGAAGACAAGAAAGGAAATTTCTCGATTGTCATTACCTCCATTCCATACCGCGTCAACAAGGCAGACATGCTCGTAAAGATAGCCGACCTCGTCCGCGACAAGCGCATCGAGGGTATTCGCGATTTGCGTGACGAGTCCACCACCGACATTCGTGTTGTGGTTGAATTAAAGACTGGTGCACAGCCACAAACGGTCCTCAACAAACTCTACAAACACACGCAACTTGAAGATACATTCCACTACAACATGGTGGCACTCGTGAATGGTGTGCCACAGACACTGTCACTCAAAGCAATCTTAGAAGAATACATCAAACACCGTGAGGAGGTGATTCGTCGTCGTACACAGTTTGATCTCACGAAGGCACAAGACCGTGAGCATATCCTTCTCGGACTCAAAAAAGCGCTTGACCATATCGATGCTATTATCAAACTCATTCGCGCCTCAAAGGACGTGCCGACCGCGCATGCGGGCCTTATGAAGGAGTTTAAGTTTTCTGCTATTCAAGCACAGGCGATTCTCGATATGCGTCTCCAAAAACTTGCAGGTCTTGAACGAAAGAAAATTGAAGATGAATTGAAAGAAGTGCAGGCACTTATTAAGGAATTACAAGCAATTCTCGCAAGTCGCAAGAAGATGCTTTCCATCATTAAAACTGATTTGGCTGAAGTGGCTGAAAAGTTTGGTGACGACCGTCGCACCAAGATAGTGAAAGGTGGTGTAAAGATGCTCAGTGTGGAGGATTTGATTGCGGATGAAGAAAGTGTGCTCGTACTCACCCAAGGTGGATACATAAAACGCACCAACCCATCTGAATACCGTACACAAAAGCGCGGTGGTGTGGGTGTGGTGGATTTGGATACAAAAGAAGAAGATGTGGTGACCACACTCCTTACTACCTCAATGCATAGCGACCTCCTCTTCTTTACGGATAAAGGCAGGGTGTATCAAACTAAGATGTATGATATCCCCGAAGGACGCCGTGCGACGAAAGGCAAGTCTATTATGAACTTCCTTGCGCTCACCATGGAAGAAAAAGTCACTTCAGTGCTCGCGGTACGCAAGGAAGAATGGCAGGGTGACTGGTCACTTATACTCGTGACACGCGACGGTGTGGGTAAAAAGTCTGATGCAGCATCATTTAAGGATGTGCGTCGTAGTGGACTCATAGCAATTACGCTCAAGGATAGTGATGCGCTTATCTCTGCAAAATTTGTCGGAAAGGGAGATGAGATGTCACTCGTCACGGCAAAGGGTCAGTCAATCCGCTTTAAGGAAAGTGATGTACGTCAGATGGGACGCACTGCGGCTGGAGTGAATGTAATGAAACTCGGCAAGGGTGATGTGATCGTTTCTGCAGATGTGCTTTCAAAGGAAAGTAAAAGTGACGAAATACTCGTTGTGATGGAAAATGGATTTGGTAAAACAACACCGGCAAAGGAATACAAAGTCCAAAAGCGTGGTGGCTCTGGTATTAAGACTGCTAAAATTACCTCAAAGACAGGCACGGTCGTGGGTGCAGCGATTGTGAGTGCTGAAGATAAAGCCGAAGGCGAACTTATTGTGATGAGCAAGAAGGGACAGGTGATTAAACTCCCACTGAAGGATGTGCCATCACTCGGTAGACAGACACAGGGAGTAAAGGTGATGAAGATGCGGGTGGGGGATGCAATCGCCTCAATTGTCTATTTCTAACCAAACTTCCCAAAATTGTTGATTACTTCGTTGTGCTGCAAAAATGAAGACTCATCGTACATCTGTCTCTTACAGAGACGGTAAACCTTTCACAGAAACTGTTCAAGGTCTTGCGAAAGTCTCCCAGACTTTCTCACGCCTCGTCTTCATTTTCTTGCCCGACCTACGGTCGCTGTTCAGGTTGTATGATATTTTTATAAAATATCGACAACCTCTTGCGAAGCTCCAAGTATTCGCTTCTCACCTTGTACTCAATCAATTTTGGAAAGTTTGGGAGTCAAGCAAATTTCCTCAGCGCTGCGCGTTTGGGAGTGTGTGAAAATGAGCCAGAACTGCTTTGCAGTTCCGGCTCATTTTCCACTACTGCCCATACCGATATCCCTGCGACCCTGTATACTGTACATATGTATCCTACCCAACTTGGAAGGTTTGTAGACCCAGAGAATACCGTTACCCATTTCCATTTGCGGGAAGGTGATGTCGTCGCAGATTTTGGCGCGGGTAGTGGAGCATATTTAAAGCCTCTTTCAAGTGCCGTAGGCTTAAGTGGCATAGTGTACGCATGTGAGATTCAAAAAAATCTTGTTGACGCTCTTGGTACCAAAGCAGCAGAGCAGCGTCTCAATAACATACGACCTGTGTGGTGCGATATTGAAGCTCCAGGCGGTACAAAATTCAACGATGGTACCCTCGATGCAGGTCTTCTTTCAAACATTCTTTTCCAGTTTGTCCGTAAAGATACTGCACTCACCGAAGTGGCGCGCGTACTCCGAAAAGGTGGAAAATTATTCGTCATTGATTGGACGGATTCATTTGGTGGTCTTGGTCCTCGCCCTGAAGATGTTTTTAGTGAGACTGATGCTCGAAGTCTTCTTGAGCAGGCAGGTTTTTCCTGTGAAGGTACATTTTCCGCAGGTGACCACCACTACGGTCTCCTTTGTCATAAGAAATAGTTAAACATATATATATATGAATATCCGCCCTTTTGAAATCATACTTATCGCAGTGTTTGCTATAGGAGCCATAGGAGGGCTGATATATTTTGCGAAATATAAACCAGAATCAGACCCCACGGCAGTATTATATGGAGACAGTGTTGTTATATGGGGTACCCAGGATGCAGACAAGATGGAGGGTTTGTTCCTTTCTATCTCTAAAAATAATGAATCCTTCAATGTTGTCAGCTACCATGAAGTGGAAGAACGCTCATTTCAAAATGAGCTTCTCAATGCTATTGCTGACGGAAAAGCTCCAGACTTAATCATTATGCCGCATACGCTTCTCGTTACCTATCGTACAAAATTAAAACCCATATCATTTAAAACCATTACGCAAAAGGCATTCCGTGATACCTATATTGAAGGAGCTGAAATCTTTATGCGAAGCGATGGTATCTATGGTGTCCCTATCGCTGCGGACCCACTCATTATGTACTGGAACCGTGACATCTTTTCGGGGAGTGGCGTAGCTTCCCCCCCAAAGACATGGGAGACACTCACTGCACAAACCACCCGTGCAATCAATCGCACCGACAACTGGCTCAGTCTCACTCAGAGCGCTGTTGCTTTTGGGGAGTTTATGAATGTCAATCATGCAAAAAATATTCTGTCCATGCTTTTGTTGCAGGCAGGTAGCGAAATTGTCACTGAGAATGAAGACGGAGAATACGCAGTGACAATAAGCAAATCACAAGATGGGGGCATGTCAGCAGGAAGTGCAGTTCTCTCCTTCTATACCCAGTTTTCGACCCCAAGCAAGGAAGCATATTCATGGAATAGGTCAAAAAATATGGACCGAACTGAGTTTCTTGAAGGTAAACTTGCGCTGTACTTTGGTATGGGGAGTGAAAAAACTTCTTTAGAGCGGGATAACGCAAATTTAAATTACGATGTGGAAATAGTTCCGCAGGGAAGTGAGGCGACCATTCAACGTAATTATGCCGATTTCTACGCACTTGCTATTCCACGCTCATCTAAAAACATTGAGGGTGCATACGCCGTAGCCTCTTTCCTTGGGCAACCCGTGCAAGCAAAGAAATTTGCTGAAACGTTCAATTTTGCCCCGGTACACCGCTCACTCTATAGTGAAGATGTTGCAGATCCATTTAAAAATGTGCTCTACCGATCTGCACTCATCGCTCGGGGATGGCTTGACCCAAATCCATCCCAAAGCAGTGAAGCGTTCCGAGCGATGGTGGAGGATGCACTTACTGATCAAACAAACCTAAGTAAAATTATTAACGACACCGTGACATCACTGAAGTCACTTTTTAATAAATAGTAGTATGTCGCCTATATCTACAAAAATACATAAATATGTAATTCGAGTATTTACACTTAGCCCTTTATATCTACCTTTTGTGACCTTTGCTCAAGGTGCTACCCTGACTAATCCGCTGAGTTCAAAGACCATCCCTGAGTTCTTGCTTAAAATCATTGACATTCTCCTCGTTTTCGCGCTCCCGCTCATAATTCTCTATATCATGTATGCAGGATATCTCTTTGTGACTGCACAGGGTAACCCTGGTAAAGTAACGGAGGCACGCACCGCTCTCCTGTGGGCAGTGGTTGGTGGCGTGATTGTGCTTGCTGCTAAGATTATTGTGGATGTGATACAACAGACAGCGCGTGCGTTGTAAATTTAATAATAGCGTACATGACATCCATGCCAAACAATATGAAAAAATGTCTGTATACATATACATGTATATTGAGTGCACTTTACATACCGCACGCTGTGTTTGCTGACGATGGAAAATTTATTAATTGGCTTAAAGCAAAAGATATTCCGGAGTTTTTGCTTAATATTATCGATATCCTCCTCGTCTTTGCACTCCCGCTCATAATTCTCTACATCATGTACGCAGGGTATCTCTTTGTGACTGCACAGGGTAACCCTGGTAAAGTAACCGAAGCACGCACCGCGCTTCTGTGGGCAGTGGTTGGCGGTGTGATAGTCCTCGGTGCTAAGATTATTGTGGATGTGATACAACAGACAGCAGGAGCCCTCTAACACGAATACATTTTATGCATATCTTTATAGTCACACTTTTAGCACTACTTCCCCAGATAACGCTCGGTGCTAATGCACCAACAGATTTCAAAAGTCTCGTGTCTTTGCTCACTAACATTTTAGGTACGCTTGTGACACTCACTTTTGTACTTACCTTTATTGCATTTTTATGGGGTGTCGTGAAAGGATGGATTATTGATGGTGGGAGTGCTGAAGGTGTTAAAAGTGGTAAAAATGTGGTCATTGTGGGTGTCATTGCATTCGTTATAATGATTTCTGTTTGGGGAATTCTTACCATGCTTCAATCGTCTCTTTTTAGTCCGTGAAATTCTATATCCACAGGGTCTCTTCCACGGAGTGTCATTAAGGGCTACAATAGTTAAGATATTCTATAATTATTAAAAAATAAGATAAAAGTCCATATCGTATGAAAACATTACTCAAGATCCTTCCGTTTACTGCATTAACACCTATGCTTGCGCTTGCGCAAGGTGATATGACAGAGTTGGCGTCATTCATTTCAAACTTCGTTGCCTTTATAAATGGTACACTTGTACCACTTATTTTTGTAATCGCCTTCCTCGTATTCCTTTGGGGAATGTTCAAGACCTTTATTCTCGGTGGTAGCGATGAGGGCAAGCAGTCAGAAGGAAGGCAACTCATGGTGTATGCTATTGTTGCTTTCGTTGTCATGGTGTCGCTTTGGGGAATTGTGAATCTACTTGCTGATGCGTTTGGATTAGAAGGTCAAATTATTAACATACCAGACACTATTTCAATCTAGGTATCGTTAAGTTACAAAACTACAGATGATTGCATACGCAGCCGGGGGAGCACACATCACCGCAGCAAAGGCGATGCTGGCAAAGATAGAGAGTGCAATACTTTTTCCTCTCATGACACTCATGATGGCGGTTGCCTTCTTTATCTTCATCTGGGGAGCGTACCAATTCGTCCTGAATGCTGATGACGATACTAAGCGCACTGAAGGGAAGGCGCACATGTTGTATGGCATCATTGGGCTTCTTGTAATGGTCTCCGCAATGGCAATACTCACTATTGCACTGGGCACAGTCGGAGTAACTATTTGAAAAAAACACAACGATAAAAAAGCCCGGAAATCCATGGTGGATTCCGGGCTTTGTTGCTTCTCCCTACGGGCATGACTGCCGATAGGTCACTTCTTTTATGCCTTTTTTGGTGACCATAATGCGAAAACCTGTTCCTGCGACATGATCACCTCGTTGGTGAACTTCCCATTCCCCATCTACTCCTTGGTTGAGTACCTGGTATTCACGGCCATTGCCGTCCGAGTACAAAACCGTGCAGTAATCGGGGATTTGAATCGTCAAGGACGGTGTGTTGATGAGGATGCTTCCGTCAGGATTCAACTCCTCCCACACCACGCTCTTGGTCTCCCAATTTCTTCCTGCAGGTATGTTCCCAAGTTGCTTTGAAGAGGAGGATGAATCATCTTTCGTATCTTTGCTTTCGCTCAGCACTACGGATGACACACCTCCTTGAACCTTTTTCCAGACCTTGGGTGCATCTGCTCCAAAGAACAAGAGTCCACCGCCAACGATGATGAGTGCAGCCGTCTCAACCCACACGGTGCTCACTTTTTTGATGAGCCCGCGTACAGCCAGGATGAGGAGAATGCAGATTGCAATCCAAAGATTGACATCGACACCCCCAAGACCCGAAAGGCTATCTGCTGAGTAGAGCCATACGGCAACTACAAGTGCCACGATGCCGCCAAGTACCCAGACGAAACGACTCTTGAAACTGAGTTTGAAACTGCTGGGACTGCTTGGAGGAGCCGGAGCCCTTCTTGAGTTGGAGTCCCACACCATGAGGGTGAGGACTCCCAAAACCAGACCTGCTATCGATCCTCCTATAACAAATAGCAGTATTAATGCTACTGACATGTGATTCTCCTTCCGAATGTTTAGGTTTTAGTGCTGATGTCTTTCAATTCCTGAAGCATCGCTGCCTGGATAGGGTCGGCATTTCCGCCACCCCCACCCAACACCACGACAGCACGATCACCCGCAGCTTGGGCAGTACGCACATCACGTTCGGCAGCAAGAACTGCTAAACCAATGTGCCCACCCGCCTTCACTACAGCAATCTGCGCGTCTAACTGTGCAGCATCACCCTTCGCAAGTTCTTCCTTTACCTGACGCTCGACACGCGCAACTGCTAGACCAGCGGTCTTTTTTCCTATTTCGGTGCGCGGCTCAACCAAGGAGATGTCAGTGATGAGTACTTGCTTCATCCTGATACCTGGTGTCGCTGCTTCCTTCATAAGGATGTGTATCAGCCCGTTTGGACCAGAATCGTTTTTTGCAGCAAGGACTTCAGAAAGTGGGCGTGTCGGAGTGTATCCCGTCACGTCACTTTTGATTTCACTTGCAAGACGATCTGCCCAATCATCGGTTTGATACGCCACCATGAACGGGTTGTGTACTTGTGGTATAGATTCCACTTCAACACGCACCGTGCTCATGTCACTTGTGTCGGCCTCAGGTACTTCCACTGGGAACATAAAGTCGGCTACCCTGAAATGGTCGCTGTAATCCTGAGTTTCGACGATACTACCACCTCGTGCCTTTTTGAGGCGGTCGAGAGTGTACGTACGAACCCGCCGAAACGGATAAATACCGACACACACATACCCAGTCAAGTGATATACCCAGCGTTGCCATGCCCAAAAAAGAATGTAGATTCCATTTTTTGGTAGAGGGAATGGATGAGCGTCCTGACGACCAGGAGGTGTTTCAACAACTTCCCAATACTCGCTCGTAGTTTCCGATATACTCGAATCCACAAAGCCTTTAAAGGTGTGGCCGTTGTAACGCATGATACATCGAATGAATCGGTCGCCCGCTTCGATAATCTTTACTTGTCCCGGAGCGAGACTGGTAAAGAAGCCAAAGCTTGAAACCGGGTAATCCGCAATTTTGGAATCCCCGCGAAAACGATTCGGCCTGTTGCTCAGGCGTTCAACTGCTGTCGGGATGACAGGCAAAATGAACAGAAAAAGCATTACCGCTATGAGAACGCCGATGGGAACCATTATTAGGATGAATAGTTCAGTCATGATTTTAATCCTTTCAATTTTCAAAAAACTATGCACCCGAGAGTGCGGATTGTGGAGGGGTAGGGGACTACCCCTATCTGCTAAAATAGTAGCATAATTTGATATAAAAGTCAAGGTTTTGAGATGCAAGAAAAATAGAATATGCAGTATATAAGCCATTTTTGGCAATTTTTGTTTAGAATCGTCCCGATTTTGCACCTGTTTTACCCCAAAATAAGGTAGCAAATCCGCTTTGATGCGGTATCATGCTCTGTACTGGTATGAAAAAAGACTTAACACCACGGAAGATTTTGAAGGAAAAGGTGCAGGAAGCACATATTCCACGCACGACACTCTCGTTTTATCGGTATGTGCGGCTCAGTGACCCTATAGCGATGCGTAACACGCTCTTTCTCCGCATGAGTGAGTTGGACTGCATGGGGCGTATCTACGTGGCATCTGAGGGTATTAATGCGCAAATGAATGTGCCCACAGCAAACTTTGACGCACTTGATGCATATCTGCAATCAATTCCCGAGTTTGCGAGGGTGCCATACAAAGTTGCGGTCGAGGAAACTGACGTGGTGTCATTCTATAAACTCACTATCAAGGTGCGTCCGAAGATCGTGGCAGATGGACTCGATGATGATTCTTTTGATGTGACGAAGACAGGCGCATACCTCAGTGCTGCAGAAATGAACACCTATATTGATGACCCCGATGCGGTTATTTTTGACATGCGAAATGGCTATGAGAGTGAAGTGGGGCACTTTGAGCGGGCTATTCTACCAGACGTGGATACATTCCGTGAGGAATTGAAAGTCGCACCAGACATGCTTAGGGTACATAAGAACAAGAAAATCGCGATTTATTGTACCGGCGGCATTCGCTGTGAAAAGGCAAGTGCATGGCTCCGTCATAATGGTTTTACTGACGTCAAGCATTTGAAGGGAGGGATTATTGACTACAAGCGCCAAGTGGAAGAAGAAGGACTTCCGAATCGCTTTAAGGGGAAAAACTTTGTCTTTGATGAACGACTTGGTGAGCGCATCAGTGATGAGGTGATAGCGACGTGCCATCTATGTGCAAAAAATAAATGTGATGAGCATATTCATTGCAAAAATCAGGCCTGTCACGTGCTCTTTATTTGTTGTGATGAGTGCAAGAAAAAGAAGAAAGGGTATTGCTCATATAAATGCCTGATTTTTGATGTACTCCCAGAAAAAATTAAGAAGACACTGGTGAAAAATAATCACACAAAGAAACTCGAGCAATTTAAAAAACATCGACTCAAATCTGTAGTTCGGTAGGAAATCAAACTTACCGTATATGTAACAGGTGTTACATATACGGTAAGTTTGGTAAAATGTGTTTTAAGGTTATTTTTTCTTCTCGAATATGGGTAGGGAATCAAAATCCCCCAATCGCGAAGCGCTTGGGGGATTTTATAAGGGTGGGCGCGAGAGGACTTGAAACTTTTCGTTCACTGGAACGCGGCACAGTTTCAGTAAATCTTACAGATTCCGTTTAGGTTGTATGAAATTTTGACAAATTTCGACAACCTTCAAAAACAAATCGTTTTTGCCTTGTGGATATTTTACTTCGTCTCATCTGCCTGCCGGCAACTGAGACTCGCAAAATCTCTCACAAGGTCTTCGAGTCTTCTACCAAAAATAACTAATCCTCAGAAGTATCTGAGGATTAGTTATTTTGTGGGCGTAAGAAGACTCGAACTTCCATGCCTTGCGGCTCACGGACCTGAACCGTGCGCGTCTACCAATTTCGCCATACGCCCAACAGAGGAGATTTTAGCATAGACTGTAGGGGTGTTGAAGACGCCACGAGTTTCTTAGTATTTTCCTTCATTGCGTACAGAGATCATTAGTCTTCACAGATTACTAACTATAATTATTCACTTCGTACATTTTGGGTATATTTGTCGTTACGAGTCTCTTAGTATTTTCTTTCATTGCGTACCACCAGGGAATCGGTCATTACATGACCAGTAAATCTTACAGATTCCGTTTAGGTTGTAGGAAATTTTGACAAATTTCGACAACCTTCAAAAACGAATCGTTTTTGCCTTGTGGGTATTTTGCTTCGTTATCACTCGCAAAATCCCTCGCAAGGTTTTCGATCCCTGGCCGCGAGCAAAACAAATTGCTCGCTTGGGCGGACTAATTTAAAAAACCACACAAAATTGTGTGGTTTTTTAAATTAGTCCGCCCACCAGGGATCGAACCTGGGACCTTATCGTTAAGAGCGATCTGCTCTACCAGCTGAGCTATGGGCGGATGGAATTGAACAGTTGAGAGTGTACTAAAATTATGACATAAAAACAAGTGCTTGTACGCAGTTATATTAAATTTATGTTATGATACCGCCACGCCCGGGTGGCGAAATTGGTAGACGCGCAAGACTTAAAATCCTGTGGTTTATAAATGACCGTGCGGGTTCGATTCCCGCCCTGGGCACCAAAATAAAACACCAGATTCCTCTGGTGTTTTATTTTGGTCAAGATATATCAAGGCGACGCCTTGGCAATATTTTATCCCCACGAGGATAGGGAAGTAATTACCTGTGGGCTATACTAGAGTAATCAGTAGTAGCCTGTATGTTAATCTCTGAAGGCTTATACTGTTTATAAACTTTTATACTATGACTTCATTAGAAGGTGGAAACATGAGTTTTGGAATGGATGTAAAGCATCCTGATAGAAAAACGTGTGAGAAGGATTTACATGCCGCGCTTAATCCAGATTTGAACGAATCTGTTCTGTGCGAGTCTACTGAAGATGAAGAAGTTGTTGAGGAATTACGAAATATTGAGGTGGTTTCTCTAAATCCCAATACCATCATTGACCGTGAAGAAAGTTTTTCGGAACGCCTTCAGGGCACCGCACGTAAGGCTGCAAAAGTAATGATGCTCGTCACCGCACTTTCATCACTCTCAGTATTTTCAAATGACGCAGAAGCAGGTCAGTACCGTTACTATAAAGATACACCGCGAGCGGAGCAGGGAGAAAGAAATAATTTAGGGCAACCTGAAAGACAGAGACTTACACACGCAAGCAAATGGGCAGGAGAAAAGGTGAGAGGTGCGCAAAATGACTTAAAAGAAATTAAGACGGCACAAGATGCAGAATGGTTGGTGCGATTGTACGTAGATGGATTTGCGAACGAATTTTACACTCCTACTCATGGTTCTTCAAAACGGCCTATCTACAATGCACCTGCACGTGTGTACACCACTGATGATGCAAAATTTGCAATAGAGTGCGCAGAGATGCTAAAGGTGATTATGAAAGACCTACATGGTACGTTTGGTGTTGATAATTATGAAACGCGCGTAGCACGTCTCGATAAAGTTATTGTAAACCTAGACCAGCAGACATCGTACTCGTTTCAAAAAGAACAAGAAGCAAAGAGGAAAATGATGCAGCGATTTAGAATGAATCGCTATTAATCCAATAGTGTATGGAAACAAATCTTGAAAAACTAACGACTGTTCTGCAACACTCTGAACTTGCACCAGAAGACAAACAAATTCTTTTAGAGGTATTTGCGCAGGTAGACGATGTCGAACTCGAGGGATTACTCGAACTCTTTCTAGAAGATAATTCTTGGATTTCAATTATCAATGACAATTTTAAAGCAAAGCGTGCCGCATTCGAATCAGGAGATCCCCTCGTGATGGAAGAAGTGTTGAAGCAAGAAGAAAATTTACTGAATCAGATTAAAGAGTAGGTGCGATTCCTTGTCTCTCATGGTATATTCATTTCCATGCGCGGGTGGTGAAACGGTAGACACGCCTGCCTTAGGAGCAGGTGCCGCAAGGCATGGAGGTTCAAGTCCTCTCTCGCGCACAAAATGAAACACGACTAGTTTTCTAGACGGGTTTTATTTATGGTCGTTATTCAGTGAGATAATTTCCAGTTTGAGGAGTAAATGGTAGAGTAGATTGCCCTTGTTTGACCAGGTGGCGAAGCGGTAACGCATCGGTCTGCAAAACCGACATTCACGGGTTCAAATCCCGTCCTGGTCTCAAGTAAAAAACTCCACTCTGTGGAGTTTTTTTCTTGACCAAGGGATTTGAAGAGGTTGTTAATATTTTTAAAAAATATCTTACAACCTGAACGGAGTCTGTAGGACTCAAATCCCGTCCTGGTCTCAAAATATAATCCCCAGCGCCTTTGACATAGGGGATTTTCCTATTTTTTCCCATCCCCAATATCTTTTATAAGGAGATCAATGTGTTGGCGGTGGCGCTCACCATAATCAATAGCAAAGTCGATATTAGGAATGTAGCGCAACCGTGCATGCTTTTTGATATACTCACGTAATTCAGTCCCTTTGCGTTTGAGAAAAATAAGCGCATCAGCTTCACCTCCATCAGGGATGGTAGTGATATGCACGGATACACTTTTGTAGTCCGCCGATACCACAAGATTAGTAACCGTAATAAGTGGATTATGATTTGCTTCTTCACGGATAAAGCGCGCAATTATTTCAGTGAGCACGGAGCGTACCTTTTGGTGTTTGTCGAATTCCATATTACGTAATGATGATGTTGTATGCCTCGATATAGTCTCCTGGTGCGATGTCCACTTTTGTATCTAATTGCATACCAAACTCACCGTCAGTGATTGCCTGCACATTGGATTTTTGTTGTTGAAGATTTTTCAAAACTCCACGACCCATGTCTATATCGCGTCGGGTAATGCGCACGTGTTGATTCAGCGTAAGCGTTCCTGTTTCAAGGCGTCCGCCGAGCACATGGGCATTTTTTTGAACACTAAAGACTCGGAGTATCTTTGCGTTGCCCGTGATACGTTCCTCCTCCTTCTTTGGTGTGCGTGCTTTGACAGCTTCTTCGAGCCACTCAGAGAGTTTGTAGATAATATCAAACGTCTCCACGGCAACACCGAGACGTTCGGCAAGGTCAATAGCGGCACGGTCAGGCTTTACATTGAACCCCACAATAATAGCGTTTTCAGTCGCGCTCACATTTTGGACGTCATTTGCAGAAATGGTACCGACGCCTGTACCAATAATACGGACCATCACTCGATCGGAAACACATTTTTCAAGTTCATGGATAATCGCATCAATAGTACCGAGTACATCCGCTTTGATGAGAAGGGGAATAGTGGGTAGATTTGAAGTGTTGTTTTGTGCTGTTGCTTTTGGCTCTGCATTTTTACGAGAAAGTATGATTGCCTCGGCTTCTTTCTTTGTGGCAACAATAGTGAATGTATCACCAATCTTTGGTACCTCAGTCCATCCCACAATTCCGACTGGCTGTGATGCGTGTGCTTCACGAATAGTTTTCCCCGCCCAATCTTCCATAATGCGTACGGGCGCAAAACTCGTACCCGACACAATAAAGTCTCCAGAACGCACGATGCCGTCTTGCACCATGAGTGTGGCGGTGGCACCTCGTTTGCCATCGAGATTACCTTCAATGACACTTCCGGTACCAGGGGCAGTGTTGTCTGATTTGAGTTCTGCAATTTCTGCGGTAAGCAGGAGAATATCGAGAAGATCAGGAACACCCTGACCGCTTTTTGCGGAGATAGCAGTCCAGGAAATGTCGCCCCCCATACCCTCGATATAGATTTCGTTTTCAATGAGTGAAGATTGTGTACGCACGAGGTCAGCACCAGGCTTGTCGATTTTATTAATCGCAACAATATAGGGTATTCCCGCAACTTTGATACTCTCAAGTGCCTCAAGCGTTTGAGGCTTTACACCGTCTTCTGCAGAGACAATAAGTATTGCTATGTCGGCAACATCGGCACCGCGAAGACGCATCTTTTGAAATGCCGCGTGGCCTGGGGTATCAAGAAAAGTGATCTGTTTCTTTTCGCCTTCTTTGGTGGTGTGCTCCACACAGTATGCGGAAAGATGCTGGGTAATACCACCCGCTTCACCAGCGACAATGTTTGTTTTGCGGATGTAGTCGAGGAGTGTCGATTTTCCATGGTCAATATGACCCATGATAACGACAATCGGTGGTCGACTTCCGATATGTGATTGTGTAGTTTTTTGTTTTGCCATACCGTTCGGATTATTGAAAAACGCCCGAAAAAGGCGCAAAGCAGCGAATATGTGAGGAGTATAGCAGATATTTCTTTTGCATGGAAGTCAAGGGTATGGCATTATCAGCGAATGGAATTTTTCATTGCGAAAAAGAAAAAACGCATTCATCTTGATTATGCTTCGGCAACTCCGGTGCATGCTGACGTCTATAAGACAATGCAACCATATGTATGTGATATGTGGGCAAATCCAAGTGCATTGTATGCCGAGGGTGTCGCCGTACGAGAAGTGATTGAGAATTCACGAGAGAGACTTGCACGTGTACTTTGTGTACGGCCAGGTGATGTGACATTTACGAGCGGTGGCACTGAGGCAAATAACCTCGCACTCATTGGTGCGGTAGGAGCACAGCATAAAAAAGGACGTGCATATACTGATATAGAGATTATTGCGACGCGTATAGAACACCCTTCTATTATGGAGACACTTGCATATCTTGCGAAGCGGGGGGTGGTGGTTACCTATGTGCCTGTAGACAATGAAGGGTTGGTTGACATACAGGTACTTGAAACGCTTTTGAATACAAAAACAGTATTAGTGACTTTTGCGTATGTGAACTCTGAAGTAGGGGTGATTCAGGAGGTGAAGAAAATTACACGCATGGTACGCAAATGGAATGAGGCGCATAGTGAGCACGTACTCGTGCATACTGATGCCTCGCAGGCGCCACTCTGGCTTCCGTGTGCACTTGATATGCTGGGCGTCGACATGATGACTTTGGACGCAGGAAAGTGCTATGGGCCAAAAGGAGTCGGAGTGCTCGTGCATCGGCAGTGGGTGGAGATAGTACCGGTGGTATTTGGTGGCGGTCAGGAAGCGGGGTTGCGCTCGGGCACGGAGAGCGTCCCACTTATTGTGGGATGTGTGACGGCACTCCTTCGTGCACAGAAGGAGTGGCAGTCACGGAGCACGACGGTAGCCTTGCTTCGAGACCGTTTCATCACACTTCTTTCGACCATCCCCGGCATTGTCTTAAACGGCAGCGCCACTCTACGTGTTGCAAATAATGTAAACATCTCTATTCCTGGACTTGATACTGAATATGCGGTCATTTGGCTCGATGCAAAAGGTATCGCTGCATCCACAAAAAGTGCATGTGGTGCACAGGGAAGTACGGGTTCATATGTTGTTCGTGAGATGACTCATGATGAAGCACGTGCTACGGCAACACTTCGCTTCACGCTTGGTGAAGAAACTACAGAGACAGATATAGTGACGGCAACCACAGTCCTCGCATCATTTGCTGTACGCATGCATGAAGATAGCAGGGAAGCCACGAGTCGTTGACACTCGATAAAAATGTTGTACTATAATATATATTGAATTATAAGTGCATACGACGGGGAATACTGTTTTCTGTGAAGCGATACTCGCGTATAATATAGTTACCTATGCCAAATTTTCACAATTTCACATCACGCGCAAAAGAAGCTATACGAAAGGCTCATGAACTTGCTATTGAGCGTGGTCAAAATCATGTAAGCCCGACACATTTGCTCACGTCTCTTGTCATGCAGGACGAAAACACGGTTATTTCACTGCTTGACCGTCTTGATATCGACATTATTGCCTTTACCGACTTACTGCTTGAAGCACTCGAGGCCCCGGTAGGACAGACACTCTCACAGTCATATCAACTCTATCTCACGCCAGATTTGGCGCAGGCTCTCGAAGAGTCGGGACGTATTGCACAAAGCCTCAATGATTCCTATGTGGGCGTGGAGCATCTTTTCCTTGCGCTTCTCGAACACCCCGGACCTGCGATTGAAGTGATTGAACGTTCACATATTGATAAAAAGAAAGTACAAAACGCACTTCGTGAAGTACGTGAGCACAATATCGATGATGCACAGACGCCGAAGAAGTTTCGTGCACTTTCAAAGTATGCACGTAATCTTACGAAGTTAGCACAAGAAAATAAACTCGACCCGGTCATTGGCCGTGATGCGGAGATTCAACGGGTGATTCAGATTCTTTCTCGTCGTACTAAAAATAATCCCGTCCTCATTGGTGAGGCAGGTGTGGGCAAGACTGCTATCGCAGAAGGACTTGCGACCGCCATTGTGCAAGGTAATGTGCCTGAGTCAGTACGGGAAAAAGAAATTCTTTCCCTCGACCTTGGGCTCCTTATTGCGGGGACCAAATTCCGTGGTGAATTTGAAGAGCGTCTTAAGAATGTGATGAAGGAGGTGGAGCAGGCTCAAGGAATGGTGATTCTCTTCATTGATGAACTCCATACTATCGTGGGAGCAGGTCAAGCCGAGGGTTCTATGGATGCATCAAATATGCTTAAGCCTGCGCTCGCGCGTGGCGAAATGCGCGTCATTGGTGCGACAACCTTAAAGGAATATCAAAAGCACATCGAGCGTGATCCTGCGCTCACACGACGCTTCCAGCCCGTATATGTGAACGAACCTTCAATAGAGGATGCGGTCGCTATTCTTCGCGGGGTGGCAGAAAAATATGAAATCTATCACGGTGTACGTATTACCGATGACGCTATTGTTTCTGCGGTAAGTCTTTCCAGTCGATACATTACCGACCGTTTCTTACCGGATAAAGCAGTAGACTTGGTGGATGAGGCAGCATCAGCACTTCGTATCTCTCTTGAAAATAAGCCCGATGAACTCGTCTTCGCTGATCGTGCGGTGCGTCGCCTCGAAATCGAACGGGAAGCATTTCGGAAGGAAGAAGGAGTATCAGAAAATAAAGTAAAAATAAGAACACGTCTCAAGGAAATTGAACACGAGATAGGAGAATTGAAGCAAAAGACTTCAGCGCTTGAGACGAAGTGGAATAATGAAAAAGATGCGGTTACTGAAATTCGTGAAATGAAGAAAATGCTTGAGTCACTTCGCCTCGAAGCGGACTCTGCTGAAGCCAGTGCCGACCTGACCCGTGCAGCGGAAATTCGCTATGCGCTCATTCCAAAAGTCGAAAAAGACCTCGAGGCAAAATCAGGAAAACTGAAGAAACTCCAGCGCACACGTCGCCTCCTTAAAGAAGAAGTAACCGAGGAAGATATTGCTGGTGTCGTGTCACGCTGGACGGGTATTCCCGTCTCACGCATGCTCGAAGCAGAGGCCAAGAAACTTGCGCGTATCGCAGAGGTGCTTGCGGAGCGAGTTGTGGGACAGACCGAGGCGGTACGTCGCGTGTGTGATGCTATTAAGCGTTCGCGTGCAGGAATTTCTGACCCTAATCGCCCGATTGGTTCATTCCTCTTCCTCGGGCCTACCGGTGTGGGAAAGACCGAACTCTCTCGTGCGCTCGCGGAATTCATGTTTAACGACGAAAGTGCTCTCGTGCGCATTGATATGAGTGAATACATGGAAAAGCATTCCGTGTCTAAAATCATTGGGTCGCCACCAGGATATGTGGGACACGAGGAAGGGGGTGCGGTGACCGAGATAGTGCGTCACCGCCCATACTCGGTGATTCTCCTTGATGAAATTGAAAAGGCTCACCCAGAGGTGTTTAACATTCTGCTTCAGGTTCTCGACTCGGGGCATCTCACCGACGCAAAGGGGCGTAAGGTAAACTTCAAAAATACCGTCATTATAATGACATCGAACATAGGTGCGGAACATATCGACCGTATGTCTAAGTTTGGTTTTATGAGTCATTCCGATGAGACTACGCAGTACGAGCAAGCAAAAGACAAAGTGCTCGAAAGTCTTAAGAACTTTTTCCGCCCCGAGTTTCTCAATCGTCTTGATGAGATAATTATCTTTGATATTCTTTCAAAGGAAACTATCCGTAATATCGTAGGTCTTCAAGTGGAAATGGTTATCGAGCGTCTTGCACAAAAGGATATTCAACTCACGATTAGTGATGAGGTTATGGACTACATTGCAAAAGAGGGGTACGACCCAAAGTTTGGCGCGCGACCACTGAAGCGTGTCATTCAATCTAAGATTTTGACGCCAGTAGCTTCGATGATGATTAGTGAAGGAATGCTTCAAGGGGGAACCGTATCGGTCACCATGAAAAAAGGAGAAATTGCATTTGATGTAAAGAAAAAAGGGAAGAAGGAGCCACGGAAGGTACGAGAAAAAATTCAAGAAGCGGTGATGGTATAGAAAGATACAATTCTTCATCGAAATAAAATAAATGCCCAGACTGCGTAGCAGTCTGGGCATTTAAGAACATCACATCGACACATTGAGGTGGATTACTCCCGATGTTTTCAAAATGGTGAGTGTTCCAAGAACAAGGAGGACAAACGGAATGATTTTTTTGAGCAACTCCTTTTGGCTTAATTGAAGCGTTGCCTTAGGCCCTACACTACTACCGAGTGCGGAGCCGATACAGAGTGCGGCGACGAGATCCCATCGTTCGATGCTACCGTAGAAGACGTAACTCATAAAACCAACAAGACAAATGAGTACCTCCGCGAGTGTGGTGACACCTATTGCAGACCGATGCCCCTTTCCCATGACTACCTGTCCACCCGTGACGAGTGGACCAAAGCCACCTCCCGAGAGACCTTTATTGAAGGCAGAAACGATACCGAGAATAAACATCTTTCCCGTGGTGTACTCAAAGGTAAAACCCATCATAAGCACAAACGCCATAAGAAGCACGAGTCCTCCAATGGTGTAATTCAATGTGCTTTTTTCAATGATGTGCGTACCTACATATGCAGCAAACAGGCTGGCAAAAATACCGAGTACCGAAATGATGAGTACTGCTTTCGTGTCAGGCGAAAGTTTACCATCTATGCGGTTAAAGTATGCATTGCCAAGGATGTGATGCTGTCTCGCTGCGAGTGCGCCACCAATCATCTGTGAGATGAGAATGGCGGGTACTGCATCATGCGCACCAAACCCAAGAATGAGGAGGAGTGGCGAAAGAATCGTCCCATACCCCATACCAATTGATGAATCAATGAGTTCGCACACAAACGCTATTGTGCACAAAAAGAAAAAGACAAAGAGCATATTGCTCAACAGTGTTTCCATGACGGTGTACCTCCCTAATGTGTAAGAACAAATTCCCTATGAATATATACCTATAACTCAAAATGTACAGAAAAGATGTATTTTTAGCGAAAATCACCCTGTGGAGACCTTTGTTGACTTCGTGTCATACCGTGGTTGAATGGAAGTACTAATAATAATGGTTTAGAAATATGTTTGGATTCGGAGGAGAAAAGCCAAAGGCAGTAGGTGGAGAAATGGGGCAAGGAGAAGCACGTGAGGAAGAAAAGAGTTGGGCAGAAATGGTGGCAGAAAAAAAAGCTCAAGGACAGATGGGAGAACGAAAATTAGAACCACTCATGCGTCCTGACGAATCTGTGATTGAACCGGAAGGTATTTCACCAGAATCAATTAATCGCGGATACGAAGGAAGTGTCGCATCTGGAGTCGGATCTCTCGGAGAGCTAGTTCCTCAAATTGATATAGAAGCTGAGAAGAAAGAACAACTCGATGCAATGAGCGCCCGTATTGAAGAATCGTACAAACACCCCGGCGACGATGAAAGAATGGCAGCATAGTTAGAGAGGAACAACAGATAAAACCCGCGAGGCCTTTGGCCTCGCGGGATTTGCGATATACTATAAGATATGAAATCTAAACATAAAGACTTTAAATACTTTGTTCGAACATTATCTATCATTGTGGGGCTTGTATTGGTGTGGCGAGGTATTTGGCACATCATTGATGCTATGGACATTTATATCTTTGATGGAAACCGCCTCTGGACTGCTATTGGTGGAGTCGTTATCGGCATATTGATGTTATATATTCCCGACCATGACCTTAAAGAAATTGAGAAATTGTAATATATGAAAAAAATTATTTTTGCAGTGATTATTATTGCACTTGCAACACTTGCGATTGTTCTTGCGTTCTTCAGTGACGTAGATACTTCTGTACCAGAAGTAGTTAATATTCCCGATGAAGTAGTTGAAAAGCCCGTGGTAGCAAGCACCCCAAGTTCTATCGCCTACACTATTGATGGTACTGAATACCTACTCAATAACGGTTTGTATACTGCACCCGCTGCACCAGGAAGTGCGAGTATGACCACTGTGTCGATTTTTTCTGGTCCTGTGTATGGCGACCTCGATAAGGATGGAGATGAAGATGCTGCAGTACTGCTCACCTATAGCGCGGATGGCAGTGGCACATTCTTTTATGCAGCAATAGCGCGTAAAAACGGAGACAGCTATACGAGCACTAACACACTGTTCCTTGGCGATAGGATTGCGCCACAAACATTAGAAATTCAGAATGGACGCGCGGTATACAATTATGCGGTACGAAAAGAAAGTGACCCTATGACGACACCACCTTCCCTTGGTAAGAGTCTTTGGATTCACCTTGACCCCACAACAGGAGAAATAGGGGAGTGGGTAAAAGATTTTGAGGGAGAGGCGGATACTTCAAAAATGAATCTTGAAATGAAGAAATGGGGGTGGGTGGATAGTGTAGAAATGGGAGAGTATATGGTGCCCACAAATGCCGGAGCCTTTACACTCACCTTTAGTGACGGGAAGGTCTCAGTGGGAACTGATTGCAACACCATGGGTGGCACCTACACGACGAGCGGAAGTAAATTGACGTTTGGTCCGATGATGTCGACACTTATGTATTGTGAAGGCTCACAGGAAACTATGTTTGGCACAATGCTGAGTCAAGTAAAATCGTTTGCATTCACAAAAAAGGGAACACTCGAGATGCAATACGGAGAAGGAGGAGTTGCAACATTTAGGTAGCAGAGAAAATGAAATATAAGTTTTGAACATTGAAAACATCCGAGTAATGCCACTCCCTCGCTCCTTGATATTTATGATAAACGATGTATAGTCGATATAGTTTCAATTGAAAGGAGGTTTGCCTTGACCCCCCCCCCCCCCCTTTTTTTTTCCCGGGGGGGGGGGCCCCCCCCCCCCCCCCCCCCCGGCCCCCCCCCCCGGCCGCCCCCCACCGCAGACCCACACCCACCCACCCCCCCCCCCCCCCCCCCCCCCCCCCCCCCCCCCCCCCCCCCCCCCCCCACCCCCCCCATATGGGCCCCGAGAAATAACCAGCACGCAACATCGCTGGTTATTTTTTATTCTTGATAAGTCTACACATTCACTCCTCTGGTATGGGATACTATAGATACTATTTGATAAGTATTTTTTATGGAGACCATAATTTTCTTTGGTATTATCGCACTCTTTATGTGGTGCAAAAGTTTGAGTAATCGCCTTTCAGTGCTTGAAGGGAAGGATGCAAAAGAGGTGGTAGAGCCACATACCATGTACGCACCAGGTACATTTACTGCTCCGGCCAATGAACCCACTCCCGTAGATGTGTCTGAAACAGTGCCAGTATACACAGTACCTCCTCCACCTACAGAGGTGTATACAGAAACGCCAGTTCCAGTACCTCCACCACAGCCATCGGTCTCAACACCCAACCCACTCATGGAATGGTTTTCTGAAAACACACTTATCAAGATTGGTGCGTTTCTCTTTTTCCTCGGCGCAGTATGGTTTGTGAGTTATGCAATAGCACAGGGATGGGTAAGTCCGCTTATGCGTATCGTGATGGGTGTGACTCTCGGTATTGCGGTATGTGCCGTGGGCGTTTGGCGTAAATATACAAATATTGAACAGTATCTCGTTCTCACGACACTTGGTGTGGGTATTATCACGGCAAGTATTTTCACCGGCCAATTTCTTTTCAAACTTTTCCCACCAGTATTTGCGCTTGTACTTCTCCTCGGTACCATTGCGTATGCCGTAATGGTGAGTCTTCAGACACGTACTGAATGGCTTAGTGTGCTTTCGGCTATCACTGCGCTCCTCGCGCCAGTCTTGGTTACTATTTCTGACTTAGATCCCATACTTTTCCTCATCTATCTTCTCGCTGTTTCGCTCGGATTCCTTGCTGTGGTCTTTATGACGCACTGGCGCGGTGTCACGCTTACACTTGCCGTTGGTACGAGTATTTTTCTCTGGAATATATGTCTCGATAGCTCCGCTCTCTCGCCCGATATCGCATGGCTTTTTGTGATTCTTTTCTCGAGCATGTTCTATAGTGCAAGTTCGGTGAGTATGTTCAGAAATAAGAGTGTGGTAAGTGCCGATGTGACTACACTCGGATTTTCTGTCGTAACGTTTGTGACGATGGCGTATGCACTCATTGATGCAGAGGGTCTCGTGACTTTCATTGCTGCATTTATTGCTGCGGGCACAGGGTATGTACTCTATGTTGCACAGCGTCCTAAAGAAACAGTCTCTCTGTATGCTGGGCTCTCGGCACTGCTCATCTGTATTGCGACAGCATTTACTTTTGATGGATATACACTCACGATGGTGTATACACTTGAGATTACTACAGCACTTGTGCTTGCGCTTCATCTCAGACTCCCACACTATGTGGTCATCGTGACGACATGGCTCTTTACACTCCCTGTAGTGCTTTCTATCCGTGAGTTTGATGCTCCTGAGTGGAGTACGGGTATCTGGCATGGGCCTGCAGTTTCTATTTATACACTCACACTGGCGACTGCGGTAAGTGCGATGTATGCACTTATGGAGTCCAAACGGACTCAAAATTTCCTCTATCAGAGCATCGGGGGAGTGTTCACTACATTGTTTTGGGTGTATGCGTGTGCGTGTACTTCGGTGGTATGGATTGCACTCTTTGACGGTCAGCTTGTATATGCGCTTCAGTATATGACGTGGAGTGTTATTTGTGTACTCGTACTCGTGTTTGTAATACGACGCGGTATGCCCGCTTCGTGGATGCATCTCGCACTCTTCTCCTTCACCCTTCCTGTCTTTGTCTCATTCGGCGCATTATTTGATTCGAGGTGGGCAACAGAATGGCTTCATCCGAATGGAGTAGGACTCTATTTCATGACGCTACTTTCACTTCTCATCGGCGTGCGGTTTGTGCTATGGGGAATGATTCGCCAAAATGCATCTCTGCGGGGGATTGGCGGCATATGGCTTGGTATTTTCTGGATCTACATGCTGACCGCGTCGTCTCTTTTTTGGTCAGCTGTCTGTGTGGACCAGGGAATTACACAGGTGCTCTCGTACATTTCATGGGCAGTGGTGAGCTACTGCTTCATTAATGCGGCACTGCATCCAGCGCTTTCGTCACGCTGGCTCGCGCTTGCTTTTGTAACACTGGTGGTGCCTCTCGTCACCACGTTTGCTTCATTTGGTGCCCCTGCGTGGGGAAGTTCTGCGATTCATCCCGACGCAATGGGGCTCTACACATTCACCTTGTTTCTTGTACTTCTCGGGCTTACGTTTATCCGTATTAAACCAGGATATCAAGGTGATCATGAGATTCTCGATGCGTGCACACGCATTGTGTGGAGCGGTGTTGGGCTCTATGTCATATCGCTCGTGTGGCTCATTACCCATGCGGTTTTTGCGTCTCCCGATGTCGCGGTTTCGGTTGCACTCTTTGTCTATACGGTTTCAGGATTGGCTCTGTATAGTGCAGGAAAGAGTATGCAGAAAGATATAATTCGCTACGTCGGAATTATTCTCCTCAGTGGCGTGGTACTTCGCTTACTCATTGTGGATGTATGGGAGATGGACATTCTCGGTCGTATCGTGACCTTCCTCGGTGTCGGGCTTCTCTTTATTCTCACCGCACTCTTCGAAAAGCCATTTGAGAAAATAGGGAAGGATGGTGGCGGGAAATAGAAAAACTGCCGAAAATAAAATTCAATAGCGCCCGCACACGGGGCACCATTTTCTCAGTGTAGTTTTCTAATACCTTAAACCAAAGGAGCGTGGGAATAAGAGGGAATTTCCGTCTTTTGTTTTTCCTTCCACAATAGGAAGTTGTTGTGTATTTCTTGGCCAAGAGAGAGGGAGTGTGCCTGTGAATGGCTTTTTGCCAAAGAGTACATCACTCACACCCGCGCCCTCACTACCGGGAAGCCACGCAGCGACGACTGCATCCCATCCGGGTATTTCTTCAGTAATAATGATTGGCCGTCCTGTTACTAAAACAACAATAACTGCGTTACTCACTCCCTTTAGACGCGTAATGGTGGCAATATCTTCCGCACTCAGTGACGGATTAGGGTTGTCTCCCCAACCTTCTGCATACGGAGCCTCACCCACAACAGCAATACCAATGTCAGCTTTTGGTGAATTAGGAGAGAAGTTTGCATTTGTATCAAACTCAATAGCGGTTCCAAAGGGAGCATTCTCCCGTATACCCTGAAGGATGGAGGTGGCACCCGGGAGCCAATTCCCATCGATACCTTGCCATTCGACAGTCCAAGCACCTGCTTGTCTTCCGATATTATCTGCAGCACTTCCTGCAACTCGAATGGTACCAGCACTTTTTTTGATAGGGAGTAGCTCATTTTCATTTTTAAGAAGTACAAGTGATTTCGCTACCGCCTCACGCGCGAGTGCACGATGAGCGGATGACCCTAATGTGACAGTATCTTCCTCTGGCACCTCATCAAAAAGCCCCATCTGAAACTTTGCGGTAAGAATTCGTGCTACGGCATCATTGATTCTGGCTTCGGATGCGTCACCTTTTCTTACCGCACGTGTGACGTTCTTGATAAACTCTTCATAATCAAACGGCAGCATAACCATATCCACACCCGCATTGATAGCAGTGACTGCAGCCCTATAGTTGCCGCCAGGGATTTCATACACACCATACCAATCAGAAACCACAAAACCTTTAAATCCAAGTTCATCCTTGAGTACAGTTTGTATGAGATATGAAGAAGCAGCGAGTTTTGTGTCGCCCCAACTATTAAGCCCAGCCATAACACTCATTGCTCCCGTATCAACTGCTTTTTTAAATGGGGGTAGGTAGTGTGCACGAAGTTTCTTTTCATCTATAGGCGTTGTTCCTTGGTCAATTTTAAAATTTTCATTACTTGCAGTATTCCAAAGCATCCCTCCGGCACCAATGTAGTGTTTTGGCGTCGCTAATACTGCGATAGTGGAGGAAGGAGTGGACGGGTTTTCTTGGAGACCGCGAATATACGCACTTCCCAGTTTGCTCACCAATACTGGATCATCAGAAAATGTCTCATAGACGCGACCCCAGCGAATATCTTCAGGCATGTCGTAGGTGGGGGAATAACTCCAACGTATACTCGTAGCGAGGAGTTCATCTCTGGTTGCTCGTGCAACACTTTCAACTAATGTAGCGTCGCCACTTGCCCCGAGGCCAATCATATGGGGAAACACAGTAGCCCCCGGGACATTGCTGTGACCATGAATGGCATCAACACCATAGAGTATAGGAATACCAAGGCGAGACATGCGTGATACATCTACAAATGTATCCACCATATTCTTCCATCCCGAGTAAGTATTGTCTTCAGGCTTTCCTCCAAATCCGCTGAGCATCCCCCCTAAACTGAAAGTGCGAACGTCTGTGAGTCTGTTTAAACTGTTTTTTCCACGAGTGCCATTTGTCCGACTTTTTCTTCAAGTGTCATATACGAGAGTAGGTCGGCGACTCGGAGGGGAAGAGGAGCGTCACTATTTTGAAAGAGCGGGTTTTCGGGTACGTCTCGGGTTTGCAACTCATGTGCGAGATTCCATATATAGAAACCGGTTGCAACGCTTATGAGCAGGAAAGTAATGAGGAATGCACTCCAATACTTTTTTAAAAAAGGAAGTTTCATTTGTTCCAGTATACAGTATGAAATAAAAGCATAGATGCCAAACCTACTCCAGCCCAATGATAATCATAGCAATTGGTAAGTATTTTTAGTGAATGCGCTGGGCTGATGGCGGTTCGACAACAATGCCTAATTTAACTTACAAAATCTTGAGGTTGCTTATAGCGCAGTAATGCATTTTTTAGGAGTTATTCACCTGTGGTCATAGTGAAATTTTTTAAAATTGCTACACTTATGATAGTAACTTAATTTCATGTCCTTAATTTTTTAAGGAAGTTGCGTACATTTAGAGCAGTCGATTTTCTTTGGAGGTTATGATCCTGTCTAATTTCAGAAGTAAAAAATTACTATTCACTCTAACAGGTATATTTGTTTTTGTATTTTCTATATTGATATTTAATATTGAATCCATTCCTGCATTTGCGCAATTGGGATTATTTGTTTCAAATGATCAGAACATTAAAAAGAGGCTCTTTCAAGTTTGAAAGAGCCTCTTTTTTTAAACAAACAAGAAGTAGAAAAGATTTTTCTTGATGAATCTAGTGAAAGCAAGTCTGAGGTTCTTAGTTATATTGATATGGGCTTTTCTAGAAATGGAGATACAGAAGAATCTGTACCCAATCAAATTTCTGACATAAAAATATATTTTTATGTTTCTAATAATTCACAAAGATTTGATCGTTTTACTATAAATACCGGTATTCAAAAAGGAACTTTAAACTACATAAGAATTGAAGGAGCTACTGGATACAAATGGGAGAATGATGAATTAGTCATTGCATATGTTCCGCTTTCAGCGGGGGATTCAACGGTCGTTACTGTAACTGCACTACCACTAATATCGGAAAAGCCATTAGAAATAAAGGTTTCTCCTGTTGTAAAAAACAGGGAAGGGTCAGTTATGAATACTGGTTCTATTAAGAATAAAACGATTTATCCCACTTCTAGTTCTAATTTCAAAGAGATAAATACCAGAAGACTCAAACAAAACATTTCTGACATTCAATAGTTCATATGATCGTAACTACGAAATTAAAAACAAAAAAGTTGACGACCTTGTTTGTAATTTGTGTTTATCTGATCCAACTTTTTTCACCTCTTGCCATTTTAGTTACTCCAAGGACAGTAGATGCGGCAACAGGCGGTTCATGCAAGGCACCTTCCTCTGGTAGCCCTAAGCCTAATGTTACGCCAGACTATGGAGGGGTGGCTTTAGATAGGGCAGCAGAATTTTTGGCGGATATGGATGATATTACTGGTGCCTACTATGATGAAGAGAGCAACAGAATAGTTTTTATTGGTACAACCACTTCAACCTTACCTGAATTTAACAAGGATGACCTGGCTGTGGCGATTAGGGCGGTTATCTTCAACAACGCACTTCCCGCAGTGAGTATAGAGATGCGGGGGATAGATCCTGATCCAGATATAGATCCTGTGCAAGATGTTGTGTATACAGGTGAAATCGAAAATACAAATTTTGGAAAAGTCTTGTTTGATGCAGATATGATGTTGAAAAGATTTACGTTAGGCTACGATGAAAATGAGAATCCCATTTCAACTTCAGTCACAGGATATAAATCTGTATTTGAAAGATATATTGAGCTCGATCCCCTTTACCCCGACAAAGATGCATATTCAAGATACTGGATATCACCACAGGAAATAGTTTTGAAAGAAGCAACCTCCAGTGATACATTTATTTTTGATGAGGTTGTAATGCAGGTCCAGACTGAATCCATAATTGGAGATCCTGATCAGGCTTGGGTAGAAGCCTCTGAAGAATTTGTCACTCATCACACTGAACATTTTGATGAATTTGCTGAGGAAGTACCTTTTTATGCAAAGACTAAGCAGTTAGCTAAAATAGTTGGTGTAGTTAAGTGGATTAAAGATAATGGGATTGGTGTTGATTTTGAATGGGCGAAAAACTACGAACTCATAGCTACAAGTACACCCACTACAACCTTAATGATAGTCACGCCTGAAGTTGAAGCGAATGGATACATTTATGAAGCTTTTGGGGGCATTGATTACAACACCCCTAACACTTATGAGAATGATACCCATGGTACATCTACTCAACTTCAAACTGACTCTGAAGCTGCGGCCACTTCGTCAAGTGACGGTATTCACTGGACTTTCAATTCTGATGGAGAGTTATACGAGGCTGTCTCAGTATCTGCAGAAATTTTCAGAACAGCAGGGGCATACACTATTAGCGCGGAAGATATGTCTGCTCCGACCGCGTCCCCATTACCCCTTGAAGTTACTCGTTCTTATTCTTCGTTTGCTGTTGGTAATGATGTAGGTTTTGGTCCGGGATGGGATATATATCCTGCTTCGCTGTCTAACTTAAAACCGGGAGTTAAGACAACGTGTACAGTTTCTGGAGGATATTCTGGGTCTTTTCCAAAAAGTCTTGCAATTACTTCTCCTTATGGTCGAGAGACTTTTACATTCAGTTGTCCTACGGGTTACGTCGCAGATGATTCTAAATATCACTCGACCCTCAAACGTGATTCGGATGGAACATTTCGGATACAGACTAAGGATCAGAGCAATTATCTTTTCTATACAGGAAACGCTTCCACTACAGAGTATAAATTAATGAGGAGTTACGATGTTCACAGCGGAGACCAAAACAGTTTTATGCGGATTTATAACTGGGGTGCTGCTACAACAACGCTTTTGACGATTCAGGATATGAATCCTAATAGTTCAATTCCAACAACAACCAATGGTCACAATCTTGCTTTTGGATACGACGGTAATGGCAAAATTACAACAGTGACCGGTCCATCAGGTGTTGTTCATTATAGCTACAATGGTGCGGGTGATCTCGTGAAAGTCATTGATGCTCGGGGTGCTACCACTACATATACATACGATAACGATCATCTGTTAGAATCAATCACCGATCGTGAAGAAACAAAATTTGTTGATAACACGTACGATTCACTAAAACGTGTCATTACACAAACTGATGCTAATGATGTAACAAAAACGATTACATACAATGAAGAAAATCTGACCATGTCTTGGGTAGATAATAATGGACGTACTGGAAGGAGTGTCTACGATGAATTAGGTCGTCTTACACGAGAGGTAAATTCAATTGGTGCAACTACAACTCTTGCATACGGTACTTCGACTGAAGATGTTCCGAAACAAATTATAGATGCGCGGAATGCAACTTCAACATTTACCTATGATTCAAGGGGAAATCTGACCTCATACACAGCTCCTAATGGCGACCTCATTGCATATACTTGGAATGCTTCAAACACAGTATCTGAGATTAATGACCATAGATACACCTCATTATTTGGTAGTCCGCGAAAGACTAAATATTCGTACGATGTAAATAGTAATCTTACACAATCATCAATTGCCGGACAGGCAACAACAACGTATGCCTATACTTCGCGTGGACAGATAGCAACAACTACTGACAGTAATTCAGGTACAGTGGCATTTACGTATAACTTGTATGGTTTACCAACTGTAATGAAAAACAAGCTTGGACAAAATACTACCTACACATACGATAATTCAGGAAGAGTAACGCAAGTGCTCGATCCTGCAGGTGCGGCAACCAACTACACATATGACGTAAACGGAAATAGGCTTACTGCGAGTACTACCGTTGCTCTTTCTCAATACTCGTATGATTCAAATGATCAACTCTCTTCTTTTACTGATCCTAGTAACGCAAATACGACCTATAGCTATTCTTCTGTTGGTAAATTAGCTACTACAACCAATCCGTTAAGTGCAATTACAAATTATTTCTACGATAGTTATAATAATTTACGTAAAGTTAAAGATTCTCTTTCTCGTGAAACTTTGTTTTCTCATGATGCACTTAATCGTGAGATATCGGCCGAGACTCCTAATGGAAAAGTACGTTCAACACAATATGACGCAGGTAATAATCCGGTTGTGGCATCACAGCCAAATGGTACGGTTTCAACATCTACCTATGACTCACTTAATCGTCTTATTACATCAAAAAAAGGTGGAATCATGACAAAATACACCTATGACAGTGCTGGTCGGGTAAGTACTGTTGCAGATTCAACTGGAACAACTACCTATACTTATGACATTAGGGATCGAGTCACTCAGGTTACAAATCCTTATGGACTTACTGTAGGGTATGAATATGACGACCTTGATAATTTAGTGGAGATTACCTACCCAGATAACCAAACAGTAGAAAATGACTTTAATGCGGTTGGTCAACTAACTCAACAGACAGACTGGAACAATGACATCACTACTTATACCTATACATCATCAGGTCTATTGAGTACAACAACCATGCCGAACGGTATAACCATGAAGCGGGCATATGATTCAGCAAATCGACTTTCCTCTATAACGTATCGAAACGCCGCACATACGGTAATATTCCGTGAGACATATACACGCGATGCACGGGGCTTTATCACTGATGTTAGTGAAGATGGGGCTTTTACAGCCCTAACAGAAACTGATTATGAATACGATGCAACTGGGCGTCTTATTAATACAAATGGAGATGTGTTCGACCAAACATACGAATATGACACAGTGGGTAATTTAATAGAAAAATTTAATACTGATGCATCAACCACACATGAGTATTCAGATGATGATGAATTATCGACATCTACACTGGCGCTGAACGAACTCTTCAACTTTTTTGCAATGCTCGATTCAGTACCATCAACAGTAATGAATATGTTCATATCTGCGGCATCCTCATCGTATGCATTTGTGCACAGAGTATATGACACTATCAATAGTTCATCTGACGAAATCACCGATCCGGAAGAATCAGACCAAAACTTATTTGCATACAATAATAAAAACAATGAACCACTAGAATCTTCGACTGAACCTATATGGGGTACGGGTGGCGGTGGTGTATTAGCTATGCTAGAGCAGACAGGTTTTGTAAAAAAATTAGTAGGAATGAGTAAGCCCTTTACTCTAGAATTTGCACCAAATGACGGAGAGCATCTTTCTGCGGATGCCACAGAGATAGTTTCAAGTAGTACAGATTCTTCAAACACAGTTAGTAGCAATGATGATATTGTGTCTTCGTCTGATGAATTCCTATATGAAAATAATGAAAATGAAACAGGTTCACAACCAGTTATTGAGCAAACAGAGGAACCGGTTCCCACCAGTGATTTTTCAAATAGCCAGTATGTCGATCGAGGAAATAAATTCTCTCTGGAGATGGATGGGGGTAACCAAATTGAAATTTCAAAAATGAAACCTTCTGTAACATTTGAGTATTTTGGAGGCGAGAGTAGTTTCTCAGTTCTTTATGGTGATAATTCAACGCCGCAATTAATTGAAGGCAAAAAACTTAAGTACGCTGTGACACCGAAGGAGGCGGTACAGGTGTATCCACTTGAAGCTAAGAAAGGAATGGAGCAAGGTGGATTTGAAATGGAAGTTGTTCTTGATGAGGCACCATTAAGTAATGTATTTACGTTTACCATTGAAAATATTGACGATCTCGATTTCCTATATCAACCAGCATTAACACAGGAAGAGATAGAAGCTGGATCAGAACAACCAGAAAATGTTTCAGGCTCTTATGCTGTGTACCACAAATCTAAAAAGGATAATGAATATAAGACAGGAAAGATTGCACATATTTATAGACCTCACGTTGTTGATAGTGCAAACAATGAAGTGTGGGGGACTCTTGAGATAATAAATAATGAGCTCAAAGTTACGGTTCCAGAAGAATTCCTAAAGAATGCAACATATCCGGTTACCGTGGACCCTACATTTGGTTATACCTCCGTTGGTGGTACATCTGTTGCAGTAGGTACAGATCGCTTTAGTGGGTCATTGTTTACTACTCCATCTGATTATGGCTCATTCACAAGCATGTCGTACTACTGTGATAAGGCTACAAGTGGCAGCGAAAATTCCAAAGCATTGATTGTCGTGCATTCCACACTAAATCTTGCTACTAATGGTGTGGCGACATCTTCTTCCTGTGTGAATGGGTCTCCAGCGTGGAAGACTCCCGTATTTCCTACGAGTCCCTCACTCACTGCAAATACCGAGTATGTGCTTGGTGCTGTTTCAGAAGGTGTTCGCACACGACTCTACTATGATACCGGGGCAGCAAATCAGGGACATATTGATAGTACTAATAGTTACACGACACCTGCCAATCTTGGTTCTGCCACTCATGATACTCGTAAGTATTCAGTGTACATAACCTACGCTACCGGTAGTTCTAGCAACGCAACGGCGACCGCTCCAACTTCACTTGAAACTGAGGGGGCAACCAATCCAACAAATGTAACGGATTCAACTCCAGAACTTTCTGCAATATATAATGACCCTGATACCAATGATGTGGCTACTGCGTATCAGATCCAAGTCTCAACATCATCAATCTTCTCAAGTATTAAGTGGGACTCACTTAAAACGACTCTTTCAAGTTCAACACCACAGGGATCTCGTATAGCACCTATCTCCTATAGTGGCTCTGCTTTAGCATCGAGTACTACCTACTATTGGCGCATAAGATTTTGGGATACTGCCAATGCAACAGGAACAATGAGTACGGCCACATCAACATTTTCACTTGCCGCGTCTGCAACAAATACTGCACCCTCGGCCCCCAGCTCTCTTCTTGCAGAAGGACAAACAAACCCAATAAATGTGACGGATTCAACACCTGAATTTTCTGCAATATACAATGATCCGAATATATCTGATATCGCAACCTTATATCAGATTGAAGTCTCTACGTCATCAAGCTTTGCTGTTATTAAATGGAATTCAGGTAAAACCTCACTTGCAAGTTCTACTTCACAAGGAGCTCGTATCGCAGATATTTCCTATGGAGGTTCTGCCCTCGCTTCAAGTACCACATATTATTGGCGAATAAAGTTCTGGGATGCAGCTAGTGCGACAGGCACAGTCAGTACTGCCACATCGACATTCTCACTTGCAGCGTCTGCAACAAACACGGCTCCTTCAGCACCGTCATCACTTCTTGCTGAAGGGCAAATAAATCCTACAAGTACAACTGACTCAACTCCGGAATTCTCTGCAATATTTATTGATCCTGACACTGGAAACATTGCCATAAAGTATCAAATACAAGTATCAACATCATCGAGCTTCACAAGTACGAAGTGGGATTCAAGCTCAACAACTCTTGCAAGTACGACTTCAAATGGAACTAGAATTGCCGATATTTCATATAGTGGCACTGTTCTCGCCTCAAGTACGACATACTATTGGCGTATTAAATTCTGGGATGCCGCGAGCGCGGAAGGATCATGGAGCACAACAACTTCAACATTCTCACTTGCAGCAGCAAGTAGCTCAACAACATCTTCTACGAGTTATACATACGATGATAGTGGAAATTTGATTTCTGCAATAAAGGGAGCATTAAGTAAAATATATACTTGGAATCCATTAGGATTACTGGCGTCTGTGGTTATAGATGGTTTGTCAACGATCTTTACTTATGATGCAGAGGGTAATCGTATAGAAAAAGTTTCTGAGGGCGCAGGAGGGGAACAGGGTGGCGGCTCAGTAATATTTGCTGACTCATTTACTGAGGCAGCAGATACTTACCCCACAAGTCATACTCCTAATACTGGAATAAGTTGGTCATCTATTAATACGTCGGGTAGCGGTTCATCAAATAGTGTAAAAATACTCGCTTCTTCTGATACGCTTAACGGTAGTATATCTGATGCTACTGCCGGAGTTATGTATTCTGCAAATACAACATATAACTCTCCTGACTACCAAGTTAAATTCACTTTGACGACTGCACCAACCTTTGATGAATATCTCAATGTTGGACTTCGTATGGATGGTACGGGAGCGAACGGTTATCTTCTTGAAGGATGGTGGGCAGATAACCATGATCCTGCTATTTATAAAGTCTCTGGCGGTGTATTTACTGAGCTCGCTACTCACGACAGCACAAATGTCACTCTATTTAATAACGGTGATATAGTACGCGGTGAAGTATCCGGAAGTGACATTGTTATGTTTGATGAAAACGACATCGGACAAATATATGCATCGGATAGTACTTTTGCCTCAGCAAATAAAGCAGCTATAGGATTTGGAGCGTATCGAGATGTAGGCGGTGATATAGAAGTCAGTGTGCCGGTTGTGGATGACGTTGAAATTACTGAACTTGGAACCACAACGAGTTGGAGGAGCCCTGCCACAACAGGAGAAACCAACAATAATTGGGTGAACCCAACGAATGCATATTCATCAAATGATACTCGAGCTACAATAGTTGCGGATACGTATGTTGGTACTGGAGCACAAGACTATGGAGATTTTGGATTCAATATTAATTCTGGAAATGAAATACTCGGGATTGAAGTTAAGGTAGAATCTCTCACTGACTCATCAGGCTACCATGATCTTGCTGTTGCAGTATCGAAAGACAATGGAAGCAGTTGGTCTTCCGAAAAGACAATACGATATGAAGATTTCGATATCTCTGATGGAACAAAACTCGCCGGACACGCTCTTTCACTTTGGGGTTATACATGGAGTCCTTCTGAACTTTCCAATACTAATTTCCGAGTCAAAGTAAGACTCGCAGACAGAGAAACTTCTACAGTTGATGATCTAGGAATAGATCAAATTTCAGTAAAAGTGTTCTACATTCCGAGTTCTGGTGGCAATGTCACTAAACGTTATGTGAACGATGTATTGGCTCCGTACACCCTTGTTCTTGCGGAAACTGATGAAGAAAATGTCGTGAACCGTTTAAACATATGGGGTCCCAATGGCCTTGTGTCTACGGGGGGTGATACTGATACAGATAGGTATTACCCTCTAATAAATCACCAGGGCACCGTTCGCTTCCTTACGGATTCTTCTGGTAATCTTCTGAATTCTTATACCTACTCACCCCACGGCGAAGTGCTTTCTTCAGAAGAAGGCGAGACCAATCCATACCAATTTACAAGCGAACAATTTGACGAAGAGACAGGTCTTCTGTATCTTCGAGCAAGGTATTATGATCCAGAAACTGGTCGATTTATCTCTCGAGATCCAGTTCGTGGCACTCTTGATAATCCATTGTCTCAAAATCCATATGTATACTCATTGGATAATCCAGTTGCATATAGTGATCCGAGTGGCGAGTTTGTTTGGCAGGCATTACTGGGACTATTTGTTCCAATCGTTGAAGATCCCTGTACCGATATAAATCCTACGCAGGAACAGATTACTAAAGCTTACCTGACAGGAGATTTGTTCTTTATGGCAGAGATGATGTCTGGTGGCGGGCAGGCTGCAAAGAGCATCGTATCAAAAATATTTATAAAACATGAACATGCTATACAGCACATGATTGAAGGTGTGTCAGAGGAAGTTATTGATGCAGCGATAAAGGCAGATATTCTAGTAAAAGGTGTTGGAGCCGTAGGTAAGACCGTGAAAAGAGAGATCGTGGTTGCTGGCAGAACCCTTGAATATCGTGTTCATACAGTAACAGAGGATTTTATAAATGTAGGGACCTATTTTTTCAAATAGCCTCCAAAATCATGCTAGAAAAACAATACAGAAAATTGACCGAGAAGGAGTTTGCAATCTTTGAAAAATTAATGGAAAAGGATTTTTCGGGTAGAGATGTCATCCAAGAACAAGTGCTGCTAAGCGAGGTTACAGAACATACTGATGGTTCTGGTACACTTTTTTTTAAAATACCCACAACTGTTAAAAAAGCTGAAGTAAAACAACGTGTTCCTGTGGAAGGTCGTGTAGAAACAGAAAATGTGACCATGGATATACTCCTGCATGTTCTTGATGGAACAGTCAGTGAATTAGAGTTTGTCCGATATAAAGACGATGGTAACAATGTGTTGCCGGAGCCAGAACTTATTGTGGTTGAATGAACGTAAAAGGGGGTAAAAGGGGACAGCCACCGTTCTCTAGCCTTTCTTATGGCATAATATTAATCTATGCCACGTTGTGCGCGTGTTGACGTTGGAGGAGAAGTCTACCATGTACTTAATCGGGCAAATGGACGTCTGAAGATGTTTGAGACTGATGCTGATTATCTTCTTTTTGAAGAAATATTGAATGAAGTGAAGGAGTTGATTGATATGCGTATTCTTGCATATACTCTTATGCCTAACCACTGGCACATTGCTCTATATCCGCGTAACGATGGAGATCTAGGAACATTCATGCATCGACTCACAAACGCACATACACGTAAAGTGCACGCAAAAACAAATACGAACGGTAGTGGACATTTGTATCAAGGTCGTTATAAATCTTTCCTTGTCGAATCCGACAATTATCTACTCACTCTCATTAAGTACATTGAGAGAAATCCTGTGCGATCAAATATAGTCCAGTATCCATCAGAATGGCGATGGGGAAGTGCGTGGCGACGGGGGAAAGGGACATTGAACCAGCAGGCACTCCTCGCACCTTTACCTGTACCTTTCCCAACAAACTACCACACATGGATCAATGAGTTAGATGCGGAAGTTGATTTGATAGATATCCGAAATGCGATAACACGCGGTGTACCGTACGGAGGTGAATCATGGGTCGATAAGATGATAGATATACATGAATTACATTCGACTGTTCAAGCAATAGGGAGACCACGAAAGCGATGACTGTATTAGAACACACAAATCTGAGAACAATGGTGGCTGTCCCCTTTACCTCGTGTCCCCTTTACCTTGCAAATCTGAGAACAATGGTGGCTGTCCCCTTTACCTTCCCCTTTACCTTGAGTCCATACGAATATACAATTTCACTTAGGCTACGGTATCCTAATTCAAATCTCAAAGAAGAATATGCTGAACTTAGTAAAACTCCAGAAATTATTATGGGGAAGCTGAAAGAGGTGGGTGTGCAAGATTTGGGGTACCTGTCATCATAAAAAGGAATTATTGCGCATACGACATCCATACAGCATCATCTTTTCAGACACAAAAACATACTACCGATGTGTGGTAAAATGAAGTATGAAATACTTAACCATTGCAGTAGTTATTGGTGTACTTGTTATTGGTTCGTACTACTTTATTAAAAGTTCACCCACGGACACTCCTACTGAATTGAGTGTTGTGGTTGAGAAGGATAAGAACCCTGCTACCACAACACAAGTGGCAGTTGAGCCTCGGCCTGAACCGGTTGTGGAAGAAGACAAAACTAAAACGATTGTCGGTACATCTGTCGAAAATAGACCTATTACTGCGTATCATTATGGTACCGGAGAAACGGAACTTTTGTTTGTGGGTGGTATACACGGAGGGTACTCGTGGAATACTGCACTCGTCGCATATGAACTCATGGATTATCTAAAAGAAAATCCAAATGTGATACCGAAAGAAATAAGAGTAACTGTTATACCAGTCTTGAATCCCGACGGTCTCACAAAGGTTGTTGGTACCGCGGACATGTTTAAAAAGAGTGATGTTTCCACCTCAGAAGACATACTTGTTTCAGGTCGCTTTAACGCACATGATGTAGACCTCAATCGAAATTTTGATTGTGATTGGCAATCGTCAGGAACGTGGCAAAACAAGGTCGTGAGTGGCGGGAACAAGACTTTTTCGGAGCCAGAAAGCCAAGCGTTCAGAGAGTACATTACATCAAATACACCAGATGCGGTTATTGTTTGGTACAGTGCATCGGGTGGAGTGTTTGCGTCTAATTGTCATAGTGAAATCCTTGAGGAGACAACCGCAATACTGAATGTGTACTCTAAAGCTTCTGGATATATGGCATACAAGGACTTTGACTTCTATGCAATAACGGGTGATATGGTGAATTGGCTCGCAAAAAATAAAATTCCCGCAATAAGCGTTCTTTTGACGAACCATACTGACACCGAATGGAATAAAAACCAGGCTGGTATCGAAGCCCTGTTCAAATACTACGCAAAATGATTTTGTCACCTTTGCGGAAATCCTTTTTCATGGGCGGGGTTTTGGTTCTCGGAGTAGTTCTCTTTTTTGTGTTTTTTCGCTTCTCTAAAGAGCCTGTCCCTACTCCCGTGGAGGAGGAGATTCCACAGAATAAAGAAGAAACAACAGTCACCCCAGAACCGATGTCGCGTGCTGTTATCGGTGTCTCTGTGGAGGGAAGGGAAATTGAAGCATATACCTACGGCACTGGCGATACGCACCTATTGTTTGTCGGAGGCATACATGGGGGTTATGAATGGAACAGTGTGCTGCTTGCGTATGCGTTTATGGATTATTTTGAAGCGTCACCCGAGAAAATCCCTTCCAATATACGTGTCACCATCATTCCCTCTGCGAATCCAGATGGTGTGTATGAGGTAATTGGTAAGGAGGGGCGGTTTGAAGGTGCTGATGTGCCGCTTAGTACAGGAGGTGCGGGGAAGGGGCGTTTCAATGCCCATGACGTCGACCTCAATCGGAATTTTGATTGCAAGTGGAAGCCAGAGAGTACGTGGAGAAATAGCATTGTGAGTGCCGGTACTGCACCCTTTTCCGAACCCGAAGCATCCGCTATCCGTGACTTTGTGCTTAAATATAAACCCGCTGCTGGTATCTTTTGGCACAGTCAGTCCAATGCAGTATATGCTTCTGAGTGCACCGAGGGTATTCTTTCCGAGACTCGTACTCTTATGGATATATATGCAAAAGCAGCCGAGTATCCAGCGGTCGATTCCTTTAGTGCATATGCAATCACGGGAGATGTGGAAGGGTGGCTTGCGTCTATTGGGGTCCCTGCAATAACCGTTGAACTCAAGACCCATGAGACTATCGAATGGGAGAAGAATCTCGCTGGCGTCACTGCGTTATTTGCTCACTATAGCGAATAGTGTAGATGTGGAGGGCTTATTACACAGCGGTATATGAGCACCTGCACCATCCTGCAGGGCCTTCCTTTTTGAAAGCGAAGGTGCATTTAGTGCAGGGCAGTAATTGTTTTGTCATTGCTTGGTCAATGGTAAGTACTTTTTTATCGAGGGCTACACATTTGGCACATGATTTTTCTTGATGCGTGGTGATGTGTACTTTTTGGTACCCACGACGTTTGAATTCTTGTAATTGGAGCATGAAACCATTTCTTTGTATGTGATGGTACCTTTCCCCCGATTCAAACAAAAAAATTGCATGTTGAAAGTGTATTGATACTCCGACATTCGGATATATTGCAATTAGGTAATTTGAAATGTTCATGACCACCTCCTTACAGAGGGGTTCATTTGTGTTTCGCGCGCGAAGAATCGATTGGTGTTCACGGTACAGCTCAAGCAGCGAAATATCATTAACGTCTAAAAACTGCTTCATGGACTCCAAGAAATATCTGAAATGCTTGTAGTTTTTAAGATCGCCATCAAATACGTTTGCTTGTTCCTCCGTATAAATACTCTTTTCTTTTGTATACGGATGTGTCCTCACCATAATTTGTTCATGGCAAAAAGGGCATTTTTTACTTCTCTGTGGTACTGACAATAACTCTTTTTCACAAAGAGAATACGGACAATATACTCTTTCTACATATGTAGCATGAGTGTGTATTTGACCACGTGGATTCAATAGTGTCGAGAAGAATTCTTGTAAAAATGCCATATAGCAAAATAATGTCAAACTGTACCCATTTTTTACAAAATTGCAACCTTTTTGCAAAACTGAAGCAGAAAGACTCAAGTTTTTTCATATGTGAGATATTTGACGGACGTGTCGATTCACGGTGAGCTTTTGTTTTGTATATATACTATTTTTAAGTACGCTAAGCCTGAGGTGGTTCGAATCTTTGGCTTTAGTATAAAAAGAAACCGCCCGACAAAGCCGAACGGCTTCATCGGGCGATTGGAAGGATTTACGCGTCGCTGAAACGTTGCCAAAACTCCTTGCGCGTCATGACGGGCTTCACAACCTCAGCACAATGCAGGTCGAAGAGAAATTGTGCATACGGGTGCTCTGGAAAACCTCGGTCCATCCAATACTCTGCTGCTTCGGGTGACTTCTGTTCCAAGGCATTGATTGCCTGAGATTGGAGCACGATGTAGCCGGGGAAGTCTGGGATTTCGAGGCCTGTTCCCAAATCACGTACAATGTCACCTTTGTTTAGTGGTACACCATCGTGGGAAAACAGGCATGGTACTTCGAGCCCGACCCACTCCTCACGGACCCACGAAGGCACTCCGCCAAGGGGAACTGAAGTGAATCGAATCGTCCCCAGATCCTCCATTGTAACTTGTCGCATGACTACCTCTCTTTGAAGAACACATGCCGATGTAGGCAAGATGGAAGAAGTAAACTCCAACAATTAAACAAAGTCAACAGTTGTCCTTAAATTCACAGCAAGTGTTCCCATTTCTCCATCTCGGAAGGAAAATAAAGCGGTTGAAACATGCAAACACCTTATCTCTGAATAGGTGATTGACAGAAGTGTACACCAAAGTGTACACTTCTGTCATGAATACTAAATTTATTGGAGTGAAAGACTTTCGTCAAAACATCTCTGATTATGCTAAGCGTGCTCAAAAGAGTGATACTCGGTATATAGTGATGAATCGAAACAAACCTTTATTCGAGATTAAGGCATTTGCCGAGGATGAATATCTTGATTCATTTGTCGCAGATATAGCGAAAGCCGAGGCAGATGTTGCTCGAGGTAACTATCATACACATGAAGAAGTGATGAAGGTTTTAGGTATTGCGTAATCTATGCACGTGACGATTATTTATTCTGATGATGCTTTACGTCAGTTAAAAAAACTCAGTCCTGCACTTTCAAAACGTATCGTCCTAAAGATTGCCGATAATGTTTTACAGGATGACCCGCTCGTCCGTGCCAAAGCACTGCAAGGTACATTGTCAGGTAAATACCGGTATCGGATTGGTGATTATCGAGCTATTTTTACTATTGATGAAAATGGGAATATTACAATACTGACCATCTTAAGTATCAAGCATAGAAAAGATGTGTATAAGTAGAATGAGGAAAATGGGGTTGGCAGACCGAGAAATGGTGGCTGCGAACTGTCCCCTTTATCGAGTGCTCTCGCTTGAAGCAGAGTTCTTTATAGGTTAGGTGTGTCAAGCACCTCTTTTATTTGAGGGAGTATATATTGAAGCACTACTTTTTGATAGCCGATTTTGTTGTAGTGAATGCCATCAGAAATCTTATTCGTAGGGTCTAGAAATATATCTTCAACTATGAAAGGTACCAAAGGGATATTCTCGTCATTCGCAATTGTCACATAGAGGGTATCAAATTGTGCTTTATACAAAGTCCCTGCGTTGAGTGGTGCCTTCATTTGTAATAATAGTAACTGGGGAGGGTTTTCACCACTTCCTAGTATTTGTATGGTCTCTCGAATATTCTTTTCTGTTTCTTCAATAGGTAACGAGCGGAGTGCGTCGTTCCCTCCAATACCAATGATGATAATATCAGGGTCTTGAGAGCGAATAAAATTCACGCGCTCCACATTACCTCGCGTGGTCTCACCACTTACGCCCGCATTGATAATGCGTACTGCGTATCCTGCTTCTTGGAGTGCTTCTTCGAGTTGTGCAGGGTATGCCTCTCTTTGTAATACTCCGTACCCTGCAGTGAGACTATCGCCAAAAGCGATAATGGTACGGGTATTCTCTGGTACTGCTCGAGGCTCCAAAGTATCTTGTATTGGGACAGAAGTACTATGCATAAAAAACCACCATCCCGATACACCAAGGAGAAGTACTGCTATGCTCGTGTATATAAACAGTCTATTCATACGATAATAATTCACGCAACTGCATTGTATCCGTTTTGTATAAGTATAATGCAATCCCCACTATGAAGAAAATAATGAAGCATAAACCTATAATGATTTCGGCATCAAACAGGACAATAGAATCAAGTTTCAAGAAGGTCGTACTCATGATCGCTGTTACGAGAATACCAATACCATATGCAAGGAATGAGGCCACAAGTGTGATGGAAAGAGTCTCTAAAATGTACTGAAGGAAAGAAATATTTTTGCTGAGACCAAGTGCACGAAACCGAGCCCCCTCCCGCCTCCGTGTCGAGTATGAGGATACTACCAACATTGCGATGAGGAGTGTCGCAATAGAGAGTGGGGGAATGGTGACGATGAGCACAAGCACGAGAAGAGTACTCACTATCCGAAGGAGTAAGGGGCCTATTGATTGTGTTTCAAGTATTGAAACATTGGGGGCATTTGTTGCTAAAAAACGCCCGAGCTCTGCTTGTTTTTCGGGTTCATAGTACGAGTATCCAAAATAAATACTGGGGAATTGACCAATATCCTCAGGCGAGAGGACAAAATAGAAAAAGGGAAGCCCGGAACGTGAGTCGGTACTGCGTAGGCTCGTCACGGTACCAGAGATTTCGAACCCTTGAATAAAAAACGTTATCCGTGAGCCAAGTGAGATATTTGCTTGCTCCGCAAAATCTGCATCCACGGAGATTTCTCCTGGGGCACCATTTGACCACACCCCCTGCGTCACTGTCTCACTCGGAAGGAGTTCCGGTCGAGCGGTAAGGTTAAACTCTCTCCCTAATTCACCCGAGACATCGGTATTGCCTGCTTCAATTTCTTCTTGGATCATGAGTCCATCGATTGCAATAATGCGTGCACGAATATTAGAAAACAATTCTAATTCAGGAAACGCAGATACAATCTGTTCCTTTTGTGATGGTTGGATGTCGAGTACATAGGTAGAGGGGACGGTGCCACTCAGATCATTAATTAAAAAGCGTTCGAGTGAGACCTGAAGGAGTGCTAGTGTGCATAGGGAAGTGAGTGCGACAAAGAGTGATGTAAACGATATGATACCAAAGAGACCGTCTGCATACTTTTGACTGAGAATGCTACGTAAAAAGAAGTTGGTACGCGCCCGTATTGCATATAGACGATTTAAGGTGACTGTATACAGCGCAGCGATAATAATGTACGCAAGTGCCATTGCGCTAATGGCAACGATTCCTTGGAAGATACTTTGCAGAAGGAAGGATGCTAAGGCAATGAGTGGGGTGAGGGTAGAGATAGTGATTAGAGCAATTGACCCTATGGAACTTCGTTTGGTAGTGATTACACCAGCGCCAATGAGGATTTGCTTAGGACTCAAAGAGAGTATTCTATAGACGGCTGGTAGAAAGGACATCGCTGTAATTAATACAATCAGCATGACGGTGACACTGCTATAAAAGAGTACATCAGGGGTCGGCAGATCTACGAGGTATTTTTCTGAAACAAATTTTTGTACCTGTGTAAATATGAACGTGCCGAGGCCAATACCAATGATATTAGCAAGAAGTACAACGTACCCCAGTGCGGCACCGAGTATAGAGACAAGTCTATTTTTTCTAAGGCCAAGAGACAGTAGTACCGCGAGGCTCTTTCGTTCAATGGTGACGAGGTATAACACGCTGGCATACACATTCACGGCAGCGAGAATAGCAGTGATAAGGACGGCAATTATAAGAAAGTCAGACACCGTTGCTAATCCAAATTGCAACCCTCGTTGGTCCTGTCCTGCGATATCAATATCAAGCACAGGATTGGCGTCTTCAAGCGCTCTCAAGGCATCGATAGTGGTGGGGGTGAGGTTTGGGGCTATGACTGCATATATGTATTCAGCGCGTAATAGTTGAGGATCAATAGCAGCCTTCTCAAAACTGGCCTGACTCATAAATACTTTAGGGAGAAATTGGAATCCTCCGAATAGCGAGGTGGGCTCAGTGATGACCACGTCTCTTACCACAAGCGACACCTCGCCAAAAGAAACGACGTCACCAGGTTGTACGTTAAGGCGGTCAAGCCCATTTTCATCAATGAAAATCTCCCCGTCTGCTACTTGGCTAAAGATAGTGTCACGCAATACGATTTCACCATATAAGGGAAAATTCGTGTCTACGAGATTGATGGTAAAGGGTGCGGTGGCAGTGTTGCTCTGTAGTGTGCCTGAAAAAGTGATTTGCTCGGATACCTTTGTTGTTTCGACACCCGCAGTCTGTAAAAGTTCTTCACCATTGATAGGTGACGTGCTTTCAATAACCACATCGCCTCCCTGTAGTTCTCGTGCTTGCTCGGATAGTAAATCTGCACTTGCTCCAGTGAGGAGCAGAATAAGAATTAATACGATACTTGTGATTGCTAAGGAAAGAAATGGCAAAATAAACCGCCGCCACTCACGCCGAACAATACGGGTACTATATGAAAAGATGAGTTTACTTCCGTTCATGCAGTGTTCTATCTTTTAATTCAAATACGCGGTCCATGCGTTCTGCGATTGATTCATCATGGGTGATGATAAGTAGTGTCGTACCAATTTTTGAAACTGCACTCAGGAGCATCGACAAAACTTTTTCACCGGTTGCGCGGTCAAGGCTTCCTGTTGGCTCATCTGCCAGTATAAGTGTGGGTGTATTCATCAGTGCTCGTCCGATTGCGACGCGTTGCTTCTCACCGCCGGAAAGCGTGAGTGGTAGCGCATCTCTTCGCTCTGTTAGACCAAGATCATCAATTAAATGGGATACTGCTGTTTGAGATATCTCTCGATTACCGATTTCAAGCGGTGCCACAATATTTTCTTTGACGGTAAACGGTGAAATCAGTTCAAACGATTGAAAAATAAATCCAATATGTGTATTGCGAAATAATGCCTGCTCGTTCTCTGTGAGCATATGTATTCTCGTCCCTGCGATTTCGATACTGCCGTCAGTTGGACTATCGAGCAATCCGATACATGATAACAATGTGGACTTGCCCGAGCCTGACGGACCAATAATTGCCACTTTTTCACCTTTCCGCACCGTGCATGATACGTTCTCCAAAATCAGGAGCGGACCACTCGGTGTAGTAAATGTCTTACCTATGTTCTCAAGTTTTAAAATTATATCTGCATCATTCATTCTTCTAGTGTACCATTTTGTTATGTTGATGTGGCACAATACCAGCAATTATTATTCGCTTTGAGATACGTCATTTCACCTGTATATCCCACCATGGAGGAAGCGTGCTGTTTTTATAATTATTTTGTAATGAAAAGGAGTGAACTACGGCTCTTTACATACACAGTAGATTTATAGGTTAGAAATATCGTTGTAATTGTATGATATACAAAAACCATGATGAAGAAACAAAGGTCCAAAACCAAACACCTATTAAAATTACTCCACTCACAGATGACTTTCGGGAAGAATTGTACTATATGTACAAAGTGTACAGACCTCAGGCTGACAGAAACGATTACAACTATAGCACATAGCCCCTAGGCACCCACCAAAAAAAGACCGCAAGGTCTTTTTTGTTTGTGTGCGCAGAGTTGGAGATGGTTCGAACTGCGTGTGCTATGCTTTTGTGATATGGATCAACAAAACATAGAGATAACCAAGAATGGTTCTTTTAATTCTGTTCGAATTTTTGCACTCATCGGTCTATCGATTATTGGTGTGTCTGTAATTGCAGCTACTTATCTGTATATTGATTCGTTAATAATTAAGGAGACAGAGGATATTGTGCAGCAAGAGGATGATTCTATATGGAGACCTGATCTCGTTGACTTTGGAAATATGCCAATTCCTGACCAATCTATCTCATCAGGAACTCCGCCTATAGGTGATCCGATAATAACTGAGGACATTTTGACTTTCACAGAAGATGAGAAGATTAATGAGGAACAAAGATCACCGGAGACATCAACTGCAGACGAGAAATCTAGTGAAACGGTCAGTTATGTTTCAAAATTACCCACTAATTTCAAGGATGGTATATCTACTGAAATTCTTATAGATACTGACCTACTAACTCAAACAGTTTTATCAAATGGTTCGATTATGTCTGAGCATGAGTGTTTAATTGAGGATGTAGTTGTCATTTGTTATATCTTTGAGAATAATAAACTTAATATTAAGAAAAATCTTTCGGTTGAGTTCCGAAATATTAATTATGGACGCAGTCGATATATTGTAAAACTATTTTCCTCTGTGGACACAAATTCGGTTTATTTTACATCTGAGGGACTATTTGGTGGTTCAAATTGTTGCTCAGTTTTGCGATTTGATGGAAATAGTTTGGCTTTTGAAGACGTTGATTTCGGTTTTGATCCGTATGGTGGTGACAGATTGTCTCCGTCAAATAAATTAGTTGCGCGGTTAGCAGATGAAACAACTATCGAGATATACGATTATGAATTTGGAGCAGTGATTCAAGTGGTAAAAATAAATACCAATGAGAGTCTCCATCAAAGCGAGTTTGGATATGGTGGGGCCTATCCTAATATGGAGTGGGTGGATGGCAATTCATTAAAATACGGTGTATACAAACCATACGCTGATGATGGGAGAGAAGAAAATGAATTAATCGAATACAGAATAGCAAGTATTGGAATTTGATACGTAACGCTTACGTGTTATGTATGTTTGGTTTGTGCGCCGGGCTGGATTCGAACCAGCGAAGACCGAAGTCGACAGATTTACAGTCTGTTGTGATTGACCACTCCACCACCGACGCATGATTGTATTGTTCTTTTCAGACCTCTATAACTTAATAGTCTGTTGTGATTGACTCCTTTACAGGGACTGTTCAGGTTGTATGATAGTTTATCTCGCTTCACTCGTAAACTATCGACTGATAAACGAGTGTACAGTATGAAAGTTCACTTTCATACATGACACGAGTGCAATCAGAAAGCTTTTGCTTACAACCTCTTGCGAAATGGGTCCCGACTTACAGTTGCTGTACACCTTTCGCAGAAACTGCTCAAGGTCTTGCGAAGCTGCGTAAACTCGCTTCTCACCCATTTCTCACTCCACCACCGACGCATATATGTAATTATTTGTCTCCGTAAGGAGGACAGGCTCTAAAGTACCATAATTCACTTATAAGTAAAAGTACCTGAATGTACTATGGTACGATATAGGGAGCATGACCACCAACCACCGCATACTATTCACCACAGCACTCTTCCTTCTCACCGCCTCTGTCACGTACGCTGCAGGGCTTGTCCCCTGTGGTGGTGGTCCTCCCGAATCAATGTGTCGCGTCTGTGACTTTGTTGCTATGGGGCAGGGATTGATGACTTGGTTTATTGGTGCGTCTGCAAGTATCGTTGCCCTCATGTTCGCCTTTGGGGGTATGAAGATGGTGATGTCCGCAGGGAACACTGGAAAAGTCTCAGAAGGAAAAGAAATGATGTCGAACTCTATCATAGGTTTCTTCATCCTCCTCGGTGCATGGCTTATTGTGAATACGATACTTATGACCGTCATGAGTGATGGTAAAGGTGTTGAGGTGTGGGGTACGGTACAGTGTGTTGATAATCCTACGATGACCGCCACGATGACGGGGCCAAGTGGTGGTGCTACGACAAATACAGGTCCGGGTGGTATGACGAATCCGGGGGGAGGAAGTGGTATACAGTGTGGGAGCCTTAATCCGGCGTGCAGTGTGAATGCGCTTACAGCCGCAGGCTTTACTCCTTCACAAGCAAATGTCATGTCGTGTATCGCGATGACAGAGAGTTCTGGTAATCCTACAGCGCAAAATAAAAGCGGTAGTGCATGTGGCACATTTCAAGTCATTAAATCAACTTGGGAAAGTGCTGCAAAAGGCACGAGTTGCAGTAGTTTTTCGTCTTGTACCAATGCATCGTGCAACGCTGAGGTAGCAAAAAAGCTGGTGTCACAGAGCGGATATAGTAGTTGGACCTGTGCCAATTGTAATGCAAAAGCTCAAGCGTGTATTACAAAGTATGGACCATAAATTGTATATGAATAATAAAAGCATCATTATCGTCATTGTATTACTACTCCTTGGGGGGTTTGGTTTTTGGTTTTACATTTCAAATAATGCAGTGGATACTCCGTCTGAAAATCAAGGAACAGAGTTTCCGAGTAGCGGAACAAACGCCTCACAAAATCCAGATGGCACGTCCTCTACAAATACGGGTAGTAGTAATACGTTGCTCACACTCAATACAACATCGGGTGCTACTCTCTCGGTGCGTAATTTTATGAGTGACCCAGACACCGTGGCAGACCCTCAAAATGAGGGATATTACCACTTAGGTGAACACTTTCCACTTGATGGCTCTTTCGTAGAAACATACCCTCCTTTTACCATTATGTACGTTGCACAAACACAGTACTTCAATATTTCACTTACTTCAGAACCAATAAGCAAAGCCCGCACTGGTGCTGAGCAATATTTGCTTACCCATCTTGGACTCAGTGAGGAGCAGTTGTGCCAGATTGACTATATGGTGAGCGTTCCGTATTTTATTAATCAGTTTTACACAAGTCAGGATTTACGATTTAGTTTTTGTCCGGGTAGTGTTCCATTATAATGTCTAATTTTATTTTATGACCACCAACCAACGCATACTATTCATCACAAGCCTCTTCCTTCTCACCGCCTCTGTCACGTACGCTGCAGGCCTAGTCCCCTGTGGTGGTGGTCCTCCCGAACCAATGTGTCGCGTCTGTGACTTTGTTGCTATGGGGCAGGGATTGATGACTTGGTTTATAGGCGCATCTGCAACTATCGTTGCCCTCATGTTCGCCTTTGGTGGCATGAAAATGGTGATGTCCGCAGGGAACACTGGAAAAGTCTCAGAAGGAAAAGAAATGATGTCGAACTCTATCATAGGTTTCTTCATCCTCCTCGGTGCATGGCTTATTGTGAACACGATACTTATGACCGTCATGAGTGATGGCAAAGGTATTGAGGTGTGGGGTACAGTACAGTGTGTAGATAATCCAACGATGACCGCCACGATGACAGGACCAAGTGGTGGTGCTACGACAAATACAGGTCCGGGTGGTATGACGAATCCGGGTGGAGGAAGTGCAGGATCAATTGCTGCTGCTGCACTCGGGGCACAAGGTTTTTCAACGGCAGGAGGTCCTGGTGGTGGCTCACTTGCATGCGCATGGGCTGTAAACAAAGTACTAGAAGATGCAGGCATAAGTCCCATTGATGGTAATAGTGTGAAGTCAATGGAGCAAGCACTTGCAGGAGGTAGGGGAACATTGGTTGATCAATCAGCTGCGAAAGCTGGGGATATTGTTATTGTGACTGACGGTTCACGATCTCATACGGGCATTTGCATGAATGCAGGATGTACAAAAACAATTTCAAACAGTTCATCGAATAAAACATTTTCTTGGGTAAGTGATTCAAGTTTTAGCCCATCCTATAAAGCGGGACCTGGAAGAATCTATAGCATAAATAAAATTTAATAACTTCAATCTATGAATAAGATAATCATACTAGTTGGGCTTCTCGGAGTTATTGGATTAGGTTATTCTTTATGGGTCCTGTCACCAAACGAACTCCCAAAACCCCCAAATGGTAGTGTCTCAACTTTCCCCGTAGCATCATCTACTACAGGAACAACAGAAACGCCAATCAATCAAGAAGAACAAACGAAGCGTGTAGCGATAAAAAGTGCGTTTGAAAAGCAAGTCGTGACACCACTCCCAATCACTCTTGGATATACCATCATTGTTTCAAATTATGCCTTACAAGAATGGGATGATGGATATTCTGCAGGAGAATCAGTTTTTGTGTATACGGCAGAAAAAGGTTGGACAGTTATCCCAGAAGCCGCGGTCGTTTGGAGTGTAGAAAATCTTGTCTCTGTTGGTGTTCCTGAGTTAGTTGCACGGGAGATAATAATAAAAAGGAAGGCTAGCCAAGGTTATTAAATTCTTCATATAATCGTTGACCCCAATGCGTATTTCCCGTACTATAGGAGTCCTGGGCCTATATTTCAGTGGTAGAATTCTGGTCTCCAAAACCAGCGACCGAGGTTCGAGCCCTCGTGGGCCCGCCATATTAAAACACCTCATTTGATGAGGTGTTTTAATATGGCGGGCCCACGAAGCGCATCTGTTTGCGAATGCAAACAGGAGCACGGGCTCGAAGCCGTTGCGTGCTATTTTATGATTCGCAGAGCGAAGAAATAAAATAGCCACAACGGGTACTGAACATGTAATGTTCAAATCCTCGTGGGCCCGCCCAGATATACAAAAAGCTGTCATAAGACAGCTTTTTGTATATCTGGGCGGGCCCAAGCACAGTGCGGGGCACTGTGCGATCAGGATTTGAAGCCCTTTAGAGATATCTTTTCGAATGAAATGAAGAAAAGTATCCTAAAGGGGTACTGAAACTGTAAGTTTCGAGCCCTCGTGGGCCCGCAAAGGAACACAAAAGAACAGACACGAAAGTGTCTGTTCTTTTGTGTAGCAAGCAAACTGCTTTGCTTGCGGTCCTTTGCGGGAGACGGAACGATGCCGCTAGGCGAGTGAGTCGGGGTCGAGAGTGCTTAGACTTTTCTTTGAAAAGACTTAGATAAAATTTTCTGGGAGATAATTTTATCGTGACCGCAAAGAGGTGACCTGCGTCACGTACGTGCTCGACGGGGTGAAATAGTTTGGGAAACTATTTCACGAGCGTTGTGAGTCACTTTCAAAAAGTGATGAACAGCGAGCTGGGGTGGCCAGAAAATAATAAGCGTAGCGATTATATTTTCTGAGCCCTTCATAAATTCTTTTACATAAAAGAATTTATGAAGGTGCTTATTATTTTAGAAGCGAAGCGAACTAAAATAATTAGCAACTCGTGACCGCAAAACGAGCATTTACAGAGAATAGGTCCATGTAAATAAGATGCTCCAGTGATATAACGCGTTTGAGGAGTTCTTCATGCACTCTTTTGTTAAATTGTATTAGAATTCTTGAACTCATTACATACATGGCAATAAGTTGCTAACTACAGTTCTACATACTATAGTTAGCGTATATGGATTCCTTTATAATACTCGTACTAACCGCAGTAGTGCTAATTGTCGTAGCACTGATTGATTACTTTGTTAAAAATCTCAAGAAGGTGGAGAAAGAAGTGGTTGCAGACTTGCAAAATGCTCAAGCAAAGGGAGAGAGTGTGTACACCATACCTGAGGAATACAATAACGTATCTCTTGGAGTCGGTTCTGGAATCAAATTCGGTTTTGGTTTTGGGATAGGATTATTTTTTGCAGGTATAATTATAGCCCTAACGTCAAGTTTATTTTTTGGGTTTACAATATCAAAAATACTTTCGAATGTCTAAAATAACATTTGAGAAGATTTACTTTAGCCAATCCCATCCTTCTTTAGGTAACCATCCCTGAGCATCTAACGGATCAACTTTTATAACCATGTAATGTAAAGCACCCATGTGCTGTTTTACTAATTGATTTAATTGGTTTACGTTTAAATTCGTCTTTACCATATATACTGACCCACTGAGATAGTGCCACCATGCTGAAACATGTGTGGGGTATAAATTAATCGTAACAAAATTATGGAACTTTGTCAGATTGAAGGGGGGGTTACTGTTTGTGGCAATAAGATAGACATTCATACTAATTTTATGGGTTCACTCAATTGAACTTCTGAAATTGGGGATAATTCAAGTAAATCCTCATCTACGATAGGCTTGTTTGGATTCAAAATGGCCAAAACGTGTGTCGCTTTTGTACCAAGGGTATGTGTTTCATCTCCAATAAGAGACAAAGCTTGTTTTTGTATAACATGAGTTTCTGACCTGAGCATGTCTGGATTATTCTTGGCAAAATGTTCATAACTCCGCACAATCATGATAAGCACTATCGTTGGAAACAGTAGTGAAAAAAATCTTAACCATGAATTTTCCGAAAGAGTAAAAACAATGCATACAACTGCGACGGCAAAAACAAGCCCAATCAATAAAGGATACAATGCACTAGACTTACTTATTTTAGCTATCACTCCTTCAATCTGAGGTAAGAGATAATTCATCTTATTTCCACAACTATACCACAAATTTTTATTAATTAAAGTGTCTGTTCTTTTGTGTACCAATTCCTCACCTCACTACATCCCTCACCCCTCATACCCCCGAATCGCATTCATAAAAATCTCTCCAAACTGAGACAACTTCTTCTCACCCACACCACTGATGCTGAGGAACGCTTCATTCGTTTTTGGTTTATGAAGAGCCATTTCATGAAGTGCTTTGTCGCCAAAGACAATGTACGGAGGAACGCGAAGTCGTGCTGCTTCGCTTGTTCTCACTTGACGTAGTGCTTCAAATAATGAGACGTCATAACTCGCATTTTTAACTACTGACACAACTGACTTCGGCACCACCTTCTTAGTTTTTTGAATTATGAGTGGAGTGGGAGAAATACAGTAGTCACAGTTTCCGCAGTTTTGCTTTGTGTACTCTTCATTAAAATATTTAAGCAAAAACTTTCGACGGCATCCCGTTAGTTTTCCATATTGTACTGATTGTTCGAGATTGTACTGTACCTGTTGTTTTTCCACTGGGTCTGCGATTCTGTTGTTAAAAAAGTCATGTTTGAATTTATCAGCAAGAGAAAACAAGAGTACGCAACGTGCAGGGAGGCCGTCTCGCCCTGCGCGACCTGTCTCTTGATAGTATCCTTCTATTGATTTGGGGAGACTATGATGAATGACTAATCGTACATCGGGTTTGTCTATTCCCATGCCAAAGGCAATGGTAGCCACCATGATTTGGATATCGTCACGAATAAAGCGCTCCTGGTTGTCTCTGCGGGTATCAGCACTCAGACCTGCGTGATACGTACTTGCTTTATATCCTTGCTTATTTAATTTCTCTGCAACCGTTTCAGTGTCCTTTCGAGAGAAGCAGTAGATGATAATGCTTTCACCCTTATATAGAGACACAAGAGAAAGAATAGTGGAGAAGGAATCTTTTTTTGGTAACACTTCATAACTCAAGTTTTGCCGATTAAAGCTTGAAGTGAAAATGTGCGGTGAGGGGAGCGCAAGTTGGCTCACGATATCTGCACGGACTTTTTCCGTTGCAGTAGCGGTAAGAGCAATGATGGGAATAGAAGGAAATTTTTGTCGAAGTGATTTGAGGTTACGATAGTCTGGTCTAAAGTCGTGGCCCCACTCAGAGATACAGTGCGCTTCATCAATAGCGAATAGGCTCACTGGCAGTGTGTGTAAGAGTGCTTCAAAATGGGGAAGTGCGAGTCGTTCTGGTGTTATGTACAAAATTTTAAGTGACCCATTTTTTACCTTCTCTATTACTCCGCTGATTTCATCTTGACGGAGGGAACTATTAATAAATGCTGCGGGTATGCCGTTCCCCGTGAGTGCATCCACCTGATCTTTCATGAGTGAGATGAGTGGGGAAATGACAATGGTGGTGCCCGGTTGCAGCAAGGCGGGTAGTTGGAAACAGAGCGATTTCCCACCACCAGTTGGCATAAGGACGACACAGTCCTGTTTGTCCATTACTTTTTCAATTATATCTTTTTGCAACGGTCGAAATTCGTCGTAGCCAAAGTATTGTTTTAAGGTGCTGTACATATGAAATAATGCGTAGTGACACCTATTATCCCATACCTGATATAGAATCAAAACAAAAACGTTTCAAAACCTTGTGGTGTAGTGACCATTGTATCAAGGCGACGCCTTGATACAATTTGATGTAGTTGGTGGTTAGGTATTTAGGAATGCTTTCACCATTTCCTCGATTTTCTCAGATTCTTCTCTTTCAAACCATTGTATATCTTCATCTCTCTTGAGCCAGGTCATTTGTCGTTTTGCATATTGCCAACTTTTTGTTTCTATAAGGGCACACATCTCATTTTCTGTAATGATATTTTGAAGATATTTTGCAATGTACTCATACTCAATGCCGAGCTCGGTCATTCGCTCATACGAAAGACCATTCTTGTGGAGAGCGACAACCTCATCAATCATTCCCCTATCTAATCGCTCTATGAGGCGTGTGTGTATATTTTTGACCAATTCCTCCTTTTCGATACTAATGCCAATTTTAAGAGGATTATACAACTCCACAGCCTGAGTCTTCGGTACTACTTCAATAGCCGAAGCAATTTCAATCGCTCGTATGAGTCTTCTTCTATTATTCTGATCAATAGTGAGGGCTCGTGCTGTGTCCTGTTTCTGAAGTTTTAAAAAAAGTTCTTCAGTTGGGAGTTTCTCGAGTTCAGTACGTAATTCGGGGTTTGGTGAAACTTCTGGTGTTGAGACATCGCCAAGAAGTGCGTCTACATAGAAAAAGGTACCTCCAACAATAATGGGTAATTTTCCCCGTGAAAGGACGTCACTCATTGCTCTTCGGCCGTCGCGGACGTAGTCGTGGGCGGTGTACACCTCGTTTGGCTGTGCGACATCGAGGAGATGGTGAGGAATACCCTGCATTTCTTCCTGTGTCACTTTTCCCGTACCAATATCGAGTCCCGTATATACCTGCCTTGAATCAGCAGAAACAACCTCGCCACCAAATTTTTTGGCAAGTTCTATAGAAAGGGAAGTCTTTCCCGATGCTGTAGGGCCTACGATAACTATGGCCTTATGTTTTTTCATTGCTAAATTATTCGGAATAAAATTCCTTCCTCAGTATGTCTTGCGGAATGTATCTACTCGCCTGATTGAATATTTTTTTGAGCGTACCCAGTTTAATTTCCTTATGATTTGGGACTATAAGCACTTCTGTACCATATGCGGAAAAACGCTTTAATTTAATATGACTTCCCGTTTGTCCAGACAACTCAAAACCTTGAGTCAAGAGAATAGAAATAACATCCTTTTGAGAAAGACGTTTTAGTTTAGGCATACGTCAGTGCAGAAATTTCAAAGTTGGCGAGTACCGACGGAGCGCTCCCAAATCCAAGAGTCGAATAGTCCTCATTTTCAAAGTAAAGCGCAACGGCGTCTTTAATATTTTTAGCAAGTTCGTCAAGCGTAGGAGCGTCTGTCACAATCGCGACATTTACACCTTCGGCAATATAGTATCCATCTTCTTCTGTGATTTGAAATTGAATAATATTTTTCATTTGACCATTATATTACAAATTATCAATATATTCAAAGCGCATGCAAAGTCACATTTGCATTTATGCATAGAAGGCGTATGGTTTCAAATGGAAGCAGTCTTGTGGGTCCTTTAAATTAAATATGTGGAGGTGAATCGTGATTATTACAGGAAATAGTCCAGAAGTGGCTGTCTTGAAACAAGTGTGGAATTCTGCAGAAGGACGTGATGAGGATCTCATGGAAGACTTACGAAGGAGGTTGATGTTGCAGGTTTTAGTACCAGCCATGGAAGGATTCAGTGGTCATCTCATCCTCAAGTATCATGAATTTCTTACGAGGGTTTCTAACGGTAACCACAGTTTTGCGCGTGGTTCTGAGATGGAAACAAAGACTGTGTATTGGGTCTCGGTGGGACGCCTTTCGGGCTGTGACATTGAAGAAGTCCCTGAAGTGGTTCATCGCGTGCAAGGGGAAAATAAGTTCGTTACACCAAAAAAAGTCCGTTTACCAGTTCATTGGGAGACCTTTCTCATGCCTCAATATCAGAGTGGTGAATATCAAGCATATTTTGTCCTTGGGGAACCTAATGATATGGAAGAGAACAAGTTTGACATTTCATTGCTGGGCTATCACTTGTTCAGCCTCATGAAACCCCGCTTCGACTGGGCTACCAAGATTGAAATTGCAGTTGGCAACGAGTCAGTGGGCACGTGGCTTACGGAACGGAAGTCCGCACAAACGTTCAATATGCTCATGAGGAGGTGAAACCCGTCGCAACACGAAAACCCGTGCTTCACGACGGGTTTTTTGTTTTAATAAAGAGATTTCCGAAACACTGTGCTGGAGGAGGGACTTGAACCCTCAAGCCTTGCGGCATGCGATTTTGAGTCGCACGTGTATACCATTCCACCACTCCAGCACACTATTTCTGAAATTTGTAATTTTCTATGATAGAGGTGTTAACCCTCCCGCCTTATCGTTCTCTGAACGCCTCACAGGCGCGGTTCAGGTTGTATGATACTTTCTCCTTTTAGTCGAAACTATCGACTGACAAACAAGCGAGCAAAATAGAAAATTATTTCTATTTTCGAGCGCGAGCAGTCAGAAAGCTTTGCTTACAACCTCCTGAAATAATTTCCCAAATTATTTCAGCCTTGCGATACACGATTTTGAGTCGTGCGCGTATACCAATTCCGCCATCCCGGCATGTGCCCTAATAGGTGCCCAATGAGTGTATCAAATTATACACAGTGATGGAAATAATCAATATGATACAATATCCACCATGGCGTACGAAAGTAATTCGATTTTTTGGATCGAGGTAGAAAAAGTTGTCCCCAATCCGTTTCAACCACGGCGTGAATTTGATCAGGCAAAGTTGCAAGAACTGTCGGAGTCTATTCGTATGTACGGGGTACTGCAACCCCTCGTCGTGACACGACACGAGATTATAGGTGAAGATGGAGCATTTACCACTGAATATGAACTCATTGCCGGAGAGCGTCGTTTGCGTGCCTCTAAACTTGCAGGACTTTCACAGGTTCCGGTGATTATTCGCACTGGCGAAGAATCACAACTCATGAAACTTGAGTTGGCGATTATTGAAAACCTCCAACGTGAAGATTTAAACGCGGTAGACCGAGCACTCGCCTTTAAGCAACTCTCAGAGCAGTTTGGTCTCTCCCACATGCTGGTGGCAAAAAAGGTGGGACGGAGTCGCGAGTATGTTGCCAACTCTATTCGTCTCCTTATGCTTCCCGAGACTATCCTTGGTGCGCTTCGTCAAGGTGATATCTCTGATGGTCACGCACGTACACTCCTCATGCTCAATGATCGTCCCACAGAGCAGGATGTGGTCTTCCGTGAGATTCTTATAAAGAAACTTTCGGTGCGCGAGGTAGAGCGTATTTCTCGCAAGATTGCGACTGAAAAAGTACGAAAGAAAAACTGGCAGGACTCAGACCCGGAACTTATTGAAATTGAAAAACAGTTCACTGAGACTTTTGGAACGCGGGTACAGATTCAGAAGACCGACTTTGGTGGCAAACTCACCATCGACTATTTTGCATCGGATGATTTACGTAAGCTTCTCGAGGTGATTCATAAAGCCGAAACCAATGTGTACGGTGGTACCGCAACGAAGATGCTTGCACACATTGAAAGTGCGACACCGCTTGCAGCCACAATTCCGCATATTGCAGAGCCTCTGGAGCGTGCCGATATGCCCGCATCCCCTACGTATGAGGAGGATGTCTTTACTCGATATGACTCAATCGAAACTCCAGAGACAAGCGAAGCGGTGCTCCATGCAGAAGAATTACAGGCAGAGCAGGGCGACTTCGGTGTAGTGGAAGAAGTACTTGAAAAGGTATCGGAAGCACAAGATATGCCTGTAGTCGCATCAACTCCGATTCCAACTCCAACATACTCTTCATATGCACCTGCTCCAGTAACATCTCACGTACCTGAAGAAGTGACACCGAGAGTGCCCGAGTATAGAGCATATACACCCACTCCTTCCGTAGTTGCCCCAGCACCCATAGTGACGGCGGATATTGCTCCTACACCAACACCCGAGCCTGTAGCAGAACCTGAGGTGGTGCAAACACCAGTTCAGCCTGAACCAGTGGTTGACGACACCGACCTCTACGCAATCAAGAACTTTTCACTATAGGGTTTTGTTCGGCAAGTGCTGCGCGTATCTTGCGACGAGCAAGCGATGTTTTTGAATAATTGAGCCACTTACGCGTGGGCTTGTTTGCTTTGCCGGTGATTATTTCAACGATGTCTCCATTATTAAGTTCCGTACTGAGTTCGGTTAATTTGTTGTTAACTTTTGCTCCCGCAACATGGTCGCCAATATCGGAATGAATGGCGTACGCAAAGTCTATTGGAGACGCACCTACGGGTAAGTCAATCACATCACCTTCGGGTGTGAAGACGAAGATTCGATACGAGAAAAAGTCATCACGGTGACCATCAAAAAACTCGCGTTCGCTATCGCTTGTCTTGTGAGTGTCGGCAATTTCCTGAATCCACCTTGGGATCTTGAGTTTATGATCCTTGTCAGTCAATACTTCTTTTTGTGCATCAGGCGCCGCCTTACTTTTCCATATAAATGGCTTAAAGAGAGCGGGAACAAGTGATGCAAACCATGCAGCGGTACCACCAGACTCCTTTTGCCCCAATTGGCGATTTTTGTAAATGATGTGTGAGGCGATACCGTATTCTGCTTCACGATGCATTGCTTCGGTGCGAATTTGCACTTCGACAATAGTGCGGTTGGGGGTGATGACAGTGGTGTGAAGTGACTTATAACCATTTGGCTTCGGGAACGCAATATAATCCTTTACGCGCTGTGGAAGCGGACGCCAGACTTCATGGACAATACCCAGAACCTGATAACACTCTTCAATAGTGGGGACCACCACACGAATAGCAAGATAGTCGTATACACGGTCCATATCCCATTCACGACGCTTTAATTTTTGGAAAAGGCTATAGAGACCTTTTGAACGAAATGATGTATGAAAATCACGTATGCCACTTTCGGCGAGACGCTTCTGGAGTGCTTTGCGCGCACGTTCTAAATCGACTTCACTGCTCTTTGCGATGTGTTTGGTAACGTCAAGGACACGCTTGTGTTCTTCGGGATATACATAGGGAAACGCGAGGTCCTCGAGTTCTTTACGAATGCGTCCCATACCGAGGCGGTGAGTGACGGGAACATAAATTTCCAAAGTCTCACGTGCAATACGCAATTGCTTTTCTTGCGGTACATACTGCAAGGTCTGCATGTTGTGGAGACGGTCGAGCAACTTGATGATGAGGACACGTATGTCTTGACTCGTGGCAACAAAAAGTTTGCGAAGACTTTCATTGTGACGGTCGCTCCCGTAGTAGCGTACGGAGCCAAGTTTGGTGACACCCTGCACGAGAAAAAAGATTTCTTCGCCAAATTCGGCCTTCAGTTCTTCAGGGGTAACGTTTGTATCCTCGATACTGTCGTGAAGAAGGCCTGCAGCAACCGTGGGTGCACCCATACCTATTTCGGCAAGCATTTTTGCTACCGAAGCAAGGTGTGTGAGATACGAATCCCCCGAATAGCGTGTGCGCCCTTCATGTGCCTTTGCAGCATAGTCGTATGCACGACGAATAAGCGCTACATCATCGGGAGAGGTAATGGTAAGTACATCAATAATTTCCTGCGCAGTGATGAGAGTAGCCATACTCTTATAGTACACTCTGTTCCTCGGAGAGCAACAGAGCAAGCAGGAACTACTATTTTTTAGCGAGAAGTGCTATAGCGTCGTCTAGACTGAAGGTATCTATATTGGTGTTGTCGGGGAGCCAGATACGCGCGAATCCTCGGGTGAGATAGCGGCCTGATTTTGATTCGAAAACCTTAATCATTTTTTTGGTTTTTGGGTGTACGCCCACTTCTTTGAGGAGTTTTTCACCCGTACGCGTCTTCTTTGGTTCCTTTAGAATTTCAAGTGCACGGTTAAAAGTGACTTCGTATGGTGTGTCAGGATTCTTGAGTGATCGGAAGTCACCAACGTGACCGATGTATGGTCCGAAGCGCCCTGTGTTTGCGATAATAGGTTCTTCTGTGTCGGGGTGGGTACCCAATGTACGGGGAAGTATAAGGTAGTGGAGAGCGTCAGCAAGAGTGACCTCTGCAAGTGCTTTTCCTTTTGGAAGACTTGCGCGCTTCGGAGCAATGGCCTTCTTGCCCTTAACCTTCTCAGGAGTTTTGCCAACTTGTACGTAAGGGCCAAAGCGTCCATTCAAGAGATATATTTCTTCTCCCGTCTCAGGGTTGATACCCAACGGCTCGTCGTTTTTAATAAGTGAACCATCAATCATGCGCGCGCCATCACAGGCAGGGTAGGTAGCGCACGAAAGGAATTTGCCACCACGGCCAAGCTTGATAACCATTTCTTTGTTACAAAGCGGGCAAGGGAACTCTTTTGGTCCTGGGCCGAGGTTGGTGATTTTTTCAATATCTTCTTTCGAGAGCACTTTCTTATGGAACGGCTTGTAAAAGGCACTGAGGGTTTCGGTATAGCCGCGGGTGCCGAGGGCTATTTCGTCGAGTTTGTCTTCCATTTCACTCGTGAAATCATCACCGATGTATTCGGTAAAGTGTTCTTCGAGAAATGAAGAGACAAGGTCACCCGTGTCGGTAGGGAGAAGCGTGCGTCCTTCCTTTAGCACATACCCACGATCAATAATCGTCTTCATAATAGATGCGTACGTCGAAGGGCGGCCGATACCTCGTTTTTCAAGTTCTTTAATGAGTCCTGCTTCGGTGTATCGGCTGGGCGGCTGTGTCTCCTTACCCTCACTCTCGAGTATCGTGAGCGTGAGACTGTCACCAACTTTAAGAAGTGGTACCTCCACATCTTCTCCACGGGCACGGGTATCAACGGTGAGCCATCCGGGGAAGAGTACGCGCGAGCCTGTGGTAGCAAAGTCTGGGATACTTTCTGATGAGTCGGTGATATTTCCCGTGACCTTCGTGCGCTCTATTTGCGCGTCACTCATTTGTGATGCAACAGCACGCTCCCAAATGAGAGTGTATAGTTTCTTTTGGTCGTCAGTGCTCCCCGCAACTCGCTTAGCAAAGTTGCTTGGGCGCACCGCCTCATGGGCTTCCTGCGCTGACTTACTTTTTGTCTTGTACGTACGCGGTGCAACGTATTCTTTTCCAAATTCTTTTGCCACGAGCGCGATGATTTGCTTTTGTGCAATATCACTCATGTTGGTAGAGTCGGTACGCATATAGGTAATGAAGCCGGCCTCATAGAGTTTCTGCGCGGCTCCCATGGTGCGCGATGGTGAAAAGCCAAGACGCGTTGAAGCCACCTGCTGAAGCGTAGAGGTGGTGAAGGGAGGGCGGGGGACGCGCTTTTGCTCTGAGGTGGTGATGTTTTTCACTACCCATGGATGCGCACTTCCGATAGACACTATAGAATCTGCTTCCTCTTTTACTTTTGGTTCAATAACACAGGTAAGTGGGAGCGGAGTTTTGCTTGGAGTCTTTGTGTGTGCGGTAAGCACAAAGTATGCTTCAGGCACAAAGGCACGGATGAGACGCTCACGCTCCATAATGATGCGGAGAGCGGGGGACTGTACGCGCCCCGCAGAAAGTCCGTACCGTACTTTTTTCCAAATGAGTCCCGAGAGGTCGTACCCTACAAGACGGTCGAGAACACGCCGTGCTTCCTGCGCTTCTTTAAGGTGCATATCAATGTCGCGCGGATGGAGGAGTGCCTCCTTCACTGCTGGCTCTGTAATTTCATGAAAGACAACACGCTTCGGCTTCTTGGTTTGGTCCTTAATAAGTTCAGCCACATGCCACGCTATTGCTTCACCCTCGCGGTCGGGGTCAGTTGCGAGGAGAACCTTGTTTGCCTTCGCCGCTTCCTTCCTCAGTTCACTGATTACTTTTTCCTTACCTGCGGACTGAATATATTTTGGCACGAAGCCACCCTCGATATCTATGGCATCAGTACTGCTTTTGGGGAGGTCGCGCACATGGCCCACGGATGCACGCACGGTGTATCCATCACCGAGATATTTCTCAATAGTTTTCGCTTTTGCAGGTGATTCTACGATAACAAGTGTTTTACTCATGACCTCAATACATACTAGGGAACGGGAATACTGTCAAATGGTAACTTTGTATGCAATACCCACTAGACCCTTCAAAAAATACTATTATATGCAACTTTATAGCCAGAAAACTCTATATATGAGGAATTGAAGTGTCTTTTGAGTTACAAAGGAAAATATGCGGATTAATACATACGTTCTTAATGTAAAAGGACAAAAGTCGCGGAAAATATGATTAAAAGGTGCTATTGACAATATTTTGAGGTGTGCTACCATATTGGGACGTTCATGTGGACGTGATTACGAAAGGAGCTGCACCTTGAGGATCAAAACCGCTTTTGCGAATATTTTGAAAACCGATGACCTGATGACCATTTCCTTCGACAACGGCGCCAACGGCAATAATTGATCCAGGGCCGGCCGCCGGCCAGGGATACTATCGGCTAGCATTGTCTAACCGGTAGCATCAATGGCGTAACACCCCGAAATCGCCTCTTGTTCAACAAGGGCGGTTCTCGGGCAACTTGTTTGGCCTCTCGCCGCTCGCGCGTGAAGTACACCCGCTCCGGCAAGGCCGCGCCTGCGGGGGAATCCTCCCCCGCTAACCCCGGGGTGGCGAGAATCGCTCGCCGCCCCACCAGCCCTAACCAATCGTCGCCCACATCAAACGGCGACAAGTTCTTTAGGAAGGAGGTTCCTCACCACGAAAATCAATCCAAAAGGCAGACCCCGGTCTGCCTTTTTCTATTTTTCATAATAAAAAAGCCTGGTCGATTGACCAAGCTACTTAATCCAACGTGAATTTTTATTCCTCGCGAATTTCGTTTTTGTTCACCAGTTCAGAGTATGACTGGTGGTAATTCATTGATTTCCGCTTCGAGTTTTCGGATTTTTTTCAATGAGGGACGGTCAGTCGTTTCAATCTGAATGTGTATACCTTGAAATCCATTTACCGTTACTTTTGCTGATATTTTAAGTTTCGTGATTATTTCAGATATTGAATTTGCACATAAAACTTCTACAGCCTCTGGTTCGTGTGGGATATGGGTGCGTGGTCCACGTCGGACACGCAACAAGAAATTTTCACCATCCGTTTTAATCTCAGTCACCTTCACTTCTCTCTCCTTTTCCAAATGAACATACAGTTTCAGCAGTCATAAGTCTACTCCACTAGAAGTAGATTGCAATGCAAGCACTAGATTTTATAAAATACTCCGTTTTGCTCAGTGATGTAGCCACTCAGTTCCATTTTCATGAGGAGGGTGAGGGTTTGTTCGTGGGGGTAGGGGAGTGTACGAATAAGTGCATCTTGGTCCTTGGGTTCAGTGAGAAGAGTGAGGACAGAAAGTTCTTCTTCAGTGAAGAGTGTGAGTGAGGCGGGTACGCTCGATTTCTCTTCGATGTTGAGTGCTATTAAAATGTCTTCAGGTGACGTGACGGGTGTTGCGCCGAGTTTGAGAAATTGATGGACGCCCTTGCTGTTTTCGGAAAAAATATTTCCGGGTACTGCAAGGAGGTCACGGTTGTAGTCGGCAGTGAGGCGGGCGGTGATAAGTGTTCCCGATTTCTCTCCGGCCTCAATGAGAAGTACTGCGTGTGAAAGTCCTACCATAATGCGATTGCGCTTCGGGAATGACCACGGGGTAGCCATAAAGGTGGGTTCGAATTCACTGAGTAGACCACCACCATGGGTGAGTATTTCACGAGCAAGACCTCTGTTGGTACGCGGATACATGACCGAGTCGGCAATACCCGAGCCGGGAACGGCGAGAGTGTAGAGATTATTACTCATGGCGGCTTTGTGAGCAAGCGCGTCGATGCCAAGCGCAAGTCCCGAGATAATCGACACGGGGTATCCGCGAAGCCCACCGATGAGATACTCCACCACTTGTTTCCCATAGTTTGTGTAGTCGCGTGAGCCAACTACTGCAAAGCACTTCATGTTATGTGGTGGCAACTCCCCACGTACTGTCACTTCCACAGGAGGCTCAGGGATTTCAATGAGCCGACGAAGTTCTATCTCTACAGATACCGTTCGAATAGGAAAATCCATATGTATATAGAGTGTACCACCCTGTATATTCGCATGTCTCTTTAAATACGGTATAATCCACAGGTTAATTCGTACTATATGTTAGATATTAAATTCATTAGGGAGAACCTCGACCTTATAAAAATGGCTGTGGAAAAGAAGCGTATGTCCGTAGACCTTGATGGACTTGTTGCCCTTGACGACAAGCGCAAGCAACTCCTTGTCTCCATGGAGGCTAAAAAGGCTGAGCAAAACAATGTCTCACGCGAGGTGGCTACCATCACTGATGAAGCAGTGCGTTCGGTACGTATCGCCGAGATGAAAATTCTCAAAGATGATATTCAGAAAGAAGAAGAGGAGTTGCGCGGAGTAATGCAGAAGTGGCAGGAACTGATGCTCCAGGTCCCCAACATTCCCGATATGTCGGTCCCCGATGGAAAAGATGATTCAGAAAACAGGGAAATCAAAACATGGGGAGAAAAAACCATATTTCCTTTCGCGCCAAAGAGTCATGTCGACATCATGACCGCGCTCAAGATTGTGGATTTTGAGCGTGGCACCAAAGTGCATGGATTCCGTGGGTACTATCTCCAAAAGGGTGGTGCACGTCTTTCATGGGCGATTTGGAATTACGCACAGGACTTTTTCTTGAAGCGAGGCTTCGACCCACTCATTGTGCCTGCGATTGTGCGGAAGAGTAATCTCTACGGTACCGGCCATCTCCCGAATGATGCGGAGGATGTCTATAAGACGCAGGATGAAGATTATCTCATTGGTACTGCAGAAGTCTCTACGATGGGCTATTACGCTGATGATGTACTTGAGCGCTCGGAGCTTCCTATTAAGTGGCTTTCGTTCTCACCCTGTTTCCGTCGCGAGGCGGGGAGTCATGGGAAAGATACCAAGGGACTCATTCGCGTACATGAATTTTTCAAACTCGAGCAAGTGATTATCTGTGAGGCAAACCATGCAGAGTCAGTGAAATGGCATGAGTGGCTCAATGAAAACACAGAACAATTTATTGAGTCATTAGGGATTCCGTATCGCACCGTGGTGAATTGTGGGGGTGACTTGGGACAGGGGCAGGTAAAGAAGTACGACATTGAACTCTGGGTCCCTGGGGAAGAGACGTACCGCGAAATTAGTTCTGCTTCGTACTTCCATGACTTCCAGACACGTCGTTTTAATATCCGCTATCGTGATGAAGAAGGAAAGATGCGGTACGCACATTCACTCAATTGTACTGCTATTCCCACACCCCGCATTCTCGTGTCACTCATTGAAAACTTTCAACGAGAAGATGGTACGGTAACCATCCCACCCGTACTTGCTCCGTATTTTGGTGCGGATGTACTACAATAGAAAGCGTGGCACCACGACCCGAAACAACAGTCCGCGTACGCGGGCGACGTGATACACAGCACAGCTTTGTGTGGCAGATTATGCGTGGGGTGTTGCGACTTTTTGCTATAGGAGCAGTACTCGGACTAGTGTGGTATGTCACACGACTTCCTTTCTTTACTATTACCGATGTTACGGTGTCTGGAGGTGAGACTATTTCTCATGAAGAAATACGGACACACGTACGCACTGAACTTCAAGGAGCATATTTCCTCATTGTCCCCAAACAATTTACGTATCTCTATCCAAAAGAGCGTGTGAGTGAAGTGCTTTTAAAGAATCCACGTATACACGATGTAGTGCTCGAAAGGACAGATAGACATACTCTCAATGTATCCTTTAAAGAGTATGTACCGTACGCCTTATGGTGTGGCTATAGTGCAAGTACCTCGCCATGTTACTTTGTAACTGAAGGAGGGTACGCGTTTGCTCTCGCTCCCACCATGCAGGGTGGTGCACTCCCACGGCATATACTTGAGGGTGTCGATGAACTCCATGTGGGTGATATGCATATAGAAAAATCACTTTCTGAAATTGAAGTATTCATGAAGCGTGTATCTGAGCAACTGAATCTTCGCATTGCATCGGTGCTCCATAAGAAGAATGGTGATATTGAGTTTAGTATCAATGGTGGGGGTGCGATATTTGTGACTGGAAAAAAAGACCTCAATGTTGCCTTTGATAATCTCACCTCCGTACTCGCTTCAGATGAATTTAAACACATTGAACCCGGCAATTTTAAATATATTGACGTGCGGTTTGAAAATAAGGTGTTTGTAAACGAAAAAATTGCTGAGGAGAGTACGACTACAGTGGATGTGTCAGCGACACTTCCAGAATAAGGAGAAACGTGGTATCACTTGATTCTATGTCTTTCTGGCACACACTGCCCAAACCACTCATGGTATTGGCCCCAATGGCAAACGTCACTGACGCCTCCTTTCGTCGCATGATTGCAAAGTATTCTCGACATACTCGTAAAAACGGCACCATGGGTGGGCCCGATGTCATGTGGACGGAGTTTGTATCGGCAGATGGCCTCATGCGCGCAACAGAAGCAGGGAAGGCGATGCTTATGGCCGACTTACTCTATGGTGAGGAAGAACGCCCTATTGTGGCACAACTCTTCTCATCACATCCAGAGTACATGGAGAGGGCTGCGCGACTCTGTGCAGAACTTGGCTTTGATGGAATTGATATCAATATGGGATGTCCCGACAAAACGATTGAGCGCCAAGGCTGTGGCTCAGCGATGATTAAGAATCCTGTGGTTGCACGAGAGGTTATTCGTGCCGCTAAACGAGGAGCACCAGGGCTCGCAATATCTGTGAAGACACGTATTGGCTACAATACAAATGAAATTGAGACGTGGTTACCTGCACTTCTCGAAGCATTTCCTGATGTCATCACGGTACATGCGCGTACGCGAAAGGAAATGTCAAAAGTGCCTGCGCGGTGGGAGCATGTGGCACGTGCGGTGTTAATTCGGGATGAAGTCCAGAATGCAATTCCCCAAAATGAGCGGACACTTATTTTGGGAAATGGTGACGTGACGTCACTTGCGGACGCCGAATCAAAAGTCGCCGCAACAAGTGCAGACGGAGTCATGTTTGGACGGGCTATTTTTGGGAACCCATGGTTTTTTCATCCCGATATCAACTACTCACAGATTTCCATTAAGGAAAAACTCGAAGCACTTCTCGAGCATACGCGTCTTTTTGAAGAGATACTGTCCCATAAAAACTTTGCACTTATGAAAAAGCATTATAAGGCATACGTGCACGAATTTGATGGGGCAAAAGAACTCCGTGCATCACTCATGAAGACGCACAACAGCACTGAAGTTGCTCAGGTTGTAAACAGGTTTTTTGATACTAGGGTGAGTAATGATTAAAGTCTGATATACTAAGAATAATGAGTGAGATATTACACGCCAATATTTTCTTCTTTATCACTGGTATTGCCGTTATCGTAAGTTCGGCGATTTTATGTGTGGCATTGTTTCATGCCATCAAGGTCCTCAAGTCATTGCGTCGCATTATGCTTCGCATTGAAGAAGGAACTGAAACCATTGTAGAAGACATACATCAGGTGAGCGATTTTTTCACCCAAGAAGGTTTTTTTGCACGCGTATTTGCAATACTGACCGGCTCCGGAAGACGAGCAGGTACACGCACTGCGCGTGAACGAACAAGTAAACGAAGTGAGTTAAAAATAAGAGACGAAGCATAATACTATGGCACAAAAAAAATCTACAAGCGATTTAAGTAATGCTCAAAAGGTTGGTATCGGTTTTGGTCTGACTGCCGCTGCGGTGACTGCGGCAGGTGCATATTTTTTGTACGGAAGTAAAAAAGCAACGCAAAATCGAAAGAAAGTAAAAGGATGGATGCTTAAGGCAAAAGGAGAAGTACTTGAGACTCTCGAAAAGGCTGAGTCAATTACTGAAAACGAATATAAGGCACTTGTAGAGACTGCGTGTAAGGCGTACGGCACGGTAAAGAGCGCAACCGCTGGTGAAGTAAAGGATTTTCAAAAGGAAATGCAAGAGCATTGGGGGAAACTTCAGTCAAGCAAGGCACTCAAAAAACTAGTGGCAGCGAAAGCACCAACAGTTAAAGCACCTGCTAAAAAAGTAGTAGCAAAGCCTGCTAAGAAGGCTACACCAAAGACTGCAACAAAAGCCGCATCGAAAACTGCTCCTAAGAAGGCCGCATAAAAGGGTAAGACTTTCCCTTAATACAAAACGTATCCCCCGAGCGGGGGATACGTTTTGTATTTTTATCGGGATACACGGTATGCTATAGGTATGCGAACACGCGGTACTTCTTTTTTTGATGTTGTGATTTTTTATGGAGCGCTCACTGCCTTTGTGGCTTCGGTGGTTGGCGTTTTTTTGTTTTTGCTCCTCCCGACGCAGACGGAACAAGTGGTTGAAAGTGCTCCTGTGATTACTACGCTCACACAGCCACTCACGACGGATACGTGGGGTGTCTTCGACCCCAAAACGGGCATAGTCATCACGGGAGAAAATCTCGACACCGAGCGTCCTATTGCCTCCGTCTCAAAACTCTTTACTGCATATGTAGTCATGGAGAGTGATAAAAAAGATGATGCATTTACCATCACTGCTACCGATGTCGCCACGTATGGTCGTTCGGGGAAACTTACCTATGGTGAGATGGTGACACCGTACACACTCCTTTTCCCACTTCTGATTGAATCATCAAATGACGCTGCAGTCGCAATCTCTCGCTATATGGGATCTGAGTTTGAGACACAGATACACTCAGTTACAGAAACATTGGCACTTTCACATACTCATATTGTGGAACCTTCGGGCCTCAGTCCACGTGATATTTCAAGCGTACGTGACTTAGCAATTTTTTATGCCTACTTAGCGAAAAACAAGCCACATATTCTTGATATTACTCGTCTCCCAATCTACATTGCCCTTCGGGATGGGTATATGAATAACAATCCTGCAATCAAGATAGATGCATATAAGGGAGGAAAACACGGTTTTACCGACGAAGCAGGACGTACATTTGTGGGTGCCTTTGAGGGGGAGGATGGAAAGGATGTTGGTGTCGTTCTATTAGGAAGTACTGATTTAATTCACGATATTGAAATACTCAGAACGCAAGGTGCGAAGTTTGCCGTCGCATCTGATATAATGGCAGAATGACCGATATTTCACTTGCGCTCTATCGCAAATACCGCCCCAGTACCTTCGAAGAGGTACGCAATCAAGACCACATCATTAGGGTATTACAAGGCGCGCTTGCTAAAAAGATGATTCCTCACGCGCTCCTTTTTACGGGGTCACGCGGTACCGGAAAGACGACCGTGGCACGCATTTTCGCACATGCAGTGGGTGCTCACGACGTGGATATCTATGAAATCGATGCAGCCTCAAATCGTGGTATCGACGATATACGAGAACTCAAGGAAGCAGTACATACATCTCCCTTTGAGTCCCCCTACAAGGTGTATATCATTGATGAAGTACATATGCTCACCAAAGAAGCATTTAATGCACTTTTGAAAACACTCGAAGAACCTCCTGCACATGTGATTTTTATACTTGCTACTACTGAGCGCGATAAACTGCTTGATACGATTACCTCACGGTGCCAAGTGTTTGAGTTTCATGCACCAACTCGTGAAGAGTTGCGTGACACGGTGATGGCAGTAGCGCAAAAAGAAAAATTTACACTTGATGCACATGCGGCAGATGTTGTGGCACTTGCAGCGGATGGCTCATTCCGTGACGCACTGGGCATTACTCAAAAGGTGATAATGGCTTCGGGAGATGCGGTACTGACCGCAGACGAAGTCGCAGCTATTGTTGGTGCACCTAAAAATATTTTACTCCAAGAAGTATTTGCAGCTTTTGCGACAAAAAATCTTGAAGCAGGACTCGAGGCACTTGCGCGCGCCGATGTGGGACGCTTTGATATGAAGCTTTTTATGCGTCTTCTCTTAGAGCGCGTACGGACAGTGCTTTTAGTACGCTTTAATCCAAAGGATGCTGATTCTTTTTTGGTACAGTACAGTGTTGAGGATGCGGCAGCGCTTCGTGCTGCAGCAAAAGATGCAGTCACCACTATTAATTCAGCGCTCGTACTAAGGCTTTTGTCCGCAAGTGAGTCAGTAGGAAAGAGTGCCATCCCGCAACTTCCTCTGGAACTTGCGCTTATTGAGCATTGTTCATAGATTATGCATATTTACTTCGTACGACACGGATCCACGGTATTGAATGACCTTCACGTCCACCAATCCCCGGGCACAAGCCTTTCGCCAAAAGGATATGACCAAGCGCTTTCCGTGGGTGAATCACTGCGCAGTGTTAATCCAGATCTACTTATTTCAAGCGAGTATACACGCGCACGTGAGACTGCCCGAGTGATTGGTGAGTGTGTTGGGCTCACACCAGAAGTGAGTGATTTTTTCTATGAGGTGTCTCGACCCTCATCACTTTTTGGTAAGTCCCATTTTCATCCGAAGACACTCGTGTACGTGTTTTTATCTACGCTCATGCGAAATCGTCCTTCTTGGCATTTCGAGGACGCTGAAAATTTTTCGGACATAAAAATGCGCGCAACGCGAGCGCTCACGTATCTTGAATCACTCACCCCTACACATGCTTCAGTCATAGTAGTTTCCCATACTATTTTTATAAACATGATGATATCGTATATGTGTCAAAACAAGATGTATGATCTCAAAAGTCTCATACTGACCATACTGCATATCAAGCAGATGAAGAACACTGATGTAATTCATGTAGAGTGTATGGGTAGAACGAATAAAAATTCCTGTGTATGGAGCGTCGTGTATGAGGTATAATAATTGTCATGAAATTGCGGCCGAGAAAAGTAGCACCCACACGCACACTTTTTTCGCGCGCGCTCCGGCCAATACTTTATGTTGGAGTATCACTTTTTATACTTGGCGCTTCTGCACTGACATTTTTTGTATTTGAGAGTAGGCACATAGCGGCACCATCATCTTCTATCGAGGTGACACAAATTACTCCTGAATCAGCTGCCGTCATTGAAGAAACACTCGAGTCCTTTCCAGTAAGTGTAAATCCTGTGGAAAAAGAAATCAGCGAGGATCCTGCTCTTGCAAATTTTATAGGAGAGCATATTGCGCCTACAGACCAAGTACTGAGCCTGAATCCGTACTGGTTTACTCGTGCACTCGGAAAACTCGCTTTGATGGGGTGGTATCAAAATCTTGCATCTCTTTCCAGTCGAATTTTGGTGGTAGAGTCAGGTGAGCGCAAGGAGCAAGTTGCCGAGCACTTTGGAAAGATTTTGAAGTGGGATGCGGTAGAAAAAAAAGAGTTTCTGGCACTAATTGAAACTACTGCACCGGTACTCGAAGAGGGTAAATTGTTTCCTGGTGCCTACACAGTGAGCAAGGACGCGTTACCGGGAGAGGTTGCGGCTCTTGTGCTCGAACGTTTTAATACTGAGGTTCTCAAGCGGTACCCTCAAGATATTGAAGAAGTCGTACCACTTTCAGATGCTCTTACTATTGCATCCCTTCTTGAACGTGAAGCACGTGACTTTGATGATATGCGCCATATCTCTGGAGTCATTTGGAATAGACTTTTTACCGATATGCGTCTACAGATTGATGCGACACTGCAATATGCAAAGGGGAGTAAGGCTAATCAGCCGTGGTGGCCGCGAGTTGTCCCCGATGATAAATATTTGTCATCAGCATATAACACCTATAAAAATGAGGGACTCCCTCCGACACCTATCGCAAACGCATCACTTGAGGCTATCACAGCGGCACTCAATCCAATCGAAACCGAATGTATGTACTATTTTCATGACAAGAAAGGTGGTTTCCATTGTAGTGTGACATACGAGGAACACGTAGCATCACTCAAAGAATATTATGGCCGAGGAAAATAAATGATATGCTCCACACTATTGAAACATCACTTCTTTCGCTTGTGCACACATTACCGCTCGAGTGGTTTGTGCTTATTGCGTCGATTGTAGAGGAAATCGTTGCACCTATTCCTTCACCCACCGTGATGGTGCTCGCAGGCTCGGCTGCGTCTGTCCAATCGTATGGCTACATAGGACTTTTATTCCTCGTATGTATTGGTGCGGTAGGGAAAACCTTTGGAGCACTCGTTGTGTATGGCGTGGCGTACCATGCTGAAGATTTTGTGTTGCGCCATTTTGGAAAATTTTTTGAAATTACTCCACATGACATAGAGCGGTTGAGCGCAAAAATTGGTACAGGATTCCGCGCATATTGGACGCTCACTCTTTTCCGTGCATTACCAATTATGCCGAGTTCACTGGTGTCTGTGGGTGGTGGGGTACTCAAAGTCCCGGTGCGTATTTTTGTGGTATCGGCGTTTTTAGGAACACTTATTCGCGACGGGCTTTATCTCTATGCGGGATATGTTGGTACCGAGGCACTGAGTACATTTATTACGCAATCGACTCATATTGAATCATTTGTGCAGTATGGTGTACTCGGGCTTATCGTACTTGGGTGTGTATATTTTATCTATAAAAAAAAGTTCTTCAAAACACCAAAAAATACCTCGGTATAACAATCTGTTTATAGATGCGACTCTATACGTGTGGTATAGGCTATACTAGTACTATATGGGTAGTGCGATGTTCATTATAGATTTCGGATTGTGGTACTACACACGAGGCTTTATTGATGTACTTTCTGTGTGGTTTAATTTTATGTGGTTCATTACTCACTATTTTTCTATCCCACTCTTACTTCGTACACTTTTTTCCCCATGGAAGCGCATGACGGATGACGGAAGACCAAGGAGTATTGAAGCGTTCATGGAAGCGTTTATTATGAATACCATGTCACGTGTCTTCGGTGCTTTTGTACGCCTCGTCATTATTTTTGTCGGTCTTATTACACTGTGCTTAGGGGTAGTAGCGCTCGGAACTGTATTCGCGTTTTGGATTCTCGCGCCGTTTCTTCTCGCATATAGTTTTTTCTATGGCATAGCATTACTTGCATGAGTACACTTTCTTCAGAAATACGTCGGTACACACCTGCAATCTCACTTGATGTGTTTCTTTCGAAGAAGTCGCGTTCATTTGTGTTAAAGTTTTTATCAGCAATCTTGTCGCTCCTCGGCATCGCCATTGTGGGATTCGTACTCCGTGACTTTTTTGTACACCAGTCCTTTACAATGAGTAGTTTTAGTGGGGATGCACGGTATTTAGTGGGAATGTTTTGTATCATAGCAAGTTTTTATGGAGTGCTTGTTCTGTGTACCTTTTTCTATAACACATTGTACTTCAGAGGATTAAGTACGGTGTATGGGGAGGACTTGGTTGATGGAGAAGGTATCACTCTTGAAACTGCAGCGGTGTGTCTCTCCTATGAGCACGACCTCACGCAGGGATTTTTAATGTCGACTTATGGACACGAGATTATGATTCGCTCGGGAGTGGATTCTGAAGCAGTGCAAACTTTCCTACAAGGAGATAGACCAAAACTTCCGGCTGATACACTCACCATACAGAGAGGGAAGTTCATTTCCCTTCAGGACGTGGGTGAGTTTCTTTTAGAAAAAGACACTGCTTTTAAGACATTTCTCTTTAAGCATGCAGTTACCCCATCCCTTTTTAAAGGTGCGAATGAATGGGTGTGGCGTGTCCGTGCGGAGTATAAACGAAAGAATCGTTGGTGGAGTCGTGACAATCTGGGCACCGTAACAGGTATTGGTCGTGAGTTCTCGTATGGCATTGCAATGAGTTTGAAGCGATATCAAAGGGACATCAATACGTCATCAGCGTTTTCTGTTTTTCTCGGCAATACTGCCTATGCGAATGAAGTGATTGAAAAAATTGAGACAACGCTCACGCGCTCCAAGTCTGCTAATGTGATGCTCATAGGTGAACCAGGGGTAGGGAAAATGGACATCCTCATTGAGTTGGGACGACGCATGCGCGAAGGACATTCTATTGCATCACTCACTGCGAAGCGTATTGAGGTCTTTGATACTGATGTGTTTGTTGCTTCATATAGTACTAAGGGAGAGTTTGAAGCAGCATTCTTGAAACTTATGATTCAGGCAGAGCGCGCGGGCAACATCATTATGGTGATTGAAAATTTCAGTTCATTTCTTTCGAGTGTGTCTGCGCTCGAGGCGAATGCAGCCGATCTTTTGGGCAGATTCCTTACTTCCTCTAATGTACAAATAGTGGGGACGGTAGATCCACGTAGTTATCATGTATCACTCGAAACCAATCAACAGTTACTTCAGTATTTTGAGCCAATTCTTATTGAGGTGCCGGATAATACAAGCACCGTGCGAGTGCTCGAGGAGGCTTCGTGGATACAAGAACACAAGCACCATGTGTACTTCACCTACCCAGCACTAGAGCGCATCGCAGAAAGTGCTGATCAGTACATCATTGAAGGAGTGATGCCCGACAAAGCCGTGAGTCTCCTTGCGGAAGTGGCAGCAAGCGCGGGACAAGACAAAAAAGTCATTATCGACCCTGATTTTGTTGATCTTTGTGTAAGTCAGAAAACGGGTATCCCAGTAGGCCCCGTGAGCACTGGTGAGCGCGACATACTTATGCATCTCGAGGATGTGCTCCATAAGCGCGTAGTGGGGCAGGAGCGTGCCATCAGTGTGATTGCAAGTGCGATGCGTCGTGCGCGTGCGGGTATTCAGAGCAAAGAAAAGCCCATAGGCACATTCCTTTTCCTTGGCTCAACAGGAGTTGGGAAGACCGAAACCGCGAAAGCGCTTGCACACACATTTTTTGGTGATGAACGTAACATGGTGCGCTTCGATATGTCGGAGTTTAGTGATGAAAATAGTCTCACCCGCCTTTTGGGTACCGTTGATGCTGTCGGTATGCTTCCCTCTGCACTTCGCGAACACCCATACTGTGTGCTTCTTCTTGATGAATTTGAAAAGTCTTCGGTGGCGGTACATGACCTCTTCCTTCAAGTGTTTGATGAAGGAGTCTTTACTGATGCACGAGGTGATAAAATAAATGCACGGAACACGATTATTATTGCCACCTCAAATGCGGGGAGTGACCTTATTTGGAACTATGTAAAAGAAGGAAAGCATCCGGATGATGAAAAAGATGCAATCATCGATGCCATTATCGAGAGGCGCACCTATAAACCCGAATTACTCAACCGCTTCGACGCTATAGTGCTCTTTGAGGTGCTTAATGAAGGTGAGCAGCGCTCTATTGCAGAAATGATGCTAGTCGATTTGCAAAAGCGCATCAGTGAGCAAGGATTTACCCTCGTCGTGAATGACGTGCTCCTCAATGTGCTCATGAAAGAAGGCTATGACCCTGAGTTTGGCGCCCGCCCCATGCGTCGCGCGATTCAAGATTTAATCGAAGAGCGCGTTGCCTTCAAAATCCTCGAAGGAGGATTAAAACCCGGTGATATAATTGAATTTTCTGCATCAGATTTTGCACAGAAGTAACTACGTACAAAAAAGTCCTGCGTGCGTAGGTTATTAGTGATTTCTTGTAATTTTAGAGTCTGTTCAATGACCTCAGATACGAGGCGTCGAGGAGTGAAAACATGAGTCGTATTTTATTATACGGTGAATGTTAGAAGGACGAAAACCACGAAGTAGATGGGGTTAGTAGATAGACTCTATTTATTCCAGGGCATTTTCTCGAGAAGGTGTGAAAGTCCGCACCAGCCGGTGATACCGGCAAACATTTGTCCGCATCCAACTACAAGCGCGAGAAATACAAACTTTGGATTTACGGTGAGTGCGAGAATGACTCCGAGTGTCACCAAAAGTCCTGCAGTGAGGAGCATTTGTCGCATGATTGGGAGCCGATGTGTAAATACCTTTGTAGGGAAACCTGCTTTCTCCCAAGCTAGGATACCGCCCTCTAGGTTGATGAGTTCTGCTCCTACACCCAGATTCTCGAGAATGTCGATTGCATGACGAGCACGTGCTCCACTTCGACAGTGAATGTAGATAGTTTTTTTATCTTTAAATTCAGGGAGGTGATTCTGAAGAGTATCAAGAGGGACACTGCGCACTCCTTCAATATACTTTTCTTTGAACTCAGCTGAAGTACAAACATTAATAAAATCGACTGCATCATTACGTTTTTCGTTTTCGAGTGCTTCTTTGAACGCATGTGCATTGATTTCTTTCATATCATCAGTATACCGTACGGGATAGAGCACTTTGTGTGCTATTCAGTAATTATTTTTGTAGTTGAAGGAAGTGATTTTTGTATAACATCCAAATCAGCCTGTGAGTAATTGTTGCCAGTGAGGATAAGTTCTTTGAGGTTTGATAAATTACCTAATTCATGGGGAAGTCCCGTGAGTTCATTATGTGCAAGGTCGAGATACTCAAGGTCTTTCAGTTGCCCTATTTCCGCAGGAACACCGGTGAATTTGTTGTAACTCAGGTTGAGTGTGCGGAGCGAAGTGAGGAGACGTACTTCCGCAGGGAGTGACCCCGTGAGATTGTTGTTTGAGAGGTCGAGCGTGAGAAGGTCTGTTTTGGTAAACACATCACTTGAAACTTTGGTGAGTCCTGTGTGTGCGAGGACGAGTGTGTGAGCTGCATCAGCTTTTGCTGAAGGTGTAGATGGAGTTTGAGAAGCGGTTGCTTTAGGCTCATTTTTAACGTGTGAAGTTGTATCGTCTGCTTTTTCTTTCGACGTAGACACGTCCTCTGTGGGCGCAATACTTGTGTTTGACCAAATGAAAAAGCCGATGAGAGCGATAACGAGTACTCCTATACTGATGTTTTTATGCATCTACCCATAGTACGCCTATATAATGCACATTACTAGCACATGTTCTCCTGGTGATCTATACTTACATTCTACGCATAGTTCTTTCTACCCAGTGAGGGCTAGTTACTCAGTGAGACAAACGAGCATATGCTTGAAGGCGTAGCTATTCATCAGGTATGCGGCCGCAGGGTCAACTGAAAATAAGAAAAAAGAGGCCTCCCTTGTGAGAGGCCTCTTGTTAATCATGGTTTTGAACGATAACACTCAAATAATTTTCGAAATCCTACATAATTAGAGTACCGAGGTAGTTATACAAAACAAAACCCCCGCAAAAATACGGGGGTTTTGGTTTGTATTACTACGCTTTCTTCCTGGTCGTTTTTTTCGCAGTCTTCTTTTTCGCTGGAATCTTGCCTTTTACCGTCTTTGGTTTTCGGACTTTCTTAATTGGTGCGTCATCATCATCGCTTATATGGGCTGCCTTAGCCACATGTGCTGGCTTTGTAGGCGGTGTGGGTGGGTTTAAGAGGTCGAGGATGCGGTTAAGTCGTGATTCGATAGTCGTGAGTTGGCGCTTCATGTCAATTAAATCAGTATTCTTTGCTACCTGCGGAGCGGCCTCGTATGATGGTCGATGTTCTTGATATGGCTTTTCGTATGAAGCAGATTTGTGTGGCCGCGCATCGCTGCGATTCCCATATTCACGCGGTGTATTGCCACGTTCTTCGTCGCGACTTTTCATATTGAAACACGCGCTGCAAAATACAGGCTTGTCACCACTCGGACGGAAGGGGACTTCACAAGACTTCTTGCATGCACTACAGGTTGCCGCAAAAAGTTCAGATGAGCGTTCACGTCCACCTCTGTCACCGCCACCCACGCCACCACTTCTTCGTCGTTCTCCACCACCAAAACTACTTCCGCGCTTGTCTCCAAATCGTGCCTTACCGCCAAAATCGTTCCCTCGTTTCTTCCCGTCAACTCCTTTAAAGTTATTCATTTGAAAACTATAACACGAAAATATTATTATGGCAATTTATCGCGAGCGGTGTTTCTTTCTGCGCGTAAACTATCAGTATGAGTAGAAGTAAGATTGAGTGCGATATTGGGAAAAAAATCCATGAATACATAGTGTAATTTGAAGATACATCACGGAGCGTACTAAATATTCTGAATAAAATGTGATACGCTAGTACCACATGGAAAAACCAACCGTACTTATTGTCGAGGATGACAAAAATATTCGAGGAATGTATTCAGATGCCTTTACACTTGCGGGAATCAAGGTACTCACTGCAGAAGATGGAAGCGAGGGAGTGAAGCTCGCTCTCCTGCATCACCCAAATGCAATTCTTATGGATATTATGATGCCTGTTATGAATGGTCATGAGGCGATGAGCATTATTCGCAGAGATGCATGGGGCAAACATGCAAATGTGGTGTACCTTACCAATATGACTGATCCAGAAAATATTGTGCACGCAGTTGAACAGGGAAGTGAAGAATATATCATTAAAGCAAATCTGACTCCCAAAGAGGTTGTGAATCAAGTTCGCATGGCGATGAGGGCCTAAATAAAAAACAGACTGCCTAGGGATGTATCCCTAGGCAGTCTGTTTTTTTGATTCAATGAATACTCCTAAATTACGATTTTGACTTTTTGAAACAGTCGATACACTTTAGATTGGACGTATCGCGTGGTTCAAAGGGTAGGGATGTAATTGCAGTATCGCAGCCACTACACTTCCAATCGCCCGAAAAACGTGGTCGCTCACCCTCCTGTTTTTGCGGACGTGGGCTATCACCTTTTTTGTTTTGATGGCAATCCCGACACAAAAGCCCCGTGGTGTTTCGTGGTTCAAATGGTAACTCGGTGATTGCTCCTCCACACCCACTGCACACCCAATTTCCTTGATGCATATGATTTAATATATTAAGTAATGTAGTGTAAGTATACAGCAAACCTGTATAGAGAAATAATCATTTGCGCATAGCGACATGTGATACATGTGGCATTGTGGGATACACTTTATTCCTCCTACTTAATACATGGCTTAGCTTTGAGGAGTTCAATCGCATTTGGTACGGCACCCGCTTTGATTTCTGATACCCGTGAAGCACCGAGTGCCTCTACAAAACACGCCTCTTGCGTAGCGCTAATTGTTGAAGGAACTGCGGCGGGGTCGATGCCGAGAGAGGTCAGCGCCGACTTCTGTGCCTCGGAGAGAGTAAAGCCAGTAGACTGTTGTGTTCCTTCTGTGGTCGTGTCGGTACTTTCTTGTGCAGGGGCTTCCTGCTTCGCTCCATTTGCCTCTGATGACACATCACCAAAGATAAGTGGCTTAATATTAAGTGGATCAGCGATAAAGAAATATACACTGATACACAGAAGTACAAGAAATAGTGCGCCGAGTGTGACAAAAATCTGTGTGATGATATTTTTCATATGTTATCCGCGAATGAATTGAAAGATGGCGATGAGTACTACTGCACCGATAACCCCTACAGCGAAACTGCGAACCGTGAACCCGCCCACTCCACCTTTGCCGAGCGCATGCATAATATAGCCACCAATACTGGAGCCAATAATACCCACAACGATGTTGAGAATAATTCCTTGTTGTCCATCAGTACCCATGATTAATGATGCAATCCACCCCACAAGACCCCCGAAGAGAATCCATAATAAAATACTCATATATGTGTGTTCTTAATGATATTGTTAACAACGCTGTGTGCTTTGACTATTACTCAATAAATTCAAGTCGTTTCACCTCAGCACCACGCTCGGTCATCTGGCTGTATACATGAATCTTTGTACCACTCATGAATTGGTCAGGGACACAGGGTGCGTCAGTTTTCGGGGTGGTACGACATACAGTCTTAGTATCAAAGAAAAGTGGTACCACGTGTCCCTCCTCACCATCTTCAATAAAGACTATGTGCCAATTTTGTGGGTCGAATGGGGCGGGGAGGTTTTTGAGAAGATATCCTTCCTTTTCAAAACTAAATTCTCGAAGTGGGGCAAATTCGCCTGGAGTACACGCGACGCTATCAATGAACCATCCGTCACCGATACGTTTTAGCGTAAATACGGATTGAGCAGTGAGTTCTTTTTCTTTTGCCATAATCAGTATGCGGGCTTCATTCTCTCCTGTAGATACTACTCGTCCTGTTGCGCGCATAGGAGTGGTGGTTTGGCAGAGGATAGGGTCAATTTCTGTATTTAAACGACGTTCGCTTGCTATAAGCACAGCACGTAGTTCATCGCTCAGAATTTTTTCACTCGCAAGGCCGGTTGCATATGGGGTTGTCGTAGTGGACACAACTGCATCAAGCCATTTGTTATAGAAGTCGAGCGCAATATCAACAGGTTTTTCCTGTTTAACTTCTTGAATATAAGAAACTTCATTGGTTGGTTCATTAATGTTGCGGGACTTCGTATACAGTACACCAACAATAACCATAATTAGACATATTCCCAGTACAACAATAGCTCCTAAAATTTTTTTCTTGTTTTCCATGATAAATATACGTTCAATAATGTGACAAAACCACCAATGTTAAGTATCGGTCTATAATAGAAGCCGTTGTGGAAAGGTGATTATTACAGGGTATGAGTAGGGGGTATATACCTTCACACTGTGGGGGTAATAAAAATAAAGAATGTACGCATCAAACTATCTTCATATGCTCGTGCTAGTCCTTCCGTGTGCCGTCACGTTTGAAAAATGTCCAGATGTAGTACTTTTCCACTTTTTCTCGTGCCCAGGGGGTCTTACGAAGGAACGTGAGACTTGAATTTACACTTGGTTTCTCTGTAAAGCATTTGATTTTAATTTTTTGACTCAGTGTCTCAAAGCCATAGTGAGATACGAGTTCTTCGACGACGGTTTTAAGCGTAATGCCGTGGAGGGGATTATTCTTTTGAATAGACTTTGATTCCATATGCAGATTGTGATTGTATTGTAGAAGTATAGCAAATCATTACTCGGAAAAACAAAACACCGTGACCAATGGTCACGGTGTTTTACGTGTATTCATTTAACTTGCTCGTACCAGTTTAACAATAGCGAGTAAGGCCACTGCACCAACAACGGCAACTAAGAGGCTGTACAAATTAAATCCTGTGACGCCACCTGCACCAAAAAAATTCATTATGTAGCCACCAAGAACTGCACCAATAATACCGACAACAATATTAAGCATGACTCCTTGTTGTCCGTCAGTATTCATAATCAATGATCCAATCCATCCTGCAACTGCTCCGAGTATCACCCATAATATAATTTCCATATAAATTTTTTCTAAAAATAATAATTATTTTTTTGATCCGTCACTTGTGTTGCTCTACTCGACTAACTTTTGGTCTGCTTCCATTGAAGAAACTGATTTACTCATAATGAATAATCGAATCAAGGCAACCGTGAGAATCCAATATACGAGCATTGCGAGCAATGTTGTCCATTCAAACACGCTCGTTTCTACTCTCATATTTTTAAACACAGCCAGAAAGGGCAGTACAAATATATTCGACAATGAATATATGAGACTGGTAAAGAGCGCTTCTGGATTTGCGTTGAGCAGTTTCAGTATAAACCGGATTATGAGGAGCCCTTCAACCACTGAGAAGGCGTACCACACTATTTGCGCCCCTCTATACAGTGGGCGACTTGATTCGCTTATCATATTTTGTGATTAGTTTATTACATGTGTACTCTCTAGTCTTTGCTGAGATGTTTTGCTCAGACCTATCCCAAAGATTGTGCTTCATAGATTTTCTTCAGCATTGCAATACCCGATGTACTTGGACTGCACCTGTATTTTCAGATGTTGATTTGGAGGTGTATGCATACATGCCGTGCATGATGTGCTCCTATTACAAATCTTCCACACGGTCAAGTTGAGTATCTCATGATATCTATATAGCTAAACGTAGAATATCTGATCTGCATTGTTGTAATTTACTTCTGATTAAAACGGCTCACTCTGAGACGGGTCGATGCGCATATTCATCACTAATTTAAAATATTATGTCAGATATAGATACAAAAGATGTTGACGCAAAAGAAGCAGATGAAACGGTGAAAAACACTGAGAAGCAAGCAGAAGAAGATCATCAGAATGCTGCCGAAACACATGAGAGGGCAGCAGAAGAGCATACCAAAATCGCAAAAGAACATGAAGAAAACAAGTCTGAATAATGTACGTGCAGATGAAAAGCAGATCCGCAAAAAAGAAGCAGCTACCCTGCTTCTTTTTTGTATGTCCACCGAGGAAACACATACGCATTTTCTTGTCCTAGATTATTCGGTAACTTGAGTCGTTGGTGTGGTGATTGGCTTCACGGGGTCTGCAACTGGTGTCACTGGTTTTACCGGGTCGGGAACTGTTACATTAATGTTGGTGGTGCTTCCGGTTTCTGTAGCAAAGAAACCTCTTTGATACAAAACTGTACTCCCAATAATAATTGCAAAAATAATGACCAGTGCCACTATCCACCCACTACTCGCGTCGTCATTTGTGCCTGGAATGTTCGAAATAATTGTATCAGCCATAGAATTATATTTTAAATACACGGATAAAATGCCTTCTTATTAACCTGCCGTGTAAATAACAAAAGTATTACCAGATTTAGGTGTGGGGAAATGAATGTCCCTGTAGGGAACGGCAAACAAACCCCTAGTGGCAACCTCGGGATGTAATAAAATAGAAAAGACGCTATATACTCTCTGAGTGTATTTCTTTCAGATATTGCTGGTAACGTGCGTCAGTGATACTTAATTTGTAATTTAAACGTGTGAAGACAATTTTGTATGATTTGCCAAATATACCGCGTACCTCAGTATGAATCTGAAATGATGCTGTTGTCCCTCCAGGAATCTTTGCGTAGAGCAAGGTGCCCACGGTCACTTGTGTGATACCCGCACCGCGCACCCGTACATTTGCAGTAGCAATTGTGCCTGGAGCGGTGCCCTCAATCTGATACATAAAACCAGCGGTCTTTTTTCCTGAAGCAATAGAAAGGGGAATAAACACATTTGCTTGCTTTGCGGTAATGTCTATTTCAAGGTAAAACTTTGCTATCACTTTATCTGTTGCATCGTCTATTTTGATTCTTTCTGCATGTGCTTGTTTCTTTTGTATCTTTACTGCAATGTAGTCATCCTTTCCCTCGAGTTTATATGCGCGAACCAACTCTTCTTGGAGTACTTTTACTTCCGCGCCTAGTCCCTTTATGAGTTTTTTATCGTCTGCAGATATTTTTTTCATAAGCACATTATAGAATATTGAATAATGTATTTTTCAAATACATGAGGATAATGAAAGCGTGCTGGAAATAAGACCACGCATTTCAGGAGAGATTGAGACCACTAAACACCAAATGAATTACGTTTAGAATATTATTGTGAGCAATTACCAGAGAAATGCAGAAATCGGTGGGGTAGATAATTGGTTGCTATGCGGATGTATATGTTGTATAATCGTAGTTCTCATATGTGTTTAATGGTTTCGTTTGTGAATCAACACAGTGAGAGATTTTGAAAGGAAGTTGCCATGACAAGCACTCAGAAGCATTACGATAACGGGAAACTTGTTGGTCAAGTCGATATAAACACTCATCCAGATGGATCGTCTCATGCGTATGTTCATGAAAATCACTCAGGTTCTCTGGGGATGGGTTTCAAGGAACTCATCGCAGTCGTTCACACTGACCAGAACGGTAATACAAGTACTGATTATCGGAAGTAATTTTACGCTCGGCCAAGGACAAGCGTTTTAATACAGTTCTTTTATCATGAGATGATTGAGTATGTTTAGATGTCTTTAACATCCCTTATCATTTTGTAGTTGAATTACGCATTGTTTATGAAACGGTACTCGCTTCAATAACACCAACGCTCATGGGACACTTCCATGGGCTTTTTATTTTTTGCGAAAAGAATGCAATCTGTCTACATCTTTGCTCACCGTTTCCCTACGCATCAAAGAAAAAACTTTTTCTTGACTCAAGTTTTTTAATCAATTGATTCCAGTATTTCTGAATAACGTCTGAAAACGCAATTTTGTCTGTTTTATTTTTTATGATTGTATCCCAAGAAACGTTGTAATCCTTCCAAATAGATTGAGTCGTTTCCATGCTCATACTCAAAGGGTCAACCAATTTATCTGCAGCATACACGAATCGAGACTCAGGATTGTCTCGTCGTTCATATTCATGAATGGTAGCGAGTAAATCACCGAATTCTGGAAACTCTTGTTCTATCTGTATAAGTGCTGCGGCTTCTCTCGCAACTTTCGTCTTCTTGGCTTCTTCATCATGAATAGGGGTATCGCCGGCATAGGCTTCTATAAGATCGTGCGCGAGGGCATACTGTAAGACCTTTTCAAGATTGAGGTCTAATTTTTGCACAGAGACGATGTACCAACAGAGGAGGGTCAACTCAAATGTGTGTTCGGCAGTATTGGTCACTTCCTTTTCGTCGGGCCGTCTCGCTACACGCTTAACCCGCTCAACGTCATGAAGAAGCTTCATAAACTTTTCTAAATCTTCTATCGAATACTCCGTTTCCTGATTTTGCATTATAGAGTAAGTATATATTGATTTTAGATATCTCATAATATGTCTCCAGTCAGTCACACTCTAACGAAATGTGGCTTTATGGAAGAACGTAAGACAAAGGAGGGTAAATCGTCTATATACTTAATTAACCGCGTATACATATTCATATGAAAAAAGGCTTATATATCATCCCTGCACTCGTTCTTGTTGTATTTACTATTACCTCTAGCCCTGCACAGGCTCTCAGTTGTCTCCCTACCGACATGTATATCAGTAGCGTTGTGGGTAATGATGAAACGGTGATTTTTGCAGCGAAAACCAATAGCACAATCGAGGCCACCACATATACTGCTGAAGCACTCTCCGTCGTTACCGCCTATCAAGGCTATGTGGAAGGTAAATTAATGGCATACCATCAGAAAGATGAAACCTGGGGGTACCTTTGTAACAATGGACCGAAAGGTGACAACACTGAAGGTGTCTATATCGCGACTCGCGATCATACGGGCACGTACCAAGTCACCCAACGTCTTGAGATGAATAGTGACTTACTCCCCGAGATTAAGGACATGCTCAAAGATAAAAAAATAACCGGTGAAATTGTCGAATTCAACAAGACCGACCGCATAAACCAAATTACTACCACGATTAAAGATCTCTTATATGAGGTCATCAAACTCCTCAAGGAACAGATGTACTGGCAGTCACTCAAGTAGTCCTAAAATAATCTATTTAAAATACATAGAAAAAACAACCGTTCACGCGGTTGTTTTTCTGTAAGTTAGAGAGATATGGGAACAGTGAATAGCACCCTCTACTAATATTACGAAAACTTTTTTATTTGTAGAAATCGGGCTCTTCGTAATAGTACGATTGTTCGATACCCTTCATGAAGACGTCACGATCATCCACTTTTGAAGTAAGTGCGCTACGTAAAAGTTCTCTGATTTCGAGTGCGTTTACGGGACTGCGTTCCATGGCGTTTAAATAGTCCATCTTATCTATCTTTTGCCAATAAATGCATTGACACAAATTTTTCTTTAAAATCAAATCAAGCCAAATGCGCTGACTCCGACCATTGCCTTCCATGAAGGGATGAGCAACATTCATTTCCACATATTTAGTGACAATATCTTCGAATGTCTGCTCTTTAAGTGAATCAATTGCCTTAAGGCTATCGGCAAGATACAGACAAGACGCAAACCGAAATCCACCCTTACTTATATCTTTTGTGCGAATCTTTCCCGCAAAATCATACAGCCCTTTAAAAAGATATTCGTGTATCTGCTGTAAACCTCGTGTAGTACCCACCTCGAACATAGCCTGTTCTTGGCTCTCAAAGAGTTTAATTGCTCGCTCCTTGCTCTGTTCGTCAATGGTTTTCATATTCCAATTATAACATTTTCCTAGAGTTTTTCACGCTTGAATGTCTACGAAAAACAAGAAGTTGAATGATTGACTGAATTTCACTCATTAATAATAGTCATCTCCCGTAACTACCATAAAAGTAGATTACACAAAAATAAAAAACACCCCGCTGCCAAGTTCGGAAGCAAGGTCTTCAATGGAAAAGATTGCAGTCACCATTTAATTTAAAGATCGAATAATGGTGGTTGTCTCCGTTTTTCCTTCGAGCCAAGATTATACACTCGTAACTATTTGTCTATCTTCGATATTATAATAGGCAATGTGTGGCATCTTTGGATACGTTGGAACACGAACCGTTGAGCCTATTCTTATTGAAGGACTTCGTATGCTTGAATATCGCGGGTATGATTCATCAGGTATTTTTATTCCAGGATATGGTGTACTGAAAGCAGTAGGCCCTATAGACAATCTCGCTAGGAAAATTACGGGGACTATCCCTGGTACATCTGGTATAGCACATACGCGATGGGCAACACACGGAGCGCCCACCGAATCTAATGCCCATCCCCACACAGATAGAAGTGGTTCTATATGGATTGTCCACAATGGAATCATTGAGAACTTCCGTGAACTCAAGGAGGGCCTTGTTGCACGTGGTGTTACTTTTTCTTCAGACACTGATACTGAGGTGCTTGCAAAACTGATTGGTACCTTTGATCAGAACGACATTCGTGTAGCGGTACGCCTTGCACTCAGTTTGGTGCGTGGTACCTATGGTATTGCAGTACTGAGCGAACACGACCCAAATACTATTGTGGTTGCTCGGATGGGAAGTCCTATCGTACTCGGCATTGGTGACGACGGGAATTTTGTATCATCAGACGCATCAGCGCTTTTAACTCATACTAAGGATGTAATTTACCTAGACGATGGGGAACTCGCGGTGATTACAAAGGACGCATATGAAGTCACAACACTCCATGGACAAACAATGACAAAAGTACCCGTTAAGATTGAGTGGGATGTTGAGTCATTACAGAAGAAAGGATATGAACACTTTTTACTTAAGGAAATTATGGATATTCCAGAAACGATCGAGAATACGATTCGTGGCCGACTCATTACTGATAAGGGGAAAGTAAAACTCGGCGGTCTCGAGTATGTGCTCCCGAAACTTACTCAGATTGAAAGACTTATGGTGGTAGGGTGTGGTTCTGCTTTCTATGCAGGACAGGTGGGAAAATATATGTTTGAGGAATATGTGGGTATTCCTGTGGATGTAGAGTTGGGAAGTGAATTTCGATATCGTTCAATACTTCCACAAAAGAACGCCGCATTGCTCGCCGTCACACAATCAGGCGAAACAGCAGACACTCTTGCATCGGTACGAAAAGGAAAAGAACTCGGTCTCATTACTATTGGTATGGTGAATGTGGTTGGTTCTACTATTGCACGAGAAACGGATGCTGGAATGTACAATCATGCAGGTCCGGAAGTGAGTATTGCTTCCACTAAGGCATTCATTTCACAGGTAGTAAGTTTCGTTCTTCTCACACTACTTATTGGACGTGAGCGCGGTCTCACACAAGAAAAGGGAATCGAGATAGCACAGGCACTTGCGTCAGTTTCTACATATGCACAAAAGATTTTGGATACTGCACCTGTAATACAAAAGGTTGCTGAGCGGTACGCATCATATCGCGATATGATGTACATCGGTCGTCATATGCATGCCCCTGTAGCGTATGAGGGTTCACTGAAACTTAAAGAGGTTACCTATCTTCATGCAGAAGCATATGCGGGTGGAGAATTGAAGCATGGCCCTATCGCAATGCTCGATAGTGACTTTCCGGTAATGGCGATTGTCCCCCAAGATGCAGTCTATGAAAAGATGGTTTCAAATATTGAAGAAGTGAAAGCACGAAATGCGCCAGTGATTGCAATCGCGACAGAAGGCGATACGCGTATTGGGGAACTTGTTGATGACGTGATATTCATCCCCAAAGTGCATCCGATTGTGCAACCGATTCTCTCGGTAATACCACTTCAACTTTTTGCGTACTATGTTGGTGTTGCACGCGGACTGAACGTAGACCGTCCACGTAACCTCGCGAAGTCAGTAACGGTGGAGTAAATATGGACGTCCCTAGAACGTCCCTAGGAACGTCCCTAGGGGAACCCTAGGGATTTATAGTTCCTCTAGAGACATCTCTGGTTTTGGTTCTGGTATTTTTTCAAGCATAAAAAAAATTATACCTTTTATCGAGAATAAATGAGAGTTCAGGTTATACGTACTTTGCAACGTCCCTAGGGATTCAACAGAATTCCAGAATAAAAAACACCCCGCAGCCAAGTTCGGAAGCGGGGCGCTTCAAAGTAGTGCGGGGTGTGGCTATAGTGCAGTTACAAATAGAACTGGGGCACTGTAACCGTTGGTAGCCCTGTATGTGATGAAAGGCTTACCACCATACTCGGACGTCTCTTTCCAGTGACGGACCCTAACATGGGACTCTATGGAAGTACTAAAGACTACATAGCCGTGATCGACGACGCGAGTCTTTTGTGAGAACTTCCAGAACAAATACCCCAGGGCGAACGAAGTATCCTGCATTTCTGGAACAATGTCGCCAGTAAAATCATTGGATAGATGAGCACTGTACGAACATGGTACTTTCGCTCCCATCATTACTACACTGCGTTCGTTTAAAGGATTAAAGAGGTCGAGCATCATAAATTCCGACCATATTCTTGTTGCCACCACTGCGGCGATTTCTCTTTTTTTACGCTGGGTTCGTGGAGGGATATCATCAATATTTTGATTCTGAAGCAATGATACAAATACGTCCTCTACGAGGTCCTCAATAGTTCGTGGTGCGACCGCACTAAAAACAGAGAGAGGGTAGACCCGACAGATATCGAAACCACCCCCATACCGATTGTATACCACCAGTTGTCGATTATCACTGAGATCTGGTGGTATGATGCCCAATAGTTCTTCAGCAGATTTGATTATTCCCACTGCTGTATTGCGTGCATTGATGTGGGACAAGCGATGCGCCGCGTCGAGCGCGATTTCCTTACGAAATATGACTGGGTCAAGGCCGTGGCCATTTTCCTGTGGATGGAGAAAGAACCGGCGGTTTACGATGAGGTTGAGTACAACACTGCTGGCATGTGCCGCTTGTGCTGGGGAGAAGGTAAAATCGTCATAATAGCGCTTCATGAGGTGTTCCTTTCAGGAGTACCAAGTTGTGGAAAGATCAAGGGCGTTGCATCATTGCAGTGCCGTTGCTACTATGCTACAGAAAGTCACCAAAATCAAGTTTTTTCTCCATAGGTCAGACCTATGGAGACAGAAAATCATGCTAGGATACTCACACATGAAAAAACTTATTTTCTTTGACCTTGATGGCACGCTTATTGAGGGTAATAGTTGGTATGAATTCAATTTGTACTTCGGTATGTCACCTTCTGAAGATAAGACTTTAATGGATTGGTATAACCGCGAAATCATTACCTATAGTGAATGGGACAGTATTATTGTAAAGATACTCAAAGAGAAGAACCAATGTACGTCTAAAAGGGTGCAGGAATTTATTAAAACAATTATTCCTCGTCCAGAAACAAAGGAAGTAATCAATACGTGCAGAGAAAGGGGACATACTACGATTATTCTCTCAGGGACGATGAAACAGATTGCTGAAAGCTTTAATGAACAAGTCGGAGCCGACTTCGTGTATACCACATCTGAAATTATTTTTGACGCGGAGGGGAATTTTGAAACAATTAAAAATGAAAAGAAAGACGGTCTTGCAAAACGTATAATTTTTGAACGAGTGTGTAGTGAATACGGAGTGAACGCAGAAGAGACCATCCATGTGGGTGATAGCAGGAACGACATAGAAATTTTTGAGAAAACAGAGAAGGGGATACTGATTGGAAATTATGAAAAACTCAAGCCTCTTGCATGGAAGCAAATTCACCATCTTAAAGAAGTCATTGAGTTAATTTGAATCAAAAACTGTGCGTCGAACCATAATTTGATTACTTCTTTCCATAAGAGTCACCCAGTAGTGAATTACAGCAGGGAAGCAAGGACAGAATATTAAATTCTTGAACAGCATTAATTGACAAGATGCTAAATCTATATTATGGTGATTGACCCCTTAAATCACAACTAGGAGAAGTTTATGAGTTCCAAAATCGTTCACGCTCTTTCACACGGACAGCCGTTGTGTGGATTTTCCACTGATGCTCCTGCTTTTTGGCCTGCTGGGCACGTGTGGACTCGGGTCTCTGACCGCGAGAACATCAATTGCTCAGGTTGCAAGCAAATAATTGATGAGATGTCACGGCAGGCAGAATCCGCCACCTCAACAACTGGTTAATAAAACATCGTGCCATTCGACGATGCAGAAGAAGATTCAGGCTAAGCCATTCTTCATGTCTAGAATCTCAAAGAAGAATACTCGAAGTGAAATACTGCCGTCCAGCTTACAACTGGACGGCTTTTTTATTATTACATCGGCCCTTGTTTTATATTTTTCATAAGATCTTGGACTTTTCTAAAGTTGCGATGCAGGGCTGGTTCGTCAATATTTTGTACAAGCGCGGTGCTTGCTTCTGGAAGTTGGTCGGAAAAATCATCTAAGATTCTTTTTCATTCATCCTGACGAATAATACTCTTCGTGTCTGTCGGATGAAGTGTAACTGTCGTGCGGTCATCAAAATTTTCTACAAGCACCTCAAGTCCCTTTGAACGTAACACTTCTACTACATCACCAGGAATCAGCACGTCTGCATTATAAAAATCAATAAACTGATTTTTTGGGTCCTTTTCACTATAGCCCGACTGAAACGTTTTGTACCCTTTACTCTGTAAAGCAAAGACAGCGTCTTTTACCTGTGGTTCAAGGAAGTCAGCATATGCACCGATTTCATACTCTTCGGGAGTCGCGGTCCTCGGCTGTTCTTTTAGTTGCTTTTCACTCTCATGTATTGCTTGAGTACTAAAATAGCGCTCCATTTTATTTATAAAAGCTCCTGAGTCACTAAGAGAATTACGGAGACTGTCTGGATATTGCTTTTTCTCTGTATCAGAAAGATTTGAGAGAATATATGTGTATTCATCGTCAACATCAGCCCTGTTTACAAAATATTCTAATATTTTCTCTTTAAGAGGGTCTCCGTCATCAAGTATTTCATTCACCACTCCCTCGTATGTCTTTTTGATTTCGACTATTATTTCCCCCATTTCTTCTTTAGAAATTGTCTCCTCGTGCTGCTCAGATAGATTCTCTTCCCCCACACCATTTTCCAATTGTGATTCTCCAAGCCCTTGTTCTTGTGGTGGTGTTGACTCTGAATGTGATTCCATATATTTGTATTATACACTCCTCAGACTTTGTACTACTGAATAGGGTATACATAGGCCTTGCCTATGGAGGGAATGAGGGAGATCCTAGGGATTCTTCAAGTCCAACGTCTCTAGGGATTCTACTTAGTTATTCTTCCACTCGTTTTCAGAAATGCCTGATTGGAGGATAATCGATTTCATGGTTTTTGGGTGGATACTATCACCAGCGTGTACGGGTACACATACTTGTCTATCAATACCATTCACTTTGGCTACATAATAAAAATGGCTGCCCCGTGTGTGGGAATGCGTAAAAGAATGACGTTTCAAAAACTTCATGACTTGTGCCGCACTCCAGTTGTTGAAACCGCGAGGCATATTTATGAAACAAGTGCGGAAATTGGTTGAGAGGAGACTCGATAAATTTGCTTTCCTGTTTTTCTGTGTGGTTTTGACTGAGACTCCCACAGTTTTTCATATACAGGATCAGATTTTTGATTTAAAGTCCGAACAGAAAGTTTCGCCTTTTGGGCTGACTCAACGTACCCTTTTATTGCCTCATCAAGAAGCATCATCACCTCCTCTGGTGAATCTCCTACCTCAACAATGTTAAATTCGAGAGCAACACCAAACCACTCATCTTTCTCTCGAAAAATGATACTTCGAACACTACCGCTTCGGTGTGTGTTGAGTGATGCCATATACAAATTAATATTACACCTAATTACTAAATGTGGCGAGTTGGGTATAAGGACTCGAAGTTTACGACTTCAGTACACCTTGTCGCTATTTTGTTTCCTTACGTCACAAAATAGCAGGCAAGGTCTTCTCGTCCTTGACGCACAGTGTCCCACACTGTGCTTACCTCCAGCTTGTAACACAAAAAATCCCTTGCGGGACTTTTTGTTAACAAGCTGGGGTACAAGGACTCGAATTCTACGAATTCAGTACACCTTTCGGATATTATTCTTCGCTTCACTCGAATAATATCACGAGAAGGTTTTCGAGTCCTTGACGCACAGTGTCCCACACTGTGCTTACCTCCAGCTTGTAACACAAAAAATCCCTTGCGGGACTTTTTGTTAACAAGCTGGGGTACAAGGACTCGAATTCTACGAATTCAGTACACCTTTCGGATATTATTCTTCGCTTCACTCGAATAATATCACGAGAAGGTTTTCGAGTCCTTGACGCACAGTGTCCCACACTGTGCTTACCTCCAGCTTGTAACACAAAAAATCCCTTGCGGGACTTTTTGTTAACAAGCTGGGGTACAAGGACTCGAACCTCGATACTCAGGACCAAAACCTGATGTCCTACCATTAGACGATACCCCAAAATTATTACTTCGTTCTGATTTGTGCTGTATGATCCTGACGCGCGCGGAGCGCGCCGGCACCTATAATGACATAGGGGATGGCGGATTGTCCAGATGTGAATCTTAGGAAGGGGTTAATTCATCACTTCATCCATGAGTTCGTTTATTTTTGCTCTTGCTCTCGCATCACTTGTAATAGTGAGTGCAGTGACGAGCATGGCGAGTAAATCATCTCGGTGCTCTTTAGAATACAGAGGTCCGTCTGCAAGTTCTCCTTCTACAAGAGAAATAGTCTCAGCCACTTGTTGTTCTGGCGACTTTTTCTGTTCAAATTGTTCTCGCATATGAAATAATTGTGCGTGTTACACAGCACATATCTCATTGTGCCAAAATTCAAAGAAAGGGCAATGGGGAAAGTGATACAAGGTGAATGCTTGAAAATGACTCCTGTATAATGGTAGTCTCAAAGATATGTCTATACGACCACAAAAAAAAGAAGGGAAATCCTCTACCTCATGGGGAAAGGAGGCTTCGTGGTATAGCGACCACCTTGAGGGGCAGGACACGTATCATGCAAAGGTGATTTTGCCGAATTTGATTCGTGTCATTCTTCCAAAGAAGGGACTTACGGTGCTCGAGATTGGATGCGGGGAGGGGTTTTTTGCGCGCGCACTTGCGCAGGAGGGTGCAGAGGTGACTGCGTGTGATATTTCTTCGGAGCTTATTACGATTGGAAAAGAACAGGGGGGCGACATAGCGTACCACGTGTCGCCGGCACAGGATCTCTCCTGGGTAAAACCTGCATCGCAGGATGTGGTACTTGCAGTCCTTACTCTGCAAAACATGGACAAACTTGATGTCGTCATGAAAGAAGTGGCGCGTACGCTTAAAAAAGGTGGGCGATTCGTCTTTGTGCTCAACCATCCCATTATCCGTGTGCCGCAGGCAAGTGCGTGGGGCTATGATGAGGCTACGCACACGCAGTACCGTAGGATTGATGCATATCTCTCGGGCAAGAAAGTAACTATTGATATGCATCCCGGGAAAGGCGGAAAGCGCTCGCTCACGTACTCATTCCATCGCTCACTGCAGGAATACATGAAGGTGCTCCGTGGGGCAGGGTTTGCTATTGTGCGTCTTGAAGAATGGATATCACATAGGGTAAGTGAGCCAGGGCCACGCGCGAAAGCAGAAAATGCTTCGAGGAAGGAATTTCCCCTCTTTATGATGGTTGAAGCCGCTCCGTTTACAGTATAAAATAATACTATATGAAACATTCACCTGAAGGAGTACCAGAAGCGAAAACAATTCCAGGGTCTATGGGTGAATATCCGCACCTTACTCTTGAAGAGTCAAATACAATTCAATTGTTACTTATCAAGAGATATCTCGCAAAGTATCCAAAAGAATTCAATGAAGATTTGAACAAGGCGGAGGTGTGTGGACTCAAGCGTATGGAGATGTCTCCAGAAACTCTTTAAAGATGAACCCGACCTTGTGGACTTTTTCCACGAAGATCCAAAGCGATGTGTAGCACTCATTACGGAGAAACTATACAGCCATACCATACAATAATTTTCATACATAAAAAAAGTGGAGTATACTGTGTGTTCACTATTTTTAGTTAATATATATTATTATGGAAACACCAACACAGGTACCACAGGTAACCTTTAAGATTCGCGTACCGCATGAAGTAGCGACCGGCGTTTGTTCTGCTATTGATGCAGAATGGGGAACACTCAGTACCGATGAGATTTTTATGGGAAAGAAAGTGATTGTTTTCGCGCTTCCTGGCGCATACACACCTACCTGCTCGTCAACACACCTTCCTGGATACGAAGCGAAGTTTGAAGAACTTAAGGCACTCGGCGTCGATGCGGTGTATTGCCTCAGCGTGAATGATCCATTTGTCATGTACGAGTGGGGTCGCGCACAGGGGGTAAAGAACGTACAGTTTATTCCTGATGGGAATACTGAGTTTACCGAAAAGATGGGGATGTTGGTAAAAAAGGAAGATCTTGGCTTTGGTAACCGCTCATGGAGATACAGTATGTTTGTTGATAATGGCGAGATTAAGAAAGTCTTCAGCGAGGAAGGGAAGTCAGATAACTTCGGATCAGACCCATTTGCAGTAAGTGATGCAGACACCATGCTCGCCTACCTCATGGAATCAGCACAATAAAAATAATAAACGGCCGACATCGTAAGTCGGCCGTTTATATTTATTGCCGACTTACGATGTCGGCAATAATGAATTAGGGAATGACTGAAAACAGCTAGCCTTGTAGGGGGACGGCTGTTTTTCTAAACAGGACGGGCTTCGTAGGCTTGAGCGAGTTCTGCAGAAAAGTCTTTGATGGTGTATACCACTTCACCTCCAATGACGTAGTGATAGTGGTCCTCTATTTCAAAGCGTTGAATGCGCATGCCGAGAGTGTTTTCGATATTATATTGCACAAAAGGAATACCTGTTTCCGTTAGACCAAATGCACTGCCATCATCGCGCATGGTGAAGGTGTGTACTCGAGGCTGTGAGTAGAGAAGCCAGTTGTCATTGTTCCATCTAAATGACGCAGTCTGGTAAAAAGTACCCATGGTGAATGTCTCCTCGGCTGAGGCACTTTGTACAGGAAACAGTAAAACCACGAAAAGCACGACAAGAATAATAGGGCTGTGGATATGTGAAAACATAGGTATTGAGTACTGTCTCTAAAAACCTTCAAAAGTACGAATGGCGCCAAAATGAGCCATAAAAGACAACTAATTAATTAAAATAGTACACTCTTTTTAGTAGTTGTCAAGACATAGATAAACTATGGGCTATAGACAATAGTTGGATACATGGTAGCATTGTTATTAACAAAACACAGGCCTGAGGTAGTCGGATCAGTAGCACAACGGTTTTGATTAAAAAGATAAGAAGTATTTCAATCAAATGAAGGGAAAAATCGCTCGTCTTACTGACCGAGGATTTGGTTTCATTACTCCTGATGAGGGAGGTGATAAGGATCTTTTCTTCCACGCTCGATCACTCGTAGATGGACTTCAGTATGACTCTCTTAAGGAGGGTGATACCGTCTCATACGATGTTGAGGATGGAGACAAGGGACCTGCTGCTGTGAACGTAAAGCTCGCATAAGCAACCAAATATTAAAACCGCGTGCCATAGGCACGCGGTTTTTATATATTGTGTACAAGTCGCACTTTTTTATGCACTCATGTGTTTAAATAGAGTTACTATGAAACGTGAAAGTCTTGTTGCGGAGGTGATGAATTTTATCGTCTCAGGATATGTATACTTTGTAGCACTCACGCTTGTCTTTTATATGATTACCTCGCTCGTGACAGGGATTATGACGGTGGTGGCTGGCTTCATGGATATCTCTGGCTCAATACACACTATCCTTTCGGCACCTGAGCGCAACCTCCTCGAGCTTGATTTGCTCCATACTATTGCATTTACTATCGTGCTCGTGAAGGCATACAAAATTCTTGTCTCTTATGCGCAAAAGCGCCATGTGAGCCTTAAATACCTCATCGAAATTGCGATTATCGCGCCCACTATCGAGATAGTCTTTAATTCTACAAAATACTCGATTGAGGCAAACATGCTCTTTGCAGGCTTTGCACTTGCCAATCTCATCACATATCTCTATTTTTATGGCACCATAAAACATGTCAGTGACGACTATCAGCACGAAATGTGTCTTGAGCCAGAAAAAGCACTTGTGGTAAAGTCAGCGCGCACAAAGAAAACTACAAAAAAGGAAGCCTAGTGAAGGCCAAGAGATTCATTTAGGAAATGAATCTCTTTTGCTCTGAGAGCATACACTGCACCAGGCTTGAGCGCCTTGAGAGTAAAGTGAAGCATACGTGTGCGTTTTAACTGAGTGACTTGGTATCCAAGCGCTGCACACATGCGCCGTACCTGGTGCTTCTTTCCTTCGGTGAGGGTGATGGTGAACACGTATTCAGAGTGGGGCGCGCGCTCTGCGCGCGCCGGTTTTGTCATATAGCCTTCAATACGCACGCCCTTACTCATACCATTGAGAAATGTCTGTGTCACACGTTTATCAACTGTTATCTCATATTCACGCTCGTGGTTCTTTTCGGGATTGAGTATGCGTTCAGTAATGCGTCCGTCGTCAGTGAGTACCATGAGCCCCTCGGAATCTTTGTCGAGGCGGCCAACAGGGAAGAGTCCGGTAAGTCCGTGACGCGTGAGAATGTCTGAGGCAATATCAGTTTCACCTTGAGCTGGAGAGTGGGTAATAATTCCACGTGGTTTGTAGTAGAGTACGTAGCGGTGCTCTACCGGCTTGTGGTTCTTTATTTCCACACGGTCGGTCTCTGCAACTTTCTGGCCTAGCACAGCCATTTTACCATTCACAAAAACCTGCTTCTTTTCAATAAGCGTATCGGCGCCACGGCGTGTGGCAAACCCTTTGACGGCCAAAAACTTGTTAAGGCGCATTGGAAACTCGTTCTCTTTCATTTGAACGTTGATTATGCTATTATTTCGCCGTTATGTCAAACAATGACACATGGGACGTGATTGTGGTGGGCGCAGGGCCTGCGGGTATGATGGCGGCAGGGAAAGCTGCATCACGTGGTTTTCGTGTGCTTCTTTTAGAAAGAATGCGACGGTGGGCAATAAACTCTCAATCACGGGCGGTGGTCGCTGCAATATTGCTAATGTAGAGTTTGATATTCGCACGCTCCTCACGCACTACGGCGATGCGGCACCCTTCCTCTTTTCACCATTTTCACAATTTGGAGCACAGGATACTGTGGACTTTTTCCTGAAACGTGGATTGCCCTTTATTGTGGAAGACAGAAAGCGCGCATTCCCTCATACGGAGAAAGCGAGTGATGTGACACGAGTGATGGAAGCGTATGTACGTGAAGTGGGTGTAGAGATACGCACAGAGACTCCTGTGCGCTCAATACACATGCGTGAGGGTGTTGTCGTGGGTGTACTTACCGATAATGGCATACTTTCTGCACAGTCATACATTATTGCAAGTGGTGGCACCTCACGTCCCGAGACGGGTTCTACGGGCGATGCTATGCCGTGGCTCGAGACTCTCGGACACACGGTGGCAGTACCTAATCCAGATCTCGTACCACTTGTAGCGAAGGAAACGTGGATAAAGGAACTTTCGGGCACGACACTTACCGATGTCTCCATTACTTTTCGTTCTGGTACAAGAAAAGTGCGTCGTGAAGGCAACATACTCTGTACGCACTTTGGTGTTTCGGGACCTCTTATTTTGAATACTGCGCGGGAAGTGAAGGTGCTTCTTGCGACTGGTCCTGTGATGGCAACTATCGATCTTTTTCCACATGAAGATGTGGGTGCATTGCGTACACGCGTTACTACGCTTCTTCAAGCTCATTCTAATAAAACTTTGGAAAACGCACTTAGCGAACTGATGTCAAAAGCAATTGTTGAGGCAGTGCTTGAGATGTTTCCAGAAGAGCAAAAGGTACAAAAGTCTCACAGCGTCACCCGGGAGGTGCGTCACGCGCTTATAGAGCGCATGAAGGCTATGCCGCTTACCATCACGGGTACTAAAGGACTTGATTGGGCGATTGTTTCTGATGGTGGCGTTGATTTGCGCGAGATAGACACACGTACGATGCAATCTAAAAAGCATCCGAGCGTGTACCTGGTTGGCGATATGCTCGATGTATCACGCCCTTCAGGGGGATTCTCACTCCAACTTTGTTGGACAACAGGATTTGTGGCAGGGAATAGCGTGTGCAAAATAATAGATAATAGATAATAGAAAAAAGAGAATAGAGAATAGTAAATATAAATCCCCTGCAAAACCGAAGGTTTTGCAGGGGATTCCCACCGTACTTTTAAAGCGCAATAGATTTTGTCGTGTAGTACTTGAGTTCTGAAGGATTGAGTTGAAGTTGCTGTGTGTTGTTGAAGTTAAATGGGAGATTGGTGACTTGAAGACGATAGGTTTTTTCAGGATTCACCGTTTCTGGAACAAATACTACTGCAAGTGTAAATTTTTCGCACCACCTTTCTTTACTTTATACATACCATTAGTACCGAGAGTTGCATTGCTCAAAACTATTGCAGAGAACTTTCCTTTCACTTCCTTATCATTTTCATCGAGGATGGTGTATGAAACGGTACTCGTACTTGGCGCAAAACTTTGATTTTGTGCAAAGAACGGAAGGTAGACATCATGCTTTGCCATGCCAAAAGAGTAATCGATGGTAAAAAGCACACCTCCAGTCAGTGCTTCTGCGCTTTGTGCAGTGGTGAAGTATGCGTGAATAGGCGTTGCTATAAAGATGAGTGCAAGAAGTGCTCCTAAAAAACCAATACGTACGAATGAAATAGTGTGAGTCATGATGAAAAGGATTATAGAAGTATTATACATGACTGACACGAAAAAACCGCCTTCGCGGTTTTTTCGTGTCTCGCTGTTAATAAATTATAGAGTCTCTTCATCGTCAAGGATGTCCATTGCATCATCAGCAAGTTCTTCTGCTTCTTCTGCGAGGTCCTTTGCTTCCTCATAGTCTTCATCTTCAAGTGCAGCAAGTGCTTCTTCAAGCACATCTTCAGCGTCATCTACCTTGTCTCCCGCTTCTTCGTTGTCTGCATCATCGGATGCTTCACGAGCGTCGTCTATCGCGTCACCCGCATCTTCGATAGCCTTTTCTGCGTCACTCTCTGCGCTGTCGTCTTCTGCATCTTCAAGTTCTGCTTCAATAGCATCAGAAAGGTCATCGTCGAGGTCGCTTGCGTCATCACCATCGTCAATAACGTCTGCGACAGTATCGAGAACCTCATCAAGTTCAGTAGAATCTACGGTTACCTCGTAGTCTTCACCATCAAATGTGAATTCTACAGTAGTTTCACCGTCTTCTATTTCAACTTCAACATCAAATTCTTCACCATCTTCATCTTCATCATCCATTTCGTCTTCATCTTCATCATCCATTTCGTCCTCGTCCTCTACATCGTCATCACGATCATCATCTCCGTGTTCCATCTTCCACTTTTTGCAAAGTGGACCCATTCCCTTACCGCTTCCCTCGTGCTTGTCGCAACGGAGATTGAAGCGATCTTCTACCTTTTTTGCAATACCGGGAGCCTTAAGAAGTCCCTCTGGTACTTTGCCATTAAATCCCCTCACGGAGATACTCTTCAAGCATATCGCGTGTCTCACCGTTCACTTTTCCAGTGACCTCAAGGCCATGACGTGTTTGGAAACGCATTACAGCCTCCTTTGTGAGTGGGCCAAAATAGCCAGTCTTCCTTCCCTCTGGGTAAATTGTTGGATCTGTTGCAAGGAGTTCTTGGAGTTTTGTGATGTCTGTGTCAGTCATTCCCTCTTCGAGGCCATCTTTTATAAGACTTTTTACTTCGCCACGGATAGTAGAGAGTTGTTTTTGCAATTCCTCTACCTTTGCCATGAGTACCTTGATTTGTTCAAGCATCGCTTCGTTTGACGTGGTGGCTGCCTGCGCACCGGGTACTACGACTGCTCCCACAAGGAGAAGCGTAATCATTGCTGTATAAATATATTTCATCATGAGAAAATTATTATGTTAAAACTAAAAAACACTGCTAATACAAAAGCACTCCCGAAAAGGTTTGCTTATAATACAGTATATACGCTCGAGAAGGGAATTTGTTATATTTACCTGTGAAGAGCAAATAATAAAATTAATGTTAAAAGACTATCTCAAAAATTATTTCATTCCGCATGAGAAAAATGATTTTAAGCCAGACTTTCTTGAGCGTGCATCGATGGGCATCATGCTTGTGCTCGTGCTTCTTTCGTTTGCGATTGCAAATATTCAGGCGCTCGTCTGGATTGGTTCTGACTGGATGGTCTCTACTATTCTTCCTGCAGTGATAGTTGATCTGACTAATGAAGAACGTGGCGGAGACTCTCTTTCACGACTTTCACGCAGTGATGTACTGGATGCCGCTGCAGAACTCAAAGCGCAGGACATGGCAAAGAATGGGTATTTTGCACACTATAGTCCCACAGGAGTCTCTCCTTGGTTTTGGTTTGATAAAGTGTCATACAATTTCATTCATGCGGGAGAAAATCTTGCAGTGCATTTTACTGACTCTTCTGATGTGGTAGATGCATGGATGAATTCGCCGACACATCGTGCCAATATTATGAACGGTAATTTCAATGAGATTGGTGTGGGTACTGCAAAAGGTACCTATGAGGGAGAGCCTACAGTTTTCGTAGTGCAACTCTTTGGCACGCCAAGCGCTGTGGTGGCTCCACCGCCTGTGGTGGCACAGGCCATTTCACCGACACCAGCACCAGCACCTAAAACTGATATTCTTGGTGAAACGTCCAACACGCCTCCTATAAAGGTGGTGCCCGCAACGCAGCCTATTGAGGTGGCAGCAATCCCTGCATCGAGCACTTTGGTAATGGAAAACACTACTCCTGAAGCATCTACCACCATTACTGAAGCGGAAGAGAGTACTTCCACCACGATTGCCTCATACACGTATGATGGTACTACGGTGATGTATACCGACCTTGCCACTACTTCACGTGAGGGTGTACCGGCAACCATCGACCCCAATACACCTTCTTCAGTTGATACAAGTAGCCCTTCTTTGTTTGAAAAGTTTATGACCCAGCCCAGTGAATGGCTTCAGGTGGTGTATGGCGCACTTGCGCTCATTGTGTTTCTGGCACTTATGCTTTCTATCGTGATTGAGTGGCGTCGCCAAAACCCAATCCAAATTGTCTATGCCAGCGGACTTATTGCTGTTATGGCACTTCTCTTTGAAGTACATACTCTCCTCACGGGTGTTACAATAGTGTAATGCAAAATCAAAAATCCGAGAGTCGCGAGGCCACTGGAGAGGTGCTCGGTGGCGTAGCATCTTCTGATGCGCAATTTTCTATGTATAGTTCCCGTCCTCAGGCCGGCTTCCCTTCACCGGGCGATGATCAGATTGAAAAGGTGCTTGATATCAATGATTTAGTCGTGCGACACCCCGCATCGACCTTTTTTGTGCGTGTGGAAGGGGATTCAATGATAGGCGCGGGGATATTTTCGGGTGACGTGCTTGTGATAGATAGATCCATTACCCCAAAGGATGGGCTTATTGTGGTGGCAGCGGTGTATGGGGAACTGGTGGTAAAACGCCTTCGCTCCCGTGGCGACACGCACGAACTTATCTCAGAAAATGAAGCCTATCAGCCCATCACTGTCCAAGGTCACGACGATTGCTTCGTGTGGGGCGTAGTAGTAGGCAGTGTCCGCCAATTTATTTCTTAATCACTCCATCATGGTCGACTTACGATGTCGACCATAGTTACTATTTATTCATTGCTTTTGTATGGTCGACATCGTAAGTCGACCATACAATTTTATTCAAATGTAAGGTGTCTGATTGATTGAATATCTGTTTCTAAGGATATACTGCGAAGATATTTTTCTGCATGGCTCGTGTAGTTATTATTGAAAACACCTTGGAATAATGAGGTGGTGAGAATCGAAGGGAAGTTTTTAATACCCCAGTAGTCGAGGTAACTACTCCAGCGATATGATTTTAGATACGTTATTGCAGCATCGACATTATCTATTTTTTTCATTCTCCAATCAGATGTGCCTTCCTGCATGTCGAGTGGATTGAAATGAATGTAATTAAGAATATGAAGAAAATGAGCATCTGAGTCAATTAAAATCTTTTTTGTGCGGCCTTGGAATAAAGTCCCGATACGATTATATCGTTCATTAAAATATTTTGCGTATCCCACGTTAAGTTTTCGAAGAAATAGTGAAATACCACCTTCTATGCACTCACTCAAGAGCAGGTGATAGTGATTAGGCATAAGACACCACCCATGAATCTGAACAAGCCTTTCGTCTAATTGCCGACATCGTAAGTCGGCAATTTGGCTGTAACGAGTGTGATTTGCAGGGAGAGTTGAATTGAACTCGTACATATCATGCACAAAACGCGCATAATCTTGAGTATCAAGAAAAATAATCCTTTTATCGACACCTCTATTGAGAGCATGATAGAGATCCATATTAATTAACAATATCAAATATTGCCGACATCGTAAGTCGGCCATGTGCACATATTGCTCGCGCTTGTGATTAGATTGGCCGACTTACGATGTCGGCAATAATGAGATGTGATAGAGGTTTGGTATACTGGGTAGCATGTTTGGGTTGATGGATTGCAATAATTTTTTTGTTTCTTGTGAGCGGCTTTTTCGGCCGGATTTGGTGGGGAAGCCGGTGGCGGTGCTGTCTTCAAATGACGGCTGTATTGTGGCGCGCTCGCAGGAAGTAAAGGATATGGGCATTTCAATGGGTGTCCCAGTTTTTCAAATAAAGGAACAATGCAAAAAAGAGAAGATTACTCTTTTTTCATCAAACTTCAATTTGTACCGAGACATTTCTGCTCGAGTGATGAGTGCATTGAGAGCAGAATGTGGTGCTATTGAAATGTATTCAATCGATGAGGCATTTTTTGAAGTGCCGGGTGCTATTACTGAAAAAAAGATAGGGGAGATACGAACTAGAATCATACAAAAGACCGGTATTCCCGTGTCTATCGGAGTGGCAGAGACAAAAACTCTCGCAAAAGTAGCAAACAGTATCGCAAAAAAAAGAATGAATGGTCGACTTACGATGTCGACCATACACAGGCCTATTATAAATAACATTCATGGTCGACATCGTAAGTCGACCATAGAGGAGGGGGTTTGTGTGATGGATGATTCTCTATGGAAGGAATGTGCTGCGTCACTTTCGTGTGGGAGTGTGTGGGGGATTGGGCGTCAGACTTCTGCTTTTCTTACCAAGGCAGGTATTAACACGGTTGCAGAACTTTTGGCGCAGGACAGGGCATTTATTAAAAGTAGTTTTGGAGTTGTGGGTGAGCGACTGGTGCTCGAACTCAACGGCATAGCCGTGTCAAAACTCGGTGACCATGCGGGTGGTGTACAACAGTCAATTGCGAGCACTCGTTCCTTTGGAAAAATTGTAACTGATAAACTCATACTCCAAAGTGCTTTAGGGCATCATGTGGCTCACGTGACAGAAAAACTGCGCACCCAAGAACTTGTTGCATCAACAATTACGGTGGTGGCGCAAGGGAGTAGATTTGGTGAATTTTCGCATCGTGAGGGGATTATAACCACCACACTTCTTGTACCTACGGACGATACATTCGTCCTTACTAAAGAAGCAATGAGGCTTCTTGATAGACTCTTTGACCCAGAAATTCCCTACAAAAAAGCCGGAATTATTCTCGGTGGTATTGAGCCAAAGCACTTTGCGCCGATATCACTTTTCCCTGAAGAAAAACGAAATACTAAAACAAGTACCCTTAGTGTACTTTCGGATTCACTCAACAAGCGTTTTGGACGCGATACAATACGTCCAGGCATTACCCTTGGAAGAGAAAAGTGGCAGGAACATAAAGAAAAGTTATCCCCACAGTATACGACACGATGGACAGACATAGCACGTGTTAAAGCCATATAAAAGTATGTCCGAGAGTGTCCGAGACGACAATGTCCAATATACTTCTCTATTGAATATGTGTAAGTGTATAGACTCTTAGTTATCAACAGCATAAGTGATATAAAGCATTAAAGACGTTGTATACTATATAAGGTCGAGCGAGGAGTAAAAGTCAACTGATATGACTTTAAGTAAAACGGCTGTATCATTTTTTTGGTACGACTTAAAGAAATATCTCTCCACAGACTTTCCTCAATCGAAAACATTGTGTGTCGTACACAGTGAAAGTTATTTAAAAACATTTAATACAAAAGTACATGTACGTTTCTAAACGACAAGTTACTATGCAGAGCGGGATCGCGACCCTAACTGCAATAGCGCTTGTACTCTGGGCATTGGGTGCACACATGTTCACGACGGCTGAGGCAGTAAACCTCGTCTACGTGAAAGACACCCTCTCAGATTCAGCACCAAGCACACTCTCGAACCACACGCTAGAGTTCTTATCACCAGGAGCACTTGTAGGGGGAAATACCATAACGGTTACTTTCCCAAATCAATTCACCGGAACAAGTTCAGTGACTGCCACAGACGTTGACCTTGAAATCAGTGGTGTTGACGAAACTATTGGTGGAGGTGCAACCGAATGGGCATTTGCATGGGCAGGTCCAACAATGACACTTACCGCAGGTGCTAGTGAATCACTCCCCGCAAATGCAACGGCAACCATCAAAATTGGAAGTCATGCAACTGATGGAGGAGCTGGAGCTATGCGACTTATCAATCCATCAGCAACAACTTCATACGAGATTACACTCACCGCAGCAACAAACACAGGACAGACACGAGTAGCGATAATTCCTAATGTACTCGTTACCGCTAACGTTGATACCACACTTACCTTTACGGTAAACGGAACATCAACAGGTCAGACAATCAACGGAAGTCCTACAACGACTTCAGCAACAAGTACAAGCACTGCTCTTCCGTTCGGCACACTTGCAGCTAATGTATCAAAAGTACTTGGGCAAGACCTTACGGTTGCAACAAATGCAATTCATGGATATGTAGTCACTGTCGATCAAAAGCAAAATCTGCTTTCATCAACAGGTGCGGACATTGATGGATTTGTAGATGGTGCATACACGAATACCCCACAGTCGTGGGTAGGACCATTAAACAATATCAATCAAGAGAACACATGGGGTCACTGGGGTCTTACGACCACTGACACCACACTTCTTGGAGCTGGACCTGATTTCACAGCAAACCAATGGGTAGCAGCAAGTACCACGCCAAGAGCTATTATGGCTCACAATGGACCGGCAGATGGTACGACCAATCTCATTGGACGAGCAACAGTCGGATATCAGATCCAAATCACTGCACTGCAGGAAGCGGGTGATGACTACAACACTACGCTTACATACATTGCAACACCGACGTTCTAAGACTTAAAATATGCAAAAATCCTCGTACTATATTGTGCGAGGATTTTTTGTTGCTTGAATTTACATTGTAAGACTTTATGTACAGTTTACAGATAGAATTTACTTGATCCTGATGATACAATTGTCCAGATACGATATGAAGTTGCATCTAGTTTTTCTCGCAGCATGTTTCTTGTTTTTGTCTTTTAGTGGCAGTGTCAATGCTCAAAGCAATGCGGGTATTACACTTATTCCTGCAACTATTGAAGAACGTGCTGATCCTGGCACTACACAAAACCACACACTTAAAATTACTAACGTCAGCGATGTCGATAAAGAGTACTTTGTCTACAAACGCGACATTACTGGTGTTGAAGCAGGAGGAGTACCACTTTTTGCTGATGAAGGTACTGAACGCACTGGCTATGAGCTTACTGATTGGCTCGTACTTCCTTCTGAACCACTCAAGGTTGCTGCAAATGCCACTGTTGAGCTTCCGATTACAATCAACGTGCCTGCAGAAGCTTCTCCTGGGAGCCACTTCGGTGGTGTCTTTGTTTCCGCTGAGCCACCGAAACTTCGTGAGACAGGCGCAGGTGTGGGATACGAAGTTGTCTCCGTGATAAGTATTCGCATCAATGGTGACGTAATCGATGCGGCTCGCATTCGCTCATTTTCAACAGATAAACTTCTCTATGGTGCAAAGAATGTCCAGTTTACGGCGAAAATTGAAAACCAGGGGAATATTTTGATCCGTCCACGTGGCCCGGTTTCTATTACCAGTATGTTTAATAGTGACCCTGTTGTTTTTTCCGTAAATGAAAATCAATATGGTGTCTTTCCTGGGACAATGCGTGACCTCAATTTTGAGTGGAACGATGAAGGGCTTGGTTTCGGTCGGTATGAAGCAGTCCTTGCACTTGCATACGATGGTGAAGATGGACAAAAGACCATCGATGCATCACTCGTATTCTGGGTATTTCCTATGAAAGTAATGCTCGGTTTCCTCGTAGGACTCATAATTATAGTCGTGGGTGGATATGCATTTACTAAGTACTATATTAACCAAGCCATCATGCGTGCTGCGGGGGGACGTCGCATCGTGCCACAGAGGTACCGCAAGCAGGTAGGAGTTTCTCGTTTTGCTTTTGTATTTACTGCAATTATGGCAGCAGTGGTACTTTTCCTCCTTGTCCTTCTCATCTTCTCTGCATAGATGTGATAAAATCTAGTATATGCAGGTAAATCGATACCATAGTTTTCTTCGTATCGCGATGGTGGTTACTGCCTTTGTATTGCTTTTTGACGGAGGATTTCTCTTTCCTATTACCAAGCAACTTTCGGGAGTTACTAAATCATATGTAGCGAGTGTAGGAACAGGAATGTTTGCAAGTGTACCCGAAACTGAGATTAATTCTCTCTCGGCACAGATATCTGAAAAGCAACGTGAACTTGAGGCGCGCGAGGCAGCACTCAATGAACGTGAAATAGCTGCACGTGACTATGGAACATCTGATACCGCAAATAACTATTCTACATACATCATCAGTGTTATCCTCTTTATCCTTACAGTACTTCTCATCCTTAATTACGCCATGGACTGGGTGCGAGTAAGACAACTACGCTATGGCAAGTAAGTGGGTAAAAGGAATTTTTGTTGTGTGTGGAGCAGTGCTTCTTTCCACGCTTGGTATTTTTGCTGCTGATTCGATGCAGGGGATTAACGGCGGTATAGGGCAGATGGCTGGTGTAGGGAAAGCAGGTATTTGCAACGAGGGCGCAACGCCCCTTACAGTAGATGGCCGTGTGCTTTGTGTGGATGTATATGAAGCAAGTCCGTCAAAAAATTGCCCACACATGACGCTCGGTAATGTAATGCAAAGCGAGGAGAATAGCAAAAATGCCGAATGTTATGCAGCCTCAGTGGCCAATGCAACACCATGGAATTATGTGACGTTGCCTCAAGCACAGCGTATATGCGCGCAAACAGGAAAGCGTCTTCCCACAAGTGCTGAATGGTATCACATCGTGCTTGGCACTACCCCTGAGTCCTGCGCGATACAGGGAAATGCAGTGACACTGACAGGGAATACAAAATGTGTTTCCACTGCCGGTGCGTATGATGCAGTGGGCAATGTGTGGGAATGGGTGGATGAAGAAGTGGTGGGCAACACCTATGGCGGTAGACAACTCCCTGAGGAGGGATATGTGACTTCTGTGGACGCACAGGGTGTGGCAGTTACCTCCGGTGAAACCGCAGATGATTTATATGGCAAGGATTATATTTGGACAAAAAATGAAGGAGTGTTTGGCATGATTCGAGGGGGGTTTTATGGAAGCAATCAAGACGCAGGTTTGTACACAATTAATGCATCGGTGCCGACGGGCTTTGCGACGCAGGGTGTGGGCTTTCGCTGTGTAAAAGATGTGTTTTAGAGAATGAAGAAGGCGTATACTAAATAAATGAAATGGGGAAAGATTGTCCTGGTTATTTTTGGTGCACTTATGGTGACTGCGCTTGGCATTGATGCTGCAGATACAATAGGAGGAAGTGAAAGTACACTACTTGCACAAGTGATTAAAACGAACACAAAGTGTAAAGAGGGAATGATTCCTGTTGAGGGAGTGCAAGGGGTCGCATGTGTTGATACCTATGAAGCTTCTCCAAACCCTGATTGCAATTTTATGCGTCCTGCAAGTGTTCTTGAAAGTGAACAAAATTTAAATAATTCGAACTGTGGTGCATCATCACGAACGGGGGTGTATCCATGGACGAATGTGACACTTCCACAAGCACAACATGCGTGTGCGGCAGCGGGAAAGAGGCTTCCGACAAGTGAAGAATGGTACAAAATGGCTCTTGGGACAAATGAGGAGAATTGTATTATTCACGCCAATGAACCAGAAATGCTTGATAATAGATCGTGTAAGTCCTTAATTGGTGCAATTGATATGGTGGGAAATGTGTGGGAATGGGTTGAGGGAGATGTGTATGGTAACAAAATTGGAGAGCATATATTGCCACCAGAGGGGTATATCACTGGTGTAACAAGCTCTGGTTTACCCGCTACTTCAAATCCAAATACTGGCGATATACTTTTCGGTGCCGATTATCTCTGGGCAAAAGATGTAGGAACTTTTACAATGATACGTGGTGGTTTTTATGGAAGTGGAAGTGACGCAGGGGTGTATACGCTCAATGCATCGGTTCCAATTCAGTTTGCAGTACCAGGTATCGGGTTTCGTTGTGTAACTTCATAATGAGTATGAACGTCTTTACATAATAGTATGATAAAGAAAATTTTTGTCTTAGTAGGAATAGTTGCTGGTGCACTCATTGTCACAGCGCTTGGTATAGATGCTGCGGATACGATAGGGGGTGTGAAGGGCACACTTCTCTCACAAGTGATTTCTCGGAATGGAGGAGTGTGTCCCCCTGGCATGACTGAGGTGTCCGCTATCCCCAACATCACGTGTGTCGACACCTATGAGGCATCTGCAAAAGATACCTGCCCCACACCGGTGCCTGAGCAAATGATGGCTACAAAACAGAATCTTGATGCCATCACCTGTACTGCTGAATCACAGAAAGATGCTACACCGTGGCGTTTTATTACTCGTGATCAAGCAATGCAAATGTGCGCGCGTAGTGGAAAAAGACTCCCCACAAGTGCAGAGTGGTATGCAATCAGTCTCGGTATGACAAATGTTGAATCGGAATGTAATGTGTCACAAAAAAGTATTACCAAGACAGGCGCATTTACCAACTGTTTTGCACCAAGTGGAGCGTATGATTTAGTGGGAAATGTATGGGAATGGGTCAGTGACGATGTTATAAATGGTGTGTATAATGCAATACCGGTACCTGGTACTGGCTTCGTAACACAGGTGGATGCAAATGGAATGGCTACGATGGTGTCTGATACACCAAGTAATCTCTTTGACGCAGATTATTATTGGTCTCGCACAGATGGCGCGTTTGGAATGATTCGTGGAGGTTATTACGATAGTGGGACTGACGGAGGTGTATATACCGTACATGCTGATACTCCACCCACCACTGCTGGTACTGGTATTGGATTTCGGTGTGTTAAATAAACCTATCGTATATTGTGCAGTAATGTGGCGTAGGAATGTGCCGTAATGCGGTACAATAAAAGGGTACCATGCAACAGCTGGGATTTTTAGAGTACACAAAATCAAAGTGGCTTTTTGGCGTCATCTCTTTACTTGTGCTTCTGTGTGTATATCAGATTGTGTCGGCAGCAGCAATCACTAATTATAGTGATAGGATATCCACTTCTGCACCAGGTGTTACCGCAAACCACACCATTGATTTTATTACCACAGTTCCAATTCCTCCGAGTGGCTTCATCCGATTTACTCCAGACGATGGCGATTTTGAGATCCCCGCCTCGGTTGATTTTGATATCGATAATATTGCTCTTTATGTAGCAAATGGGGGTGAACATGTATTGCGTGTCGCCACGACATCTGCAAATGCTGTTGAAGATGGTATTGCATTTACGACAGGCACATCAGGAAATATTGAAATTACTCTCAATAGCAGTGAAGGTATTCCAGCGGGTGCACAGATCAGGCTTCTTATTGGTGATCATACTCCAAATGCAACCACAACTGACATTGGTATTACCAACCCACATGCAACAGGCACCTTTGAGTATTTTATTGAAGCAGGGGATGGTGTCACTAATTCACGAGTACGTGGCTTGTATGCAATTGTTGACCAAGTACAAATTCAAGATGTAGATACTCGAGAAACTGATCCTCCTATTCGATTTAACGGTGCCCCTACAGGAAACATTTCGGGTACTACACTTAATGTAGAAATGTCACTTGAAACAGATGAGTTTGCTCTTTGCCGCTACGCAGCTGCCACAGGGACACCATATTATTCTATGGGTAGTTTGTTTTCAACATCGTATCAAACAGTTCATTCAGTAACCATTCCCGTTGCTACGAGTACAACGTACACATTTTTCGTACGCTGTATTGATGATGAAGGAAACATTAACATAGACGACTATGTGATTTCATTTACAATACCTGAATTTCCAACGGGTGAACCTGGAGGGACTGGTGAGGGAGATGGTTCTGGTACGGGAGGAGGAAGTGGAACAGGAGATACGGGATCAGGAAGTGGTAGCACGAATGGTTCAGGAGGGGGTGGCGGGAGCGCGAGTGGTTCGGGAAGTGGCGGAGGTGGTGGTGGTGGTGGTGGGCCGAGTAGTGGAGGTGATGGAGAGGGAGGAGGGCTCGAAGGTACTAATAAGCCATATCAAAGTGGTGATGGACGCGTTATCATAAACGGTTATGCATTTCCGCGGAGTACCATTACCATCCTCGTTGATGGACAAATCGCAGATACAGTAACGAGTGGTGGGGATGGTGCATTTTCAAGCACGCTTGATGCTATCGCGCGCGGTGCATACACCTTTGGTGTATATGGTACTGATAAAGCAGGTATTAAATCGAGTACTTATTCCACCACCTTCACGGTGACTGGTGCACGAGGGTCTACGCTATCTAACATCAATGTAATGCCTTCGATAAAAGTTATGCCAAACCCCGTCGACCCTGGTGCTCAACTTACCGTGAGTGGATACTCTATCCCAAATGCAACAGTGACGATAGAAAATCAAAATGATAAATCAAGCGCTTCGCTCAAAACTTTTACCGCAACATCCGATAATAATGGTGCCTGGTCAGTCCAAATACCTACTGATGGCTTCAGTAAGGGTACCTACAAAGTACGTGCAAAAGCAAAACAAGAGGCAGGTATAAGTACCAACTTCTCGGGATATACTTTCTACGGAGTAGGGGAAGCCGCACAAGTTGCCCGTAGTTCGGACCTCAATCGTGATACGAAGGTAAATCTCATCGACTTCTCTATTTTGCTCTTCTGGTGGGGAAGTGCCGGAGGTAATTCAAACCCACCCGCCGATATCAATGGTGACGGTAAAGTGTCGCTCACCGACTTCTCTATTATGATATTTAACTGGACTGGTTAGAAAATAGAAAATAGATAATAGAAAATATTTAACAACGCGAAGCGTTGTCCTATTATCTATTCCATATCTTCTATTCTCTATCCGAAGGCGATTTGTGCATAACTGTTGGAAAAAATATTCAATGATGACGTATACTATACACGTATGTCCTTTTTGCAAAGACTGAAAGGCCGAGGTGTTCGTACCGAGCAACGCTTGCAATCAAGCGAGGAAGAAACCGCGCTCGATAAAATCGTACAGCTCGACGTGGATGTGTTTCAAACCACTGATCTTATTGTGGTGTACGCACAGGCTGCGGGTGCCGAGCTTTCTGATATCCACGTATCTATCGAAGGAGATGCTGATGTCGTGCTTATTGAAGGGAAGCGCCTTCGCCCGGTGCATCTTGCATTCGCAAAGAAGAAGCCGGATGGTGCTTTTTTCACTGAGGAATGTGTATGGGGTGACTTCTATCGCAGAATTATTCTTCCTGAGAGTGTCGACATTGCACGTGCAGAGGCAAAAGTAAAAAACGGAGTTCTCGTCCTCGTCCTACCACTCTTACGACCGGAGGAAAAGGAGAAAGTGAGACTTAAGATTAATCGGGTAAAAGGGAAACCGACCCGATAAGCACACTATTATGATTGTTCCTTCAGTACCTTACAGATTCACAAAAACACTAATACTCCTTGCGCTCCTTTCGAGTGTTTTTTGCATGTATGCCTCAAAAGCGTTTGCTGCTGATGTTGCAATTTCACCAAGCACTGGCTCATACTCAGTCGGACAATCATTTACAGTTACCATACAGACGAACCCACAAGGCAAGAGTGTTAATGCAGTGGAGACACAACTGAGTTTTGACAATACTGTCCTCGCCGTATCTAATGTTTCTAAAACAGGATCAGTATTTTCACTCTGGACCACCGAGCCAACGTATTCTAATGCTGCAGGTACTATTACTCTCGGTGGTGGCAGTCCAACACCTTTTTCTACACGTTCTAATCTTGTTTCAGTTACCTTTAAAGTTTTAAAGGAAGGCACGGGTGCCGTAACGGTGGCTTCGGCATCAGTACTTGCTGCTGATGGGCTTGGTACGGATGTCTACACTGGCCCCACCAACGCCTCATATACACTTACTGCTGCAACATCGCCGACTCCACCTCCGCCAAAGCCTGTAGACGAACCAGAGGAAACTCCTGAGGAGGTGGAAGAAGATAACGATGCAACTATTACGTTTGGTGACCCACCTCGACCGCCAGAAGCAGGCTCGGCTGTATTTCTTGACCCAGAAATATGGTATGCCACAAAAGTAGGTGTGTTTACATGGACAGTACCTTTTGATGTTGACGCTCTTGCTCTTGATATCGCTACCTCATCTGAATTTGATCCTGAGACTGAATATGATCCACCAATTGACCAATTATCCCTCACTCCTGAGATGCTCGTTGATGGTGTGCAGTACCTCACCATGCAGTACAAGAATCAGGTGGGTTGGGGAGGAATTCTTCATCGTAAGTTGCTTATTGACACACTTCCCCCAGAGGCATTCACCATCAATGTACGCGCAGGCAACTCACCTTCAGCTTTCCCACTCCTCACTTTTGAAGCAAATGACGTTACTTCAGGAATTAGAAAATATGAGTTAAGTATTGCAAATGGTGAGCCGGTAGAAATCACTCCTGATGAAGCAAAACTCGGCTACATGCTCAAGAACCTAGAGGATGGAACATACACTGTATCCGTCACTGCATTCGACTTCGCGGGCAACAAGACTGTATCCACTGTGGCTGTTCTCATTACTTCTGGATGGCATCCACCAGTCGAAGCAGTTGCAACTGGCTCTATCTGGGATATTTTTAAGGGAAAGAATTTGATAATCCTTCTCCTACTCCTTGCACTTATCGCTGAATTTGGGTTCATGTTGTACGCCAAAAAGCAGCACGAACAGAAAGAACAAAAACTGCGCAAAGAAACTCGCGAAATTCAAGATCAAATGGAGAAAATCTTCTCTGCACTTCGTGATGAGATATACGACCAGATTAATATGATTACAAAGCACGAACGACTTTCAAAGAAAGAGCGCGAGGCTGTAGAGGGTCTTAACCAAGCACTCGAAGTATCTGAAACACTCATAGAAAAGGAGATTACCGATGTGAGTAAGATTCTGAAATAGGATTTATTGAGCATTCTCTTAAAGTCGAGGAGAGTTTAAAAAAAAGACTTTCAGCACATCATAACGACGTCGCTTTTCTTCCGGGGGGAAGAATAGCGACGGGCTCCAAAAATATAGTCGGCTCCGCCTCATTATTTTTGGGCCATCCACAGTTATACCCCATCAAATCAAGGTTTGATGGGGTATAATTATAGTTGAGCCGTACTCTCTTTTGAGTATTGGCTCCCTTCATCGTGTGGTGAATTATTTCACGCAAAAAGTAGGAGACAAATTTAAAAAACTGATATTTAAAGCGCCGAAATGGAGAGTGTGGCGTTTTACTGTTGATGATAATTTTTTGAGTACATACAAGCCATTATCTCTTCGTATTTTTTCTGGATACTCGTTTATTGTTCTTCCAATTTTGCTCCTTGCTATCCATGTTTTCGTGTTTGCTAATACTGAAGATAAAACTCAGTTTGAATTTGAAACACTCAATATTTATCCCGACACGATCGAGAGTTCTGGTTGGAATAATGTTGGCGGTTTGTATAGTCATGACCTAAATCAAGATTCACTCTACCAAGAATTTAATAATCAAAACTCTGCTTCACTTAGCGATGGGAGTGAGCAAGTTGAACAATTCATAAATGACCAAGACAACCAACAAACTGATTCCGTTGATTCTAATTCAGGAAACACTGAAGAACCTTCTTCGTCTAATCCTGAAACAGAGGAATCTGCTGGTGAAGCAATTGATGTTATTGATGTAACGGAACCGTCAGAAGATTCTGTTGTTGCAGAACCAGCTGAAGAATCGTCAAATCAAGCAGACGAGTCAAATGAGGAAAATGCAACAAGCGAATCTGCACCTGATACATCAGTTGAGACGTCTGAGGAGGTGCAAGCTCATGAGACTACTCAACAATCAAAAAAACTTGCTCAGTACCTCTCTCCCTATTTTGTGACACGGTTGGTTACTGAAGCACTGCCCCTTGCAAATTTTATTGATGAAGCACCGATTGAAGAACAAATTACCCTAGAAGTTTCTGATGAGAATGTTACCGATGAAGTTGTCGAGGATGTAACTACACCTACCTCGCAAGAAATGGTAACTGAAGATCAGACGACACCTATTGAACCAGAAGTTACCGAGGATGTAGATGCTGGTATTGAGACTGTCGATGTGGTGGAAGAGGGCATTCAAGAAGAAATTGCAGAAAATGCAGCGGAAGAGGTTTCACCACAGGAGCCAACAGAAGCAAATCTTGATGCATATAGTTGCACTATTATCACTGATTGTGCGATGCCAATACTTGAATTTAGTGGTTTTACAGTCCCAGATTTTGAGGGGGTTACCAAAGTTGAAAGTGCGCAGTTGCGTATTTCAGTTGGTGCACAACGCCCAGAGTCAGCAGAGACTTTTTCTCATCTTCGACTCGTGTATAGTTTTGATCACACAACATGGGCTGATGCAGGAACAATTGTGATTGATGATGAGATTTCAAATGCACTCAATGGTGGATACTTTTTGTTTGCACTTCCAAGCAACATTGATAATGAAGCACTCCGTGCACTTACCGTGCGCGTAGCATATGAAGGAGACACTGTAGTTCCACCCGAGTTGTATATCGATAGTGTATGGGTTGAGGTGAATGCAGTTTCATTTTATGAGACAGAATTAGGAGAGACTGATCTCGATGAAATTGAATACGAGCGATCACTTATAACTCCAACGTATAACGATTTACTCGAACCCGTTTCCGATTTTCTTGCTGATGATTTGCCAGTATTCCAATTCAAATATCGTTCTCAGGAAAATATTATTGAGAGATTCTTCGAATTCCTTTTTAGTGATTCAAAGGAATATGCAATAGTCAAAACGAGACTTAATCATGCTCTCTATGGAGATGTCGAAGTTCCTTCTCAAATTGAGTATAACGACAATGGTACATGGACTCTCAGTTTTCTTGAGTATCCACAAAAGATGCATCCTGGAAAATATGTACTCACGATGGATATAGAAGAAGATGGGAACACTTACACAGACCAGATTGAGTTTTACTGGGGAGTACTTGCAATCAATAGTACTAAATCGATGTACCACAAGGGCGAACCCGTTTCGCTTAACATGGCTGCACTTACGGAAACAGGAGACACTATTTGTCACGCACACCTTGTGCTCACCATCACCTCTCCATCACATATCGTGTACGATGTACCCGTGAGCGAAGGAGGCGATTGTGGGCCAAATAATGTTACCGATGTACCTGATTATCTTGCTCAGTTTACTAACACAGATGAAATTGGTGAATACCACATATCACTTTCACATTTCAACAAAGATGGACAAGAAGTACATCACACAAAAGATATCTTTGAAGTACGCGAGTATATTCCATTTGATATTGAACGTACCGCACCAACACGTATCTATCCTCCAGCTCCATACACCGTGTCGCTCCACATAACGGCGAACCGAGAATTCAATGGCGTGATTTCTGAAGCACTTCCACGTGGTTTTGAAATTGTTGATGCCGGTGGTGGCTCTCTTACAACATTGGGGGATGTGAATTATCTCACGTGGGATGCCACACTTCATGAAGGAGATGAGCTTACACTCACGTACATGTTTGATGCTCCTGACGTCAGTCCGTACCTATACCTCCTTGGACCTCTCGATATGGATGGATTCAAGGAATTACGCGCATGGCAAATTGCATCGGATGCACTGAGTGGTGTTGCGTGGCTTGAGGGGACACAATCAGAAAATGGTACAAATTTGAATAGTTTGCCATCGCGTATGCTTTGGAGTACAAGCACGGTTGATACGTACTACTATAGGCACTCGACCACTACTCAGTCTGAGCGAGTTACCCTTAGACGCTCAGGAGACTACTACTTTGCGGTAACTCTCCCTCAGCAACGAGCGGATGCAAACGCAAACTTTACCCGAATAGGGATAGAAGTCAGAGTAAATGGTGTTGCGGTACCTCAAGGACTTGGAAGAAGTGGATGGATTCGAGGAAATAATAACCATTCTGAATCATCATCACACGCAAGTTTCTTGCTTACGAACGCACAACCAGATGATTACGTCGAAGTGTATGTGCAAGACCTTACTTCGATTGGTGCTGACACGGTAAATGTTACCGGTCAAGCAAGTATGTACATTGAGTATATACCTGCATCAAATAATGTCTTTGCGGGGACAGCGACGAGTACCGTTGCGTCAACAACTCTTAATACCGCATCCTCTTCTCCACTTACCTGGACAGAGACACGACAAGATGTTGCTGGTTTTTCGCACTCAGATTCACTCAATCCCGAAAACATTATAATTAGTAACCCCGGTACCTACATGGTACAGGTCAGTGTACCGCTTGAGACAAACCGTGCATCATCGGTAGCTATGAATGTGCTCGGAAGGGTTCTTCTGAATGGTGTACAAGTACCAGGGGGTGTATTTTCACAAGGGCTTGCCTATGGTAATGCTGTGGGTGGTTCAAATGACTTTTATTCTTCAATACACTGGTCGGGAATTGTTATTGCAACAACGACAAACCAAGTACTCACGATTACAACCGAGCAAGAAGCAAGTGCGGGAACGACCACGGTACCGGCAGGATTTGTTGGTTCTATCTTCATTAAAGAAATTCCAAGCGATGATACCATTGTGCTTCGAGGTAGAAACCTCGCAAGCACAACAAACTGGAGTGTCACTCCAGCTCAAAAACTACTGTGGGACACTCGCCCTGTCTATGATTCGGTAACCTTTACTCATGCCACAACATCTTCTTCAACGATGGGAGATATCATTGTAAATGAATCGGGTGATTATCTTCTTTCTTATAATGATGCTCTCACATCAGCGAACAACTACAGGAATACACGCATTTCAGTTGAAGTTGATGGTGTTCCTATATCTGGAGCACAGACAAAGTCACAGATTATTCGAAACGCAGGTAATCATAGCGACTCATCTGGTGCCCTTGTGTACTTGCTCCGAGGACTTATGGCGGGCCAAGTCGTGAGAGTTATGGTTGATGAAGAGGCAAATACAGGCGGTACTACAAATGATGTCACCGATGCCGTGCTTATGCTCTGGAAAAAGGCAGAACTCAATCTTGAACCACAAACTATTACTTTTTACGATACACCGTTTGACAGTATTCGATATTCATCCACAACACCAAAGTTTGAGTTTTCATCCGTTGATCCCGACGGCACTTCTGATGTGGTATATGAAATTTCGTGGTCAACATCTACATCATTTGCAGCATCGACAACAAAAACAACGGGAGTGGATGCTGGTTTTACCAATACTGCGTCATCAAGTGATACAAGCCCATTTGTTGAAGGTAATCGTATTCGCTATCAGGTAGAGGCAGGTGATGCATTTGCATTTGATTCGGTTTATTACTGGCGAGTTCGCGCGCGAGATGTAACCGGCTCAGGAAATTATGGAGACTGGTCGAGTATTCAGAGTATGACGATTACGAGTGGCATTGAGACACAGGATTGGTATCAGACCGTTGATGGTCAATTTGATACCAATACACTTGTTGGCACAAATAGTAATGGTAATGGAAGTATTGAAGTGACCGTTGATGATAACACTGAGGTTCTTTTTGCTTACGCAGAATCAGGAAACACAACACTTCAGTATAGGCTCTGGGATGGGACTGCGTGGGGGATAGAACAGGATGCACTTGATGTGGGAGGCAATATCAATTGGGTGGTAACCGATGCAGCACCAACACGGGATGAGTATATTGCCGGCACGCTTGATGCAAATAATGATATTAATTTCCAGGTGTACACTGCAGCTTCATCGACACCATGGAATCACCTCTATGAACTGACGACGACTGCAAGTAATGCTTCAAGACGAGGATTGGCGGTAGCGTATGAGACGGGTTCTGGAGATGCGCTTGCAATTGGTTGTGATGGAGATGCTGATCCATTCTATAGAATTTGGGATGGTTCTAATTGGTCTGCTACGGGGACGGTAGACATGAATAGTGTCAATAATTGTGAAATGCTTACCCTCGCATCTGACCCGACATCCGATGAAATTATTCTTGTTGCTCGTGATACCGGAGCACAATACGAGGCGCAAGTATGGGATGGAAATACATGGCTTCCAGGAAGTTCACAGATTCTCGGTTCAATGCAAGCAGGAGACGAAACCAAGGAGGGTCTCTCAGTGGTGTATGAAGCATCAGGTCACCAAGCAATTGTCGTGACGACCAATGGTTCAGGAAACAACTTCCTTTGGAATAGTTGGAACGGGTTAATATGGGGATCGAATACACCGGTAACATTACAAAATGATTTTGAAAACGGTCGACTTGTTGCTGATGAAGGTACCGATCGCATTGCGCTCTGCTACATAAATGACTCTAACTATATTGGTGCAGTTATGTGGGATGGAAATGGGTGGGGTTCAAACAGAAATCTTATACTAACCGGAAATGATGACCGTGGACGTGCCGTGGATTGTGAATTTGAGACATCTGCAGGACGTGATGGAAATATCATTGCTCCATACTCGGATACTGGTGTTGATGGTGACTACCACGGCGTGTACACAGGTGCATGGGCGACCTCAACAGGGTCTGATATTAACGACTCATTCTGGGTGCAAACAATACGCACTGGTGATGGGCTTATTCTTGGAATGCATTTTGATGATGAAACTGATGATATCGATTTTACGTATTGGAATGGTACCTCGTGGTCTACTCCACACGAGACACTTGAAGACACTCCTTCATCAGTAACCGTTCCAACGTATGAAACGGGTATGATGGCAGCACGTCGTTTTGTGAGTGAGACGGGTACTGTGGTGTCAACTCCTATTCGTCATAGTGCACAGACCGGTCAACCAACATGGGGTGATGTTTATTTTTCAACTACGGAAACATCCGGAACCAATGTAACCCTGCAAGTATATTATTCAAGCACGACCACCTGTGATACACCGATTCCAGACGGTGTCTTACTCGGAAATGCTGTCGGTTTCGATGCCACCAGTAGTCCCATAAATATATCGGGCATTTCGACGACGACATACAATGAGATTTGTCTTAAAGCGACACTCGTGCAGAATAGTGGAACATCACCAACACTCAACAGTTGGCGCGTAACATGGGAGCGTAGCCCAATTGTTGCCCAGAATAGTTTTCGGTGGTACGTAAACGGAAGTTTTTTCACTCCGACTGACCCATGGCCATTAGGGGTTAATGACCTCGCTGAGTTTACATCACTCTCAAGTAGTGAATCAATTGATTTGGGTGAAAAAATTCGACTGAGGATGTCGCTCAACGTTTCAAACGTGAACCTTCCTACCTCAACTGACGCATTTAAATTACAGTATGCGGAAGGTGCTTCGTGCTCGCTCCTTAATGGGTGGGTGGACGTTGGCGCAATCGGAAGTACTACAGCCCTATGGAGAGGGTATGGGAATGCAATTGTGGGAAGCGATTGGTATAGTGGCAACTGGGGAAGACGAGTGAAGATTATTGTCGATAGTGATCTTGTGGTGGGGAGCATCACTGATTTTCCTGTGTACGTAAATCTCGCAGACCTTCCTTCTGGATTTTTCAGTGCGGTCCAATCTGATGGAGATGATATTAGGGTAACCGGATCAAATGGAATCACAGAATTGCCATTCGAACTTGTATCGATAAATACCAGTGCACTCACGGGAGAGTTGCACTTTAAAGCAAACCTTTCTTCAACGACTGATTCAGAGTTTTTCATTTACTACGGGAATGCCACCGCGACGCCCTATGGCGCAACTGCGACGTATGGCTCAGAAAATGTATGGACTAATAATTTTGAATCCGTGCATCACTTCAAAGAAAATCCCGGAGGCTCTGCGCCACAGATGTATGATAGTACCGGAAATGGTCATAATGCGACCACCGACCTCATGGACGCTACAAACGCTACGAGTGGACGAATGGGGAATGGTATTGATGCGAATGGTACCAACGAATCCGTTGTTGCCCCTGGTTTTACGGGGCTTGGGACAGTAAATACCGCATACGGTATGGGTATATGGTTTAAGCCGGATACTGGTGAGACTGATGGAAACATTATTGGTATGTCTCAACTTAACCCACCAAACAGTTGGCGCCTTCCACCGCTTTCACTGAATGGAGGTTTCCTCCAGGGAATAAGTTGGACAGGAACCCAGTCGACCGCTATTGGTACCACAACGGTGACGCAAAACCAATGGCATCAAGGATACACCACATGGAATGCAGCAACAGGACTCAAAACGTATCTTGACGGAAGTATAGCGCGCACCGTTGCTCAAGGGACATATACCGCAAGTGGAGCTTCAAACTTCCTCCATATTGCGGGAGATGTCAATGCTGGTGCGGGAGATGAAGGACATTTTGATGGGAAAGTGGATGAACTTCGTGTGTATACGACGATAGTCGCCGCAAACTGGATTAGTACTGAGTTCAATAACATCTCAAATGCGACTGGGTTTTACGATATTTCGAGTGAAGAACTTATCAGTGATGGTCGTGAAATTCCCTCAACACTTTTGACTGCATCTGATGTACCTGAAACATACGAAGAGCAAAATCCTACCTTTGACAATGTGAGTGCTATTCCTGCAAATATGGATGGAGAGTGGGATTTTGTACTTGAAAATAATAACGCAAGCTCTTCTACTGAATACTGTTTCCGCCTTGTGTATAGCGATGGTGAACTGCTCAATGAGTACCTGTACTATCCGCAACTCATCACCAACGCACCACCACTTGTTCCTACACTCTCGTTACCATTTAACAATGAGAAAGTAGCATCCGCGACACCATTTTTCGAATTTGTAACGGACGATGAGGCAAGTGATGAAATCACGTATAACATACAAATTGATACTGACTACACTTTTAGTGGTCCTCCGTACATCAGTCAAGATTCAGAAACACATGCCTCACCATTTTCTAATCTGACCGTTTCCTCTGACAAAGATCCATTTACAAGTGGACAGACAATACGATATATTCCTGAGACATCACTTGTGCCGGGAACAACGTATTGGTGGCGTGTCCGTGCAAAAGACCCTGGTGGCTCAAATACATATAGCGAGTGGTCCGAATTACACAGCTTTACCTATGATCCAGCCGTTACCGTGACGACGTGGTTCCAGACAACTGACGATCAGTTTGGTACTGATATACTCGAAGACGCAACACCAAATGATGCTGGGAATGACGTGCGCCTTACCCCGTCATACAATTATGCAACGGTGACAACCGAGGGTATCGATTTTGATGATGGTGATCCTTCGCGGGGGAATGCATGGGGAACACTCACATTTACCGATCAAAATGATGTCACCTATAGTCTCGAATATCTGTCGGGAGCAGTGTGGGCACTCATTCCCGACGCAGATTTACCTGGTAATAGTACTGGATTCACTTCAGGAACGACATCACTTTTGGGACTTGATACCGATATATATAATGAGATACGCATTCGTGCGGTGTTGAGTGACGCATCTGGTGAACCGCGTCTCCAAGATTGGACGCTCTCATGGGGAAATCGTGTTGACGCTCCGACACTCATATCTCCATTCAATAACGCAAAAGTCGCGACGAGGACACCGACGTTTACCTTTGTAACGACAGAACCAGACGATAATACACTTGAATATGAATTTTCATTTTCAACGTCATCAACATTTACTGCATCAACGACCTATCTCTCAAGTGCATCTGGATTTAGAGACTTGGTGACTCCTGCATCATCCAGTCCTTTTGCATCGGGTCATACTATTTCTTACACCATTCAGCCAGCTAATGTGCTCACAAGTAGTTCAACCTACTGGTGGCGTGTTCGCGCACGAAATACTGCTTTTTCATTATGGTCAGAACCATATAGTTTTACGGTTGATGAATCGATTGTGGTCTCCACGTGGTTCCAGACTACCGGTGCACAATTTGATACCGACACCCTCACGACAACACAAGGAAACGCCCTTCTTGGACAGGCTCAGATTGATACCACACTGCATGAGGCGATGGTTGCATATGGTGAAGGGTCGGTGCAATCACCGAAGTATCGTCTGTGGGATGGTACAGGGTGGAGTGAAGAACTACCCGCGGAAAGTGTTGGAGCGCAGATAGATACTGTGGCACTTGTATCATCACCGACACGTAATGAGTATGCACTTGCAACTCTTGGTACTGATGGTGATACCAATATCCAGATTTATGATGGTGGGTCGTGGGATCTTCCGCATGAAATCAGTGTAACGAGTGCCGACACAAATATGCGTGGCTTTGATGTTGCCTATGAGACTGATTCGGGAGAGCTTCTCGCTGTCGCGTGTGATGGAACTGAGGCTGTCTTTGATGTGTGGGATGGTGCGAGTTGGACCGGTACATCAACGCTCCCGCTTTCGAACACGAATTCGTGTATGTGGGTAAAGTTGGTGTCTAATCCTGATGCAACTTCGGATGAAATTATCTTGGTAACCCGTAGTAGTAATGCGAGTACGAACGATTATGAAGTACAGGTATGGGATGGTTCGGCATGGGATGGTGTCAATAAACTTCAATTTGGAGAGATGGATGAAAATGCACATGAGGGAATCGCGGTCGAATATGAAGAATCAGGAGATCAGGCAGTTGTGGTGGTTTCTAATTGGACGAATCCTCGTTTTATGTACTCAACATGGAATGGTAGTTCGTGGGTCGCAACATCCTCAGCAACGGGTACCGTAACACTTGGTAATGACTTTGAATGGGGAACTCTGAGTCGCGATGAGGGGACTGATCGGCTTGCCTTGTGTTATATAGACGAGAACAATGACATGGGATTGGTAATTTGGAATGGTTCATCTTGGGGTGTGTTTAACGAGTTTGAAACACTTGGGAATGCAAAACAAGGTCGACCAGTTTCATGCCAGTTTGAGACTATCGGAGCACGTGATGGATACATCATGATTCCGTATAGCGATGATGGTGCGGGGGGTATTGGGGATGGTGGAAAATACCAGTATTATGCAACAAGTTCATTTTCTGGTGAAATTGATTTGGGTACCATCGAAGATTCATACAATGTCATTAGTTCCCGAGCAGCTGATGGTACTATACTCGCACTGTATCTCGACGACGTTGCGGATGATTATGTATTTACTGCATGGGATGGTTCAAATTGGTCGACACAAGAAATTCTTGATACCAATCCGTCCGTGACCGGTACACCATTTAACGAATCTATTGCGCTTGCCTCACGTAAGTATCCTGCATTTACCTCAGGCGCACTTCGTTCGACGATTATTGATTATGATGATGGTGTGGGCCCAAGATGGGAACGAGTTCGTTTTACTGACTCAACACCAGGTGCAAGTTCTATTACGTATCGAGTGTACTACAAAACAAGTACGACAACATTGCTTGTTCCAGAGGTATACTTGCCTGGAAATAGTGCTGGATTCACATCATCTCCGATAGATCTTTCCTTACTCAATAAGGTAATACATAACCAACTCCTTCTTGATGCTGAATTTGAGTGTGTGCTCGGTGTATGTCCGACACTTGCTGATTGGGCAGTTGAATGGGCAGAGGGTATCGATATTTCCGGATACGCGTATGAGTACGACACGACAACTCTTGTAACGAGTGGTTCAGTCTCTGTGGTGGTGAATGGAGAACTGCAGGTTGGAAAGACGGGAAGTATTCTTGGCGATGGGTCATGGATGATAGAAAACGTGACTGCGTTTGAAGGGGATGAGGTACTCGTGTTTATTGACGGGGTGGTGGCAGATGCAGACGAAGCCCTCGCTGCTGCAACCTACGATGGAGTGGGAGATATGGCAGGACTTCAGCTTTCAAAACGCCACTTCACTATAGGATCAAGTGATTCGGGTACGACAACACATGCAGGTCTTTCCGGATATGACGTCACTGACAATGAAAATATCTTCATGAGTGTGAGTAGTAATGACCTTACGCTGTGTGCCGATAGTGGTTGTGCTGATGCTCGGCTTATTGTCAAATCAAATGCGACGTATCAACCAGGGTCTGGGGCCGATGCGGTGGTACATGACTTCCTCAACTATGGTAGATATATACCAAATGGCAATACACTCCGTGTCAGTGGATCATGGTATGACTACGGAACAACAACTGCGGGAACTTCAACACTTATCTTTACTGCAACCACTTCCTCAGAGACGGTGACGACCGCATCTTCCTCGTACAACTTCTATAATGTCACTTTCGGGGAGACGCTCGGTTCTGCACTTTGGAGTATCACTAAGCCACTCGACGTAAACGGTACTCTCGCCGTTGATTACGGAACACTTTCGCGAGGGACGTCCTCTATCGCTATTGCGCAGAATGCACGTATTAGTACAGGAGGAGTGCTTACCGGTCTTGGAACCACAACGTTCGACGGCTCCGGAAATTACACATGGACTGATACCAGTGCTAGTTCGTCGAATATCGGACGCGTGGTTGTTGATGGTGTTGGGCTCACGGTCACGCTTGGGGGAAATGCCCGTGCTCAATCGATTTTTATTGGGAACGATGACACACTCAATGCATCGAATGGTGGATATACACTCTCTGTACTCGGTTCGTGGACAAATAACAATTCCTTCGTACCACTAAACGGCACAGTCGCCTTTATTGGTACCACCACAGAAACTATTCGAACAGGAGGTTCGTCATTCAATAATCTCACGTTCAATGCAACAGGAACATGGTACTTTGCGAGTTCAACTCTGGGACTCACGGGAAGTCTCACTATTGCAACAGGAACTGTAACGCTTCCTACGGGGACCACTACCATTGGAGGTTCATTCCTCAATGCAGGGGGAACATTCCTTCACAACAATGGTGTCGTCATTATGAATAGTACGGTAGCTGGACGTACCATTACGCTTGGTGGGACACCATTCCTCAATGCTCTCTACAATCTTTACTTTACCGGGTCAGGTTCATGGACATTTTCTGAGTCACATGCAACCACTTCAAATGATCTTCGTATACAAAGTGGTTCGGTGACAATGCCCACAGGCTCACTTACTGTAGGGGGTGATCTGGTGACAACAGGCTCTGGTTCCTTTGCTCATGCCGGAGGTGAAATTATTTTCCTGGTGAGAGGCTCAGACAGTATTACGACAAACGGATCATCACTTAATAATGTTCGTACTCGAGGAGTGACAGGAGCCTCATGGCTCAACAGTGCGTGGAGCTACCGCTTACCGCTTACTGTGCAAGCACTAAAGGTTGCCTCATCGACAACAGGGTTTCCGGTATATGTAAAACTTTCAGATCTCCCCAGTGCATTTTTTGCGAATGTGAAATCTGATGGAGGTGATATACGTATTACGAAGAGTGATGGTATCACCGAAGTTCCCTTTGAATTGGTGTCTATCAATACCGGTGCATCAACAGGTGAGCTGTACTTCAAGGGAGATATATCCTCTTCTACAAACACAACCTTCTATGTGTATTACAAAAATGCAAGCGCAAGCGGGTATGCATCGACCTCATCATATGGAAGAAATAATGTATGGACGAATGGCTATGTTGCAGTGCTCCACATGGAAGAAAATCCAGGAGGAACCGCTCCTCAGATGACTGACAGTACGTCAGGAGCACGCTCGGGAACAACCTTCGGTATGGCAGCGGGTGATCAGGTGGCAGGTCAATTTGGGAATTCGGTGAATCATGATGGTGGTGCAACTGATCGCGTGCGAGCAGGGAGTTTTGCAAACTTAGGAACCGTAAATAAGCCATATGCAATTTCTGTCTGGTTTAATGCTGATACCGGTGAGACTAATGGTAACCTGCTCCATGTTTCAAGCGGAGCTGATGGTTCTGGGTGGTGTCTGCCCATGCTCGCAATATCGGGTAGTGTTATTCAAGCAATCAGTTGGACCGGAAGCCAGGTGACTGCACTCGGTACGACTGCTATTACTCAAAATTCATGGAATCAAACATATGCAACCTGGAATGCTACTTCGGGACTGCAAGTGTATTTGAATGGTGTGCGTGAGAAAACGACTGCTCAAGGTACATTCACCGCAAGTGGTGCTTCAAATTATATTCACACTGGTTTTAACTACGGTTCGTGTGCAGGAAATACGGGAGCATTCGACGGCAAAATTGACGAAGTTCGTGTGTACAATGAACATAAGCCTGCAAGTTGGATCCAGACGGAATACAACAACCAGGCAAGTACGACGAGTTTCTATACAATCGGTGTGTCAGAGGAACCTCGCGTACGTACGTTCTCTGATACCAATGCAACGATACTTGGTAACTATATTGCTGAAACAGGAAGTGATGTAGTATTTCCAACAGGAATACTTTCTGTTGGGGGTTCATTCGATAACGACGCTACATTTTCTGCAAATAGCGGTACTGTACGGTTTAATTCAACCGCCGGGAGTGAAACAATCTCTTCTGGTGCCTCACCGTTTGCAACACTCGACTTCAATAGCGCTTCTGGCAATTTCACACTCGTTGACAGTGCTACTGCTACCGTCGTGACACTGACACAAGCACTTCAGTTTACTGCAGCAAGTAACACGACACTTACTGCAACGAGTTCATTTACAAATCAAATGGTGGCAGCCTCAACCACATGGACTGGTGCAACGCTCAAACTTACGGGGAATACTTCTATGTCACTTAACGCAAAATCGCATGGAGGTGATACATACGGAATACTTATGGGTACGGGATCCACAAAAGTTTCAATGTGGAATTCTTCTGCGAATATATACACAACGTTGGGGACATCATCTATATACTCCCAAGATCATGCCGGGGCTGATGGAGATCTATATCTGTTTGGTCAATATACACGTACGAGTGGTACGGAACACTGGAGCTATGCAACTGATTTTGATGGTGCGCTTCTCAGTACCTCAACCTCTCGTCAAGTAGATGTCCGCTTTGCAAGTGGTACCTCTGCAGTTTTTGATGCGAGTACGCTCAGTATCCTTGCGACATCCTCAGCAACAACATCTATTGCAAATCAAGGTGCTGGTACGTACGCGATATCGGTACTTCGCGGTACCACAACTGCGTCATTTTATGATTTTGCCAATTTCGGTCGTTCAGGGTTGGTGCTTGCGAGTTCAACGAAAGTCCTTGGACTTTCTGATGGCGCATTTACGCTTGGTATTGCATCGGGTACCGCTATGACGGTTTCATCGACCACTATTAATAATGCAACAAATTCACTTCAAATCTCTCGAGTCAATTTCTCTACGACAACAGCAATAACAGGACGTAATGTGACACAAAATGATGGAAATCCAAGTTTGTTCTGGTGGTTCCGTGATACAAGTGGGAATCTCGATGGAGAGTCATTTGATAATGACACGGGGAATCCCGGATCAATTCGATGGGATGATAGCTCACTCTCAATTGTTGTATCGGGTAGGGTATACAGTGACGATGGGGTTACGGGAATGGGTTCACCAACATGTAACGGCTCGACGCCAAATGTGAAGGTGATAGTGAATGCGGGTGAGGTTGCCACCTCAACCTGGTGTTCTGCCGTGGACGGCAGTTACAGTATTACCGTTGGAGGAATTGTGGGGGATGTCGTACTCACGACATTCCTCAACACCAATGGTGGACAGCATGGTGCAGTGGTAACCAAGACTCCGACAGGAAATATTGCGAATCACAATATCTACGCCAATAGAATTATTACCAAGCATCAAGATGTGATACCTCTCTCTATTATCGATATGGCGGTTTTTGATGGTACCGATGATACTGATTTGCGCTTTACGGCAGCAACGGGTACCGTGAATACGCTTACACTTCTCGCTAATACAGAACTTCATGTTGCCTCAAGCACCACCTTTAATGCAAATGGAGATATCACTATACGAGGAAATGCATCAACTACCTCATTTGATGGTTCTCTCCATATCGATGATAACGCAACATTCATAGGCTATGCTACTTCCACATACACGCTGGGGGGTAGTTTCTTCATGGATACCGGAGCTACCTTTAGCGCGGCATCGACGACAGTAATAATGAATGCGACCACGACCGGTAAGACCATTACGACAACGGCAATTCAAGAAATTGGATTTAATACGCTCACCTTTAATGGGGTCGGGGGTGCGTGGAATATAAATGGTGATATTCGTGTACAAAACGGCATTGCACTGACACAGGGTACTGTGACGGGAACTGCGGATATTACGGTTATGAACGGTTCCCTCGCTGGTAACGGTACACTATCTATGGGAAGTGGCACAACAACTATTGATCAGACCAACACACTCGGTGGCACAACACCATGGACATTTGGCAATCTCGTTTTAGGTAATGGTGCGAACGTGGGTACGACAACTCCTAGTGCCGCTACGACCACAGTCCTTGGGAAGCTCACTATTAATGGGGCGCACTACCTTCAGGGTGGTAGTTCAATATGGAATCTTGCGGGTACTGGAAATGTGTTTACCGAAAGCGGCACCTTCCTTGAAGATACTACTACCGTACGTTATTCAGGAATCGGTGCTACCAATGTCATCGGAACAACATACTACAACCTTGAACTCATGGCGCAGGGAAATTCTCCCACATATACTGCTGTTGGTCTCGGTATGATTGTGTCGAATAATCTGACTGTAGGTGGTGCTACGACCACAGCACTCAATTTTAGTACCAACAACACTGTTCTTGATGTCAATGGAAATGTACTCATTACGAATACGGGTACCTTTGTAGGAAGTGGAAGCGCATCAACCACGATTGCGGGTAATTGGACTAACAATGGCACGTTTACCGGTAGTGGTGGTACAGTCACCTTTGATGGGGCGGGTAGTAGTGCTATTAATGCAGGCAACTCACCATTCAGTAGTCTGTCATTGAATGGCACCGGTACCTACACTATTACGGACCACGCTACCACGACGAGTGCATTCACTCTCAGAAATGCAAGTGCATTTACCCTCGCAAGTGGCAAAGCTCTTTCTGTGGGAGGCATCTTCACGAATGAGCTCGGTGGTGCTACCACCGACTGGACGGGAAGTACACTGGCACTGGTGAGTGGCACTAACTACAGCATGAATGCGAAGACTATAAGCGATACCTACGAAACACTCCTTGTGGGCGCAAATACCGACATTCGTATGTGGAATAGCAACGCGACGACATACACGGTAGACGGCACTGGTTCACTCTATTCACAGGATCATGCAGACCAGCCTGGAGAACTTTATGTATATGGAAACTATCCGGGAAGTGGCACTGCTGATTACTGGAGTTATGCAACAGACTTTGATGGTGTTCCTCTCGGTGGCTCCTCGCGTACTGCGGATGTGTATTTCGCAAGTGGCGCAAGTGCCACGATATTGAGTGGAAATCTTGCTGTTATCGGCAGTCCAACAGGATCGACGACAATTCAAAATCAGGGAAGTGGTACATACAGTATCCGCATCGGAGGTACGGCATCGACTACATGGAATTATTACAGAATTCGTAATACAGATATCAGCGGTCTTACTTTTAGTGGTACACCAAATATCGTCTCTCTCTCGTACGGTGACTATGAAGTTTCACAGAATAGTGGAAGCGCAATTACCGTAGGTGGAACTGCAATTCAAGTGAGAACATTAGTGAATACATACTTTGGAACTTCTGGTGCATCACCTGCATATAATGTGACCGCAACAGGAACCACTCTGAATTCATGGAAGTTTACTGGACACGATGGTGCCATTGCGGGAGAAGCATACGATGTTGATCCTGGAGCAAATGGTGGAGATCCTGGATATATCGTATGGGACAATAGCTCCACCTCAATTTCTGTTTCAGGTGTGGTATATAGTGGCGAGGGTTCGGGTATATCGACTGCGTGTGATGGTTCTACTGCACTCAAACTGGTTGTTGGGGGTGTGACACAATATACAACGAGTTGTGATGGAGATGGTTTGGGAGAACAGGAGCATATATCTTTGAGGGAATATCGTTCAATATTGGAGACTCATTCATTGTGTATATTGATGGACAAGCAGAAAAAGCTGCAACTGTCTCTGAGGACACATTTTCAACTATCAGTAATTTTGACCTCTATGAGAATCGAGTAATTGTTCGTCATGAAGGTATTGACCCACTTTCGATTGCTGATATGGAGGTATGGAATTTCTCTGATGATATTGATATTCCCTTTACGGCAGTCGATGGAGCGCCTGACAC